>JAFGUS010000064.1 GCA_016938395.1 Coriobacteriia bacterium | reverse complement strand
GCTCCAGGCGGTGCACGCGCTGACGCACCCGACGGCGAAGCTCGCACGGGGCGCTCCGGGCGCTCCGGTTACGGCGCACGGCGCCGAGGTGGAGGTCGCCCATCCGCCGCTCGCGAAGACGACGGCGAGCGCCGAGGAGCTTTTTTCCCGTTTAGCCGCCGAGGACGAGGAGACGGAGGAGGATGGCGACTGCACGGCGCGGAGCGGCTGCGGCAGGTGACGGCGAGGTCGCTGCGCCAGCCCGCCGGAGTCGCTCGGGGCAGCGGATCGCATAACCCCGGGGTTATGCGATCCGCCCTGCGGGGCACGGGGCTTGCTGTTGGCGAGGGTGACGAAGGCGAGCGTCAGGGAGCGGTAAGCAAGCCCCGCGCCTGCCCCTCGCTAGACATAAGAAGTAGGGCGATTGCGGGAGTGCGCCCCACTCGACAGCCGCCTGGAGTGACCGCGAGCCATCCGGTGGTCGGCGCAGTTCCGCAATCGTCGGGTTGGGCGGAGCCGGTGCGCGGCAGCCGCGATGTCGTCACCGGTGGCTATGCGGAAGTTGGCCGATCGCCGGACTGGTGACCGGCTCGCATGGCGGGTTCCGGTGGGGCAGGCGGCGCCCGTGGGGGCCTCGGCACGGCGCTTGGTGACCTGGCTTTTGTCTCGGCGGGGCAGTGCAGCGAAGCGGCAAGCCGCTGCCAGCCGGGCCACGACCGCGTAGCATGGACCCCGGCATGGCCGCGCGTGTTGGCGGGTGAGATAGCTGTCCCATGACTTCCGGTGCGAGCGGTCATGCCGCCTCTCGCACCTGGGTGCAGGGTGGAGCGCGCGGGAGCGGCGAACGCTCGAGCGCTCGGTTGCCGCAGCGTGGGCAGGCCCCGAGGTCGATGCCGGTGAGCACCACGATGACCTCGCGCCAACGCAGCGTTGGCGGCGCGATTGCGGGCGGCGCGGCCCCGGGAGGCGTGGGAAGCGCGGTCGGGTCCGGTGGACTCGGGGCGGGAGCGAGCCGAGTTCGTGCAACCTCGAGGCGCGTCCTGGCGTGCGCGGCGGACATCAGGCCAAAGTGGCGGATCTTGACGAAGCGCGGCGGCAGAACATGGCAGAGCCAGCGCCGAAGGAAGGTGACGCCATCGAGGGTGACGCACTGGCCGTTCTTGGTGCGGAAGGTCACGCCGCGCTCGTCCATCGCGACGAGGCGCTGGTTCGCGATGCCGACCCGATGCGTGTATTGCCCCAGGTAGCGGACCACCTGCTCGGGACCGCCGAAGGGGCGCTTGCAGTACACGATCCAATTCTTGCGGTAGAGCTGGGCGACCAGCGCGTGGAAGCTGGGCTCGTCAGACACCCGTAGCTCGCCGCGACGCTGTACCCGACGCAGCTCTGCCAGCATCTTGCCGCGGAAGAGCCGAGCCATGACCGCGACCGGGAAGAGGTACTCCGGGGGGGCCGGCCGCCACCGGTCGTCACCGGTGAGCGCGCCGCCGGTGACGATGGCGTGCACGTGGGGGTGGTAGGACAGATCGCGGGCCCAGGTGTGGAGCACCAGGGTGAGCCCGAGCTCGCCGCCGAGACGCTGCTCGTCGCGCCCCAGCTCGAGCAGCGTGTCCGATGCGCAGCGGAACAGCAGGGCGTAGACCTGATCGGGGTGGGAAAAGGCCAGTCCCCGCAGCTCGGCTGGCAGGGTGAAGACCACGTGGAAGTAGTGGGTCGGCAACACCCGTTCGAGCCGCCCCGCGATCCACTTGGCCTGCGCCACCGCGGGGCACTTCGGGCAGTGGCGGTTATGGCACGAGTTGTAGGACGGACGCTGGTGGCCGCACGCGAGACAGACGTCCACGTGCCCACCGAGGGCGGCGGTGCGGCACCGCTCGATCGCGTCGAGCACCGCGCTCTCGGTGGGAGTGACGGGGTACCGTCGGGCATATGCTGCCCGGTACTCGCGCACGATGTCCGCGAGCTCCAGGCGCGCCCGCGCTCCCTGCGCCGACCCGTGCGAGTCGGCGCAGGTCTGCTGCGCGTTCATCGCCGATCGCCGCTAGGCGGCGCGGCGCGGCGGGGTCTTCTGGCGCGACGGCGCTGGCGGGGTGGCGGCGCGCGCCGGGGCCGCCTTACGCACCGCCGTCCCCGCGTGGTTCTTCCGTGCCATGGCCGGCACGGTCGGCAGCCGGTCGGCGGGGCTCTCCGTTCGCCGGATCATCACGGGACTGACCTGGGCGTAGCGCACCGTCGTGCGGATCGAGGCGTGGCCGAGCAGCACCTGGAGGGTCCGCAGGTCTGTTCCGCCCTCCAACAGGTGGGTGCTGAAGGCGTGGCGCAGCGAGTGCGGGGTCACACGCTTCTTGATCTGCGCGCGCTCGGTCGCCAGTTGCAGAGCCTTGTTGACTGCCGCACGGGAAAACACCGTGCCGGGCTTGCCCCCGGGGAAGAGCTCCGCCCCCGCCGGTCGCGCCTCCCTCCAGTACGCGCGCAGCACCTCCAGTAGCCGACGCGGCAGCATCGTGTATCGATCGCGGTCACCCTTGCCGTGACGGACGTGGATGACCATCCGCTGGCTGTCGATGTCCTCCACCCGGAGGTTGCAGACCTCGCTGACCCGCAGCCCCGCGCCGTAGGCCGCCATGACGATGGCGACGTGTCTCAGTGACGGGAGCTCCGCGAGCAACCGCTCGATCTCCTCCGCGCTCAGAATCGCGGGCAGGCGCTGCTTTACCTTCATATGCCCAACCCACGCCACCTCCTCGGGTCGCCCGAGCGTGCAGCCGTAGACGAACCGCAACGCCGCCGCGTACACGTTGTAGGTCGATGCCTTCACCTTCCGCTTCTCGAGCAGCTGAAGCAGGAAGTCGCGCACCTCCGCCCGGCCCATCTTCCCCGGTGGCTTGCCGTAGTGCCTCACGAACGCCGCCGCACAGTAGAGGTACGTCTCCCGAGTGTTCGCGCTCAATCCCTTCAGCTTCAGGTCTTCGTCCATCTTGTCGCGTAGCTGTCCCATCACGGGCCTCCTGGTGACCTGCACCCGACTGCCGGGCGCGGGAAGCCACCAGCGTCACGGAACCGCAGCGCCCTGGCACCCCCGGCGAGATCTCCCTCGAAACCCGCGGCGTTCGCGACCGTCACTCACGACGCCGGATCAGGAGCCGCCGCCCCGCTCCTCGTCAGCTCGACGCAGCTCCTGCCGCGCAGCGGGTTCGTCCTTGCGCCAGGCAAGCCTGGAGAAAGGGGAACATCATGTAGCGATGGAAACTTTCAGTGCAACCCGTGGGTGAAATTCCCAACCGGCCAAGGTTGAGGACCGCCAGCCGGAAGCGAGTCTTGCGTGGACCGCTCGCGAGGGCGGCTGCGAAGCGTAGACAGCGGGTGTGTGGGCGGCGACATGGAGCTCCGAAAGCCGCAGGTTGTGGAGGCCGACGCGGTGAACGACGCGGAAGGCAACAGCGCACAGGTCGAATCGCAGGGCGTCAGCCCGGGGTCCTGACCTGAGCGCCTCCACCGGGGTCTGAGACCGGCGCACGCACACGAAGGGTTGCCCAGGAACCTGGGAGGTCTCGAGGCCTCCGGCACCAGCCGGAACGGCGGAGCGGAGCGAGAAGCCGAGCGACGCTGGGGTCACGAGAAGTCGGAGTGCCGCGGTACGAGCAATGACGCTGGGGAACCATCCCAAGGGACCCAGCCGAGCAAAGAGCGGCACCGGGACGTGGAACCGTAGGAGGGACCGATGGGAGAGACTCAGAGCTCACCAACCGTCTTCACGAAACTTCAACGGATAGCAGAGGCAGCGCGACGACATCCCGAACGGGCGTTCACGACGCTCGCTCACCACATCGACATCGACTGGCTGCGCGAGGCGTACCGACGCACGCGCAAGGACGGCGCGCCCGGCATCGATGGACGCACAGCAGCCGAGTATGCGGCCAATCTGGAGGGCAACCTCCAGTCGCTGCTCGACCGCTTCAAGTCCGGCAGGTACCGGGCGCCACCCGTTCGGCGGGTGCACATCCCGAAGGGCGATGGGAAGCAGATGCGTCCCATCGGCATCCCCACCTTCGAGGACAAGGTACTGCAACGTGCGATTGCCATGTTGCTGGAGGCCATCTACGAGCAGGACTTTCTGGACTGCTCGTTCGGCTTCCGGCCGGGTCGCTCGGCACATCAAGCGCTAGAGGCGATTCGTGATGCTACGATGCCGGTGGGTGGAGGTTGGGTCTTGGAGGTCGATGTACGCAAGTTCTTCGACACCCTCGACCATGGACACCTGGTCGGAATCGTCCGCCGCAGGGTACGTGACGGTGTCCTGCTGCGCGTGATCGGAAAATGGCTGAACGCTGGTGTGCTGGAGCAGGGGGGCCTCGTGCATCCCGAATCCGGCACGCCCCAGGGCGGGGTTATCTCGCCCTTGCTCGCGAACATCTACCTCCACGAGGTCGTGGACCTGTGGTTCCGCCGAGACGTGCTGCCGCGCCTGAAAGGGCGCGCGAAGCTCGTCCGCTATGCGGATGACATGGTCCTCGCCTTCGAGTGGCAGAGGGACGCGAGTCGGGTCCTCGACGTGCTGCCGAAGCGATTCGGCAAGTACGGCCTTTCGTTGCATCCCGACAAGACGAGGCTGGTCGACTTTCGGCGCATGGACCGGGGCAACCCGGCCGGGCCCGCGACCTTCGACTTCCTCGGCTTCACGCACCACTGGGGGCTTTCCCGCCGTGGGGCGTGGCTCGTGAAGCAGCGAACGGCGAAGGACCGCTTCAGTAGAGCGCTACATCGTGTCCGGCAGTGGTGCCGTGCCCATCGGCACGACCCACTGCGCGCGCAGCAACAAGCCCTCGCGCGGAAGCTTCGCGGGCACTACGGCTATTTCGGCGTCACGTCGAACTACCGGGCCCTCGAGCGCTTCCACCGAGAAACACGACACGCCTGGCGCAAGTGGCTTTCGCGCCGCTCCAACACTGGGTACGTCGATTGGGACCACCTGCTCGTGCTGCTCGAGCGCTTCCCGCTCCCGCCGCCGCGCATCGTGCACCAGTACGTCACGCAGCGAAGCCCCGTCCTGACGAGCCGGATGCGGTAGTCCCGCACGTCCGGATCTGTGGGAGCCCCGGGAAGGCAACGACCCGGGGCCACCCGGCAACGCCGTAACTACGATCTGATCGCGGCAGCCGCGCTGCAACATCCGCAGCTCCGCTGGAAACCCCGCCGCGTTGGCGCGTCGCGGCGACCTCTCCGGCGCGGTGGGGCGGCGCCGGGCCTTCGGGGGGCTTTGGCCGCCAGCGAAGCCGCCGCGCTCAGGCGGCGGAGGGGCCTCACCATTCACCTTCGCATCGCCACCGTGTGCGGTATGTTTCGCCCCCGATGACGAAGCCGTGGCTGCTTCGGACTCCGCTGGGGGACTTCGTGCTGCGAGTCGCGCGGCAGCGTGACTCCTTGGTGGGCCTGTCCGAATCGGAACGCCAAGCGGTCTGGCGCCTCGCCGACTGGGAACTCGCGAACCGCGACCCCGACGCAATGGCGGCAATCATCCGCTTCCGTGGCGAGATCTCCGAGGCTCGCCGAATC
>JAFGUS010000063.1 GCA_016938395.1 Coriobacteriia bacterium | reverse complement strand
GATCGGCGTCCGCGCTGACACCGACAACGTCGTACGAGACACCCAGATCCCGGACGACCCCGACTGGCCGGGACAGCCCGACCGCGACATCTACCTCGTGGGCACGACCTACGACGACGAGTACCTGTACTTCTCGTGGCGGCGTACTGCCGGCGGCACGAAGGCCATCACCTTCGGCGCGTACCTCGACTGCGAGGGCGACGGCCTGCTGCAGGACACCGACCGTGTGGTGGTTTGGACGGTCTCGACCGGTGGACCGTACGCATCGTACGCCAACGGCGGCGCCATGATCTTGAAGTACAACCAGGCCCGCCTAGACGGGGCTCTGTACCACCCGGAGGGTGACCCTATGCGTGACATCCACCGCACCGGAGAGCCCTCCGGTGACGGTGAGACACCCGACGGGTGGGCCGACAAGCAGAGCGGTGAGTACGTCCCGCAGCAGACCATGGATGCCTACCTTTCGCCTAACGGCGACGGAATCGAGTGCGAGGCCCGCGTGGCATGGAGTGACCTGGGCGTCGAGCCCGGATACCCCTTCGCCATCCACTTCGCCGCCGGCAATGGCCCGGCGTGGGGCGAGAAGAACAAACCGAGCGTCACGTACAAGGCCATCGGCGGCGGACGGTACCTGGAGGAGAACCGCGGGCAGGTTGAGGACAACGTCGAGCCGATCATGTACCTGCTCGACCGCGGCGTGACGATTACGCCGGACAACGCCGACGGTGGCGCACCGGGCGAGACCATAACCTATGTGCACACGGTCTCCAACGATGGGAACACCACCGAGACGTTCGACCTGCAGGCACTCGCCAGCCTCCCGGGCTGGACGGTCAGCATCACCGACACCGCCGGCAATCCCATCTCGGCGGTCACTCTGACGGCCGGCACCACGCAGGATATCCGGGTGTACGTCACGATCCCGCCCGAAGCGTCCTCGGGCACGCAGGCGATCACCACGGTCACCGCCACCTCGCAGAGCGACCCCGGCGTGAGCGACTCGGCCACCGACACGACGCGCGTGGGACTCGTCACGGTCACGCCGAACCAGAGCGCCACCATGGCACCGGGGCAGACGATCTCGTACGTCTTCGATGTGCAGAACAACACGGGCGCGAGCGGGCAGTTCGACCTTGCGGCACTCTCCTCGCTCGGCTGGCCGTTCACGATCACGGACATGGACGGCAACCCGATCACCTCGGTACTGCTCGGGGTCGACGAGTTGGCCCGGGTGAAGGTGAACGTGACGGTCCCCACAGGGACGTCGCTGGGCACGCAGGACGTGACCCGTCTCGCCGCCACGCTGAACGGCTCGCCCGCAGTGACGAGCTCGGCAACGGGCACGACGACCGCGGCCGTCGGTCTCACCATCGAGCCGGACAACACCGGCTACGCGGGCGCGGGCTCAACGATCCAGTACACGCACACCATCACCAACAGCTGGCCGACCGAGCGCGATGTGACGCTCTCGCACGTCTCGTCGCAGGGGTGGCCGGTGACCTTCTGGGAGCCCGACGGTGTCACGCAGATCACCGGCCCCATCGAGGTCGGAGCGAACGGCGCTACCCGCGACATCATCGTGCGGGTCGCGGTGCCGCCCGGAGCGGCGGCGAACGCCGTCGACACGACGACCGTCACCGCGACGACCGTCTCCGGCGGCACCACCTACACCGAGACCGCCACGGACACCACAACCGTGCGCCGACTGACCACGTACGCCGATGGCGGCTACGTGAACCAGGCCGACGAGTTCCGCATCGGCGATGTCGTGTACGCTCGCGCAGCCGGCCTCAAGCCAGGCGATGATGTCTACTTCGTCTGGTACAGCCCGGACGGACAGGTTCGCACGAGCTCGCTCCGCACGGTCGACACGCAGGGCATGGCGTTCGACGAGTACACGACGCTTGAGGGCCAGCCGACGGGCGACTGGTACGTGGAGCTGTACTCCTCGAAGAATGTGCTTCTCGAGCGCACGCCGTTCACGGTGACATTCGACGCCGAGATCACCGAACTGTCGGCCACCGACGCACCGGGCGTGGGTGAGGATGTGGCCGTCGGCTCGTCGGTCGTCAACGACAACACTTCCACGATCACGGACTCGACGATGACCTACGTCATCTGGTGGGACAGCAACGGCGACGGCACGTTCGATGCGAGCGACATCTACATCGACGACACGGGCGCGCCCATCACGTGGGACGGCACGTCGCCGGTGGATCCCACGCACGTCACAACGGGCATCACGGTGGCGGGTGGCGGCACGTGGACCGAAACAGCGCCCTGGACCGTCAGCAACTCGCTCTTCCCCAACCAGGGGACCTACCGCGTGACCGCCACCTGGACGACGAGCGGTGGCACGGTGATCGACGAGGCCACGACCGAGTTCTACTCGATTCCCACCCTCGGACTCCCGCTGTTCGCGCTTACGATGGCGGGTGCCGCGTACGTGCTGTGGCGCCGCCGCGAGCCGGCCGGAGGTGAGGCGTCGTGAGCATCGATCTGCTCTGGCTCGTCCTCGGGACGGTCGCGTGGGCCGCAGTGGTGTTCCTGCTTCGCCGCAGCCGGCGGTGGCTGCTCTTCTACCTCACCGGCGGTCTGGGCTTCGTGCTGGTCGTGCTGTTCTGGGCGTCGACCTTCGGCGCCGACACGATGCTTGAGGCGCTCGAGGCCCGGCAGACCGTGGGACTGGCCGGGGCGAGTGGGATCGCGCTCTCGCTGATCGGCGAGACGGGGCTCGCTATCCCCAACCACACGGGATGGGCGGTCTTCGACGTCGGCATCGAGTGCTCCGCGCTGCTCGAGATGTCCGCCATCATCGGCCTGGTCGTGTTCTATCCCGCCTTCAGCGCAGGCAGGAAGGTGACGACCGCGATCGTCGGCACGGCCGTCACCTATGTCATCAACATCGCGCGCATCATGCTCATCGTCGCGCTCATCAATGCGTTCGGTACGTCGTGGGTGTTTGCCGCACACGCCGTGTTCGGCCGCATCCTGTTCTTCATCGGCACCGTGGCTCTCTACTGGTGGCTCGTCACGCGCCCCACCGTGGCGCGCATCGGCCGCGATCTCGCCGGGGAGCCCGCCGATGGATAGCATCTGGGCATTCCTGCTCATCTGGGGCGTCTGGCTGATCACGCCGGTCCTCGTCGATGGCGCCGAGGCGATCGCCCGGCTCATCCGCGTTTCGGCGCGCCGGCGCGAACTCGCGCGCGAGGCGCCGTGTACCGACGACGAGCTGCCCACGGTAAGCGTCATCGTCCCGGCGCACAACGAGGCGGCGGTCATCGACCGGTGCCTCAACTCGGTCAAAGCGCAGGACTACCCGCACAACCGGCTCGAGATCATCGTGGTAGACGACGGCTCCACCGACGACACCGCCGAGCGAGTCGAGGAACACCTCAACGGAAACCACGTCTACGACGGGACCGGCAACGGCACGTTCCTGCTGCGCGGCACGCCGATCACGGTGGGCCCGTTCAAAGGCACGCTCGCTCTGATCAAGAACGGCCACCAGGGCAAGGCGCACGCGCTCAACGCCGGTATCGCGGCGAGCACGGGCGATATCGTCATCAACATCGACAGCGACGTCATCCTCGCGCCGGGCGCCGTTCGCGCAATCGCGTGCGCGTTCATCCGCCGGCCCGAGATGGGTGCGGCCACCGGCAATATCGAGATCGACTGGGAGATGCTCGAGGCGCGCGACGGCAACGGCAACCTCGTCCTCGACGAAAATGGCGACATCGAGACGATGAGGCTCGGGCCGGTCCAGAGCTTCCTCGCGCGCTCGCAGTTCCTGGAGTACCTCGCATCGTTCGATCTCGGCCGTCGTGCGCAGTCGCTCTCGAACACCATGTACACGCTCGCCGGCGCGTGCTCGGCGTTCCGCCGCGAGGTGCTCGAGGGCGGCATAGGCTACGAAAACACTACCGTATCCGAGGACACTCTGCTCACCTTCGAACTCCACCGCCGCGGCGTGCAGATCGGGTTCATCGACGACGCGAAGGTCTACCTCGAGCCGGTCGTTGAATGGGACGGTCTGTACGCGCAGCGCGTCCGGTGGGCGCGCGGTCAGCTCGAAGTCTGCGGCATCCACGAGGACCTGATCGGCACCGAGAAGCACGGCCGCCTCGGCCGGTTCGCCCTGCCGAAGATGCTCGTCTTCGATCACACGCTCGCGTTCCCGCGCCTCATCTGGGCACCCTTGCTGCTCTTCTTCCCCCTGATCGGCTACCCGATGCGCGTCGTTGCCGTCGCCGCGCTCGGCATGTACCTGTTCTACCTGGGTCTCGAGATCGTCAATACGCTGGCCGTGTTCTCACTTGCCGACGAACACACCAAGAACCGCATCGAACGCAGCATATGGGCGCTCGCCGGGCTGCCCATCTACCGCTTCGCGGTCTTCCACTTCCGCTTCTCGGGTTTCCTGGTTACGCTCACCGAGGAGCAGCAGTGGACGATGCAGGGGCCCGTGCAGCAGACCGCCAGCGATCTCCGGCGACTTCGGCTGAGGTCGGTCGAGATTGCGAGCGGCATGCTCGGCGCCTTCGCAGTGTCGTGGCTGCGAGCTGTGCGTATGGCCACTTCGATCGTCGTGCCCCTGCTCTTCGCGTACACACTCATCGTGCGGTGGTTCGACACGATGCGGAGGAGCGGGTAGATGTCGCTTCTAGCACGTCCCGACCGCCCCACGAGATTCGGGGCGGTCGTGTTCGCCCTCATGGTCGTCGTTGCTGCAGCACTCATCGCCTACAAGGTCGGCCAGCAGATGCGCATCGGCCCATACTGGGACACGTTCGCGTTCCTCGCGAACGCCGCCGAATTCGCTGGCGAGAGCTTCGGCTACTCGGAGCTCCACAGACCCCCGGTCCTCTCGCTCGTAACGGCTGCGCTGTTCTCGATCGGGTTCCCGCTCCACGAATCGGTAATCCAGTGGGTGGATGGTCTCGCTTCTCTCGGCGGCCTGATCGCGTTCTATCTGATCGCGCGCAGACGCTTCGAGCCGGTCCTGGCAGCCGTCGGCGCGCTGCTCCTGCTTGCCGTACAACCCCTGTGGCAGTACCTCGGGGTAGGGTACACGGACTTCTTCTCGGTATCGCTCTCGATGTGGTTGATCTGGGCGTGCATCAAGGCAACCGAGGACCACCCCGCGTGGTATCTGCTTGCCGGACCTCTGTTCACCGCAGCGCTGATGACGCGGTACACGGCAATCCTCATCGCTTTCCCCGTGTTGGTCTGGGTCGTGTTCCGCTGGAAGCCTTTCTACCAGGCCAAGTACATCGGCGGTGGGCTGCTGTTAGCCATCTCGGCCTACGTGCTACCCGGAGCGCGCTTCTACGCCGATCGATTCGGAGACGTGCTCTTCCCCTTCCTGGTGGCTTTCGGGATGTACGAGGACTTCAGCGCGCCTACGGGACAGTTCACGCCGGATCCCGCGGCGGAGTGGCTCGTCAGATCACTACCGACGTTCCTCGGTGGAGAGCGTGTCGGCCTGGCGGTGCTGCTCGTTCTCATGATTGCGACGCTCGGCCTCGGCCTGGGTGTTGTGACCCACCTGCAGAACCGTAGGCCGAAGATCCCGCGAATCGTGCTCGGGCTGTTCGCGTGTGTCCCGGCAGTCCTCGCGCAGCTGCTCGGAGGCGGCCTCGTCGTGCGCCAGATCACCATCCCGATCGCAATCGTCGGGCTCTGGAGCGCGATCGGCACCACCGAGGACACACCCACGGGCCGTCGACTGACGGCCGCGGACGCGCTGAGTGCTGTCATCGCGGCGTGGCTGCTCGCCTACTTCGACTTCCACGGACACGAGCGCATCCAGGTTCCGCGCTACGTGATCACGATGGCGCCCCCCATCGTGTTCCTGATTCTCCAGGGATTCCGGACCTTTGTCACAGACATCCAGCGCACGCTCGGCGCCGCCGAACGGACACCGGAGACGACGGCGCAGGCGATGCCTGCCGGTCGGTCGCCCCGATCCGACGCACAAGCGCTTCGCCTCGTCGCCCGCTATGCCGCTCCGGCTGCCCTGGCGCTCTTCCTCGTGCCCGCGATGGGGATCGCTATGGCCGAAACGGCAGCTCAGCCGCCGGACGTGTGGACGATCGCCGCGCGGGAAACGTCCGCGTACCTGAGAGAGCAGCCGGGCATCGAAGACGCGACTGTGCTCTCCGAGCTCTGGCCGATCACCGCATGGTACGCCCGGATCCCCGTCAAGGCGATGCAGCGATTCGAGGAGGCGACGGCATTCCAGCACTCGCTCGACAAGAACGTGGCCGACTACTACGTGACCATTCACGATGACGCCTACCACGGGTACGCAGTCGGCATGACCGCGGAGGGCGCGAGCGTGCTCACGCGCACCACCGACGCACCGGACACGCTCCCCCGCGTGCTGTATCTCGGCAAGGCGTGGGACAACTACCTCGAGCAGGTTACCGGCTACACGTTCTACCTCACCGGCGACCAGGGCCCGCAGGAGTGGGGAAGGATGGTGTTCCTCGACGCGATGTCGGCCGATGCGCTTGCCGCGTTCGACGCCGTGGCCGTCTACGGTGTCAGGTGGCACGACCGCACGGCCGGCGAGGCGGCGCTCTACGAGTACGTCGCAGAGGGGGGCTCCATCGTAGTGGATGCCTCGGCCAACCTCGGCAACGGCCCGTTCAACCTGCAGGATACGGTGATGTTCGAGACGGTCATGCGGCGCGCCCCGCTCGATCCGGGCGCCACCATACAGGTGGGAGCCGAGCTCGTCGCCATCCAGCCGGATCTCGGCTCCATCAGGGCCGCGCGGTTTGTCGATGCCGATGGCGGCAGATGGTTCGGCGCGGACTACACGGCGCTGCCGGGGAACTCCGACCTCCGAACCCTCGCGACAGTAGGAGACCGACCGTTGATCGCCGTGCAGGAGGTCGGCGAGGGGCGCGTGTACTGGATCGGATACAACCTCGTCTGGCACGCGTTCACCAACGAGAACGCCGCCGAGCAGGACCTCATCACCGCCGTGTTTGCGGACGCCCTCGCCCACGCACGCACCGCCGAGTAAGTCGCATCCCGACGATCACGCACGGTGCCGCGGCACGGAGGGCCCGGATGTGGGCGCCCTACAGCCCAATCTCACCCCGCGCGCGCTTCAGGATGACCGATGCCATATCCTCGGCACGCACAGCCTCCACCGCCGCATCGAGCTCGGCTGCCGAAGCCGGCATGCTCGCCGCAGTCGCCGACTCGGGCCGCTCGATGAGCGTGTAGCCACCGGCCCGCCGCACCGCGAGCATCCCGAGCGCACCGTCAGAACCGATGCCGGTCAGAAGCACCGCGAGTGTGCCGCTCCGGAACGTGTCGGCCGCAGAGGACATCATGTAGTCGATCGACGGCACGAAGAGCGCGTCGGCGAAGTCGGCATCCAGCCGGATGCGCGCGGTGCGGCCATCGCGGCGGAAGCGCAGGTGGCGCCCGATGGCACCGATGTAGACGGTCCCGCGGCGGAACGGCTCGCCGTCCTCGGCCTCCTTCACGCGCAGCCGACAGAGTCCGTCGAGGCGCTCGGCCCACTTCGCGGTGAAGCCGTGCGGCATGTGCTGGCAGACAGCGACCGGCGCGGGGAAGTCGGCGGGCAGATCGCGCAGGATGCCCTCGACAACCCGCGGGCCGCCGGTGGACGCACCGATGACCACCGCGCCCACTACGAAGCCGCCGAGCGGCGTGCCGGGGTTGCCGCCGGTCATCCTGCCGCGTCCCCTTCGAGCGCGTCATGGGACCGCAACGACCGCGCGAGCATCGCAACCGCACCGGTGCTCACGACCGCCATGAACTGCGCGACCGGGGAGATGACGAGCATGAGCACGAACCACCCGATCATCGACGCCTGCGACGTGTAGAGGATCAGCGGGATGCCGTACGAGGCGGCGTCGACAGCCGGATCGAACGCCTTCGGGACATGTGGTCCCCAAACGACGAGCAGCACAACGAAGCTCACCGCCGCCAGACCCGCCGCCGCAAGCACGAGCGAGCGGAGTGCGGCGCGAACGGTGGGCTCGGCTGCCGCGTAGCGTGTGCCGAGCCACCACCCCACCGGAAGCGCGAGCAGGATGGCGAAGACCGGCACTCCCATGCCGATGCCGATGGCGAACACGTTGCCCAGCGCGACGCCGAGTGACGGCGTCTGCTCCCGCCAGAATGAGCGTTCTGCCATAGGTCAGCCTCCAGACCGCGCCGCCGGCGCTAGATCACGCCCATGCCGAGGAGCATGCCGCCGATGTAGGGCACGAGCCAGAACAGCCAGACGAGCAGGCTGTAGCGGTGGAAACCGGTACGCGCCTCATCGGTGCCGCGCCGGACGGTGATGGTCGCCCAGATCGCGTGGCCGAGCATCAACCAGAGTGCGAGCTGTCCCGTGATCGTGTGCGCACTCAGCCAGTCCACACCCGGCTCGATGAGGTCCATCGCAATGGTGCCTGTCGTGTCGAACACGAAGCCGGTCCAGAACGCAGCTACGTGCCACGGCTTGAGGTAGTGCGCGATCCGCTCCGCCCATACGCCGAGGGTGTAGAACACGAGCGCGAGCGTGATAAGGATGGTCGAGACGAGCGTGATGGTGTCCATGCGCGCAGCATAGCAGGTGCTCGGCGTCAGCCGTCCGCGCCGGACGCCGCCCGCCGCCTGATCTCATCGAGCAGACGGACCATCGCGTGCGTGTCGAGGCCGCAGTACTCGGTGAGATCGTCGAGCACCTGCTCGGCCTCGGCCCCTGTGGTCTGGCCGCGCAGCACACGCAGGTAGCGGGCGCTCGCCGTCTGCCCGTCGGCGATCGCGAGATCCGCATACGACATATCCGGACACCACGCCGGCAGCACGTACTTGATGCTCGTGCGGCCGACGGCCCGCGGGTGTCTCGTATGGAGCCT
>JAFGUS010000062.1 GCA_016938395.1 Coriobacteriia bacterium | reverse complement strand
TCCTGCGCGACCCGCTCGTCGGCCCTGCGCCGTCGAGATTTGGGTCCGCGCCCAGGTTTGTCGGACACAAGTTCAGGAACGACTCGGGCGGCAACACGTTCAGCAGGAGACGATGATGGCCACTCAACGCGCACGGTTAAGGCCGGTGTGGGGCCGGAGCAACGGGCCCGCGGCTCCAGAGTGGGCCAGGACATTCACGGAAGCGAAGGCCGGGTTCAAGACGAGGGAGTTCTTGTTGACGCTGGCCGTCAGGACCGTGCGTTAGAAGATGGCATCGATTGAGCCCTCCGTCGCCGCAGGCGGAAGCCCCGATGCTCCGACGAACCGCGGTTAGTTCGCGCTCGACGTGGGTATGCCCGAGCAGATGGACGCAATAAGCATGCTCAAGGAAGACCACGCGGCCGTGGAGCAACTGTTCAGGCGGTTCGAGCGGTCGGGGGACCGGGCCTTCGTGGAGAAGCGCTCGATCATCGACCGCGTCATTGAGGAGCTCTCCGTGCACGCGGCGATCGAGGAGCAGCTGTTCTACCCGGCCGTGAGGGCGACGGTTCCCGGTACCGACGACCTCGGCATGGAGAGCCTCGAGGAGCATCACGTCGTGAAGTGGGTGCTCTCCGAGATCGACGGGATGTCGCCGGATGATGAGCGTTTCGACGCGAAGGTCACCGTCCTCATCAACAACGTGCGTCACCACGTCGATGTGGAGGAAGGTGAGTTGTTCCCGATGGTGCGCGACGAGCTGGGCCGTAAGGCACTGAGCGACCTCGGTGAGGCCATGGCAGCGGCGAGGAAGGTCGCCCCGACCCACCCGCACCCCCGCGCACCTGATACGCCCCCCGGGAACCTGGTCGTGGGTACTGCCGCGGGCGTGGTCGACCGCATCGCGGACATGCTGAACGGTTTGGCCCAGGGCGGCGTGACCGCGATTGGCGACATCATCGCCACCGTGCTGCGACGCGACAGGCCCCGGGTGTCCCCACGAGGGGCGAAAGTGGCTCGCAGCACCGCCACACAGGTGCGATCCACTGCCTCGGATGCGACAGAGGCCGCCATCGAGGCGACGCGCAAGGCGAAGCAGGCCAGCGAGCGGACGGCACGCACGGCCCGGGCCACGGGGTCATCGGCCAAGGCCGGCGCCGAGCGCACCGTGCGTGCTGCACAGCGCGGCGGCACCAGCACCGCACGAGCCGCAAAAGCCGGGGCCAAGGGAACCGTCACCTCTGCCCGCAAGTCGGCCAAGCGGACAGCAACCACGGCCAAGCGAGGCGCGACCACCACTGGCCGCACGGCCCGCACGGCAGCCACGAGCACGACCAAGACCGCCCGGCGCGCGGCACGTGAGACGGCGTCGACCGCTGGTTCCTCCCGCTAGGGCGGAGCCCTCCCGGACCGAGATCGACCAGGCCACGCCGTCCTGTCCGGGTGCTCCGGGCCCGGCCGTGATGGGCACGATCTCATGCTCGAACGCCTCGCCACACAGGGCCGTCGGGCTCCGTCGCTC
>JAFGUS010000061.1 GCA_016938395.1 Coriobacteriia bacterium | reverse complement strand
GAGTACCTGGGGGTGACCGAGTAGTGGCACGAGCCGTACACACACCTGAGGCCGCACGGGCCGCGCGCGCGATCCGCATCGCGGTGGGGGCGCTCGTGGTGGTGGCGGCTGCCGTGGCCGTGCTCTTTGCCACCGGTCGCATCGGCGCCACCGGCGTGGCGGCCGAGGACCTCACCCGCGTGCTGCTCGTGGGTGCGGCTGCCGACGAGAACGGCGACGTGGTGGCGCAGATCGTGGCGATCGCCGACGTCTCCGGCACCGGCGCCACGCTCGAGCCCGTGAGCCCGGCCATGAGCGTTACCATCCCCGGCACCACCTACGACACGCTCGCCGACGCGTACCCCTTCGGGGGCGGCGCCGGCGTGGCCAGCGCGCTTGCGCGCGCCCGGGGCGGCGACCCGCTGCCGTACGTGGCCTTGAGCGCCAGCGGGATCGAGGCGGCCCTCGAGCAGGAGGGGAGCGTCACGCTCGCGCTCCCGGCGCCGATGAGCGTCTTCGACGGCGAGCAGCTCTTCACGCTCGCCTCCGGCACGCGCACGCTCGGACCCGCCGAGGTGGCCGCGGTCTTCAAGGGCGCGCCGTACCTCACGCGAACCGAGCGGGCCGAGCTCGATGCCGAACTTGCCGGACTCCTCGCGCGCCTTGTGGGCACCACCAGCTACGGCGACGCCAGCACCGACCTTTCCGCAGAGGCGTACGCGACGCTTCAGTCCGCGCTCGGCGCAGTGCGCTAGTGCAACAAAGGTTTCCCTGGGCAGTTGTACGTAAGACTTAATGTTGTGCGATACTATGCCGATAGTTGTGACACTACGGTTCTTTCACCGTGCTCGGATTCCAGGGAGGGGTTCGCTTCATGGCAGACATCGAGACCAAGAACGACGAAGTGGCGAGCAGCCGCAAAGGCGTGATCCGCGCGCTTGCGGCACTGGGCATCGTCGCCGTTCTGGGTGGAAGCTTCCTTGCCGTCGGTGGCGTTGACGGCGTTTCGCGGATGCTTTCCGGTGAGTCCGATACCGCGGCCGAAGACGTCGCGCCAGCCACGCCGGCAGCCCCTGCCGAGACCGAAGCCGAGGCTGAGGAGCCCGCTGAGGAGCCTGCCGAGGAGACCACCACCACCGCTGAGGCCGAAGAGGCCGAGGAGCCCGGCGTCTCCACCACCAGCGGCACCAGCGGCACCACCGCTGTGACCCCGTCGCAGCCCGCGGTGGCCACGCCTCCCACAGCCGACCAGCAGTCGCGCATGTACTGGGAGCAGGTTGCCAGCCAGGAGCAGATCGGCAAGCTCGTGCGCGGCGAGATCTCGTCGTTCAGCCTGGGCACCGTGAGCCGCAGCGGTTACACCGCCAGCGTGCCGGTGACCGTGAGCTACAAGGCCGGCGGTTCGATCTCCGGCACCATGGTGCTCCGCGACTACAGCGGCACCTGGTACTTCAGCTCCATCACCCGCAACGGTCACACCGCCACCACGCCCACGGGCTCCGGTGACACGAGCGTGATCGCGGCCATCGTGACGCAGCAGGCCGCCAACCAGGACATCCCCACCGGGATCATCTCCGGCGGTTACAAGAAGGTCACCGTCAACAGCGTGTCGCAGGGTTCCGGCACCGCGACGCTCAAGATCACGCTCTCCGGTGGCACTGCGGCCCCCATGCCCGGCACCATCACCTGCGTGAGCAAGACCATCGGCGGCGTGAAGCACTGGTTCATCACGTCGTTTGCCAAGTAGAACCGCCCCTGAGGGGGTGCTGTAGTACTTCGGCCGCGCATCACCCTTCGGTGCGCGGCCGAACACTGTAGTATGTCGGTATCGTGCGAGCGCAAGGGGTACGCGTGGAAGAGCTGGATCTTCGCGATTATCTGAACGTGATGATGGCCCGAAAGTGGACCATCATCGGCGTGGCCGTAGCGGTCACGCTCGTGGCGCTCGTGGCAAGCCTCATCCAGCCCGCCGTCTACGAGGGTCAGGCCAAGGTGCTGATCGCAGAGAAGGGCTCCGGCGCCGATCTCTTCGGGAGCCTGGGCCTCGACATCTCGAGCCAGCCCGAGCGCGGTCTGCAGACGCAGGTGCAGCTCATGCAGGTGCGCCCGCTCCTGGAGAACACCATCCGGGAGCTCGACTTAGGGATCACCCCCGAGGCGCTTGCCACCAAGGTGACCGTCTCCGCAGTGGGACAGACCAACATCGTCACCATCACGGCCCGCGACGGCGACTCGGAGACGGCCGCGGCGATCGCCAACACGCTCGCCGACGAGTTCGTGGCCTGGAGCCGCGACTACAAGCGCGAGAGCATCCAGAGCGCCGCCGAAGAGGTTGAGACACGCCTGGGCGTGGCGCGCGAGGAGATCCTCGAGCTGGGTCGCGAGATCTCGAGCCAGGGCAAGAGCGACGAGCTCGCCGCCGAGCTTGCGATCGCCACCGGCAACTACACCACGCTTGCGGCCAAGCTCGAGGAACTGCGCATCAACGCGCAGCTCGAGGTGGGAAGCGGCCGCGTGGTGAGCCCCGCAGTGGTGACCGAGGAGCCGGTGGAGCCCACGCCGCTCCGCAACACCGTACTGGGGCTCGTGGTGGGCCTCGTGTTCGGGCTGGGCATGGCATT
>JAFGUS010000060.1 GCA_016938395.1 Coriobacteriia bacterium | reverse complement strand
GGCGAGTCGACGTGCGCCCGACGGCCGCGTGCGGGTACGGAGCGCGTGCCCGCACGGTCTCCCGGGGCCGCTCCCTGACGCGCGAGGGTGTATACTGGCAGGTGAGGTACGAGAGCAGGCGCCCCCTCGGCGGGGGCGCTTCCACATACAAGACCCCGTACGAGGGAGCACGCGGCATGAACGCACAGAAGCTTGCGACGGTACGAGAGTCGCTCGAGGGCGAGCGCGAACGGCTGGCCGAGGAGATCGCCGAGTACGAGCGCGAGGGCCAGGAGACGCTCTCGGACGTGTCGGGCGAGAACAACTACCGCGACCACATGGCCGACCAGGGCTCGGCGACCTTCGCGCGCGAGCTGGACGCCACGCTCGAGGAGAGCGCCAGAGAGAGCCTGGCTGCCGTGGAGCGAGCTCTCGTGAGGATCGACGAAGGCACGTACGGCGTCTGCTCGCGCTGTGGCGCAAAGATCGCCGCTGCCCGGCTCGAGGCGATGCCCACCGCTGAGCTCTGCATCAGCTGCAAGGAGCGGGAGGAGAGCGCGTAGTGACGCGTCGCCGCGCGCTCGCGTTCGCGGCGACGGCAGCGGCGGTCGTGGTGATCGACCAGGTCACCAAACAGATCGTTCGTTCCTCGCTCGCGCTCAACGAATCGGTATCCGTCGTCGACGGGCTCCTATGGCTCACGCGTGTCCACAACACCGGTGCGGCGTTCGGCATGCTCAAGGGCCAGCAGTGGCTCCTCATTGGCACCTCAGTCATCGTGCTGGCGGCCATCGGCTGGGCGATAGTGCGTGTTAAGCCCGAGTCGCCGCTCATGCGCACCGCGCTCGCGCTCGTGACCGGCGGCGCCATCGGCAACCTGATCGACCGGATCGTGGCAGGCGGCGTCACCGACTTCTTCGACCTCGGCTGGTTCCCCATCTTCAACGTCGCCGATATCGCGCTCGACGTCGGGGTGGCGCTCATCGTCCTCTGGCTGCTGTTCAGCAAGGAGCACCACCACCACGAGGTGGCAGACGACCGGGCGGACGTGGCCGAGGTGCAGGAGTCGTGAACGAGCGGTACACGCACAACGTGCGCGGTGACGAGGCGGGCATGCGGCTCGACGTGCTGCTCGGCCAGCTAGAGATCCTGCCCAGCCGCGCCGCGGCACAACGGCTCGTCGGTGGCGGGTACGTGCGCGTGAACGGCGAGATCGTCACCAAGCGTCACATCACCCGTGCGGGCGAGCGCATCGATGTCTACCCGGCCGAGCCCGAGGAGACGACGCTCGAAGCCGAGCACATCCCGCTCGACATCCGCTTCGAGGACGTGCACCTCATCGTACTTTCGAAGCCGGCAGGGCTCGTGGTGCACCCGGCGCGCGGGCACAGCACCGGCACGCTCGTGCATGCGCTACTCGGGCACACCGAGGACCTCGGCACGCAGGCCGGTCAGGAGCGGCCCGGCATCGTGCATCGCCTGGACAAGGACACCTCGGGTCTCATGATGGTTGCCAAGGACGACGACACGCAGGTGGCGCTCTCCGAGGCGCTCAAGCTGCGCACCATCGAGCGCCGCTACGTCACGCTCGTTCACGGCTACATAGCGCCTGACACGGGGATCATCGACGCGCCGCTCGCGCGGCACCACAAGGACCGGCTGCGCATGGACGTGAGTGATCACGCCGACGCGAAGCAGTCGGTGACCACGTTCCGCGTGCTCGAGCGGTTCATGGCGGGCACCCACGACGACGGTTACACGCTGGTGGAGTGCAAGCTCTACACCGGACGGACGCATCAGATCCGGGTGCACATGCGCTACATCAAGCATCCCGTGGTGGGTGACCCGATGTACGGTCGCAACCACCCCAAAGCCGATCTCGGTCTCGACAGGCAGTTCCTGCATGCTTACCGCATCGCGTTCGACCACCCGCAGACGGCCGAGCGCATCGACCTCACCGACCCGCTTCCCGCCGATCTGGCGGAGCGCCTACGCGCGGTCCTGCCGGAGTCGATGGGCCGCACCGGCGCCGGTGACGAGGTGCTCCCGATCGTGCTGCCCGACTGATCGTGTTTCCGCGCCTGCTGCGTCGGGTACCACCCGAGCAAGCCCGCTCCGAGCCGGGGAGCACGATGAAGCACATGCAGGCGGTCCGCGTCGCGCTGGTCTACGCCGTTGTGGCGGTCGCATGGCTGCTCTTCTCCGACTCCGCGCTCGTGTTCCTCGGCCTGTCCGCCGATCAAGTCGCGCTCTACTCGCTCGTCAAGGGCCTCGGCTTCGTGGCGGTGACCGGCATCGCGCTGTTTCTCGTGATCGACCGTTTGCTGGGGCGTCTCTCGACACGCGAGCGCGAGTACCGGCTGCTCTTCGAGCACAACCCCGAGGCGATGTGGGTCTACGACCTCGAGTCCCTCGCGTTCCTCGCGGTGAACGAGGCGGCCGTGGCCGCGTACGGGTACTCGCGAGACGAGTTCTGCCGCATGACGATCGCGGACATCAGGCCCGCCGAGGATGTGCCCCGGCTCCACGAGAACGTCGAGGCCGTGAGGCGGGGCGATCGCGATCCGGTCGACCGCGCGGGGGTGTGGCGGCACCGCACGCGCTCCGGAGAGCTCCGCTGGGTCGAAGTCACCTCGTATGTCACCCGGTTCGAGGGACGCCTCGCCGAGTTCGTCATCGCACGCGACGTCACCGCGGCGGTAGAGGCGCGGGCTGAGCGCGAGCATACCGAGCGGATGAAAGGGGAGTTCATCCAGACGGTCTCCCACGAGCTCCGCACGCCGCTCACGAGCATCATGGGCTTCTCCGAGCTGCTCGACCGGCTCTCGCCCGGCCAGGTTGCTGAGCAAGCTCCCGTGATCGTGGAGCGGCTTCGGGAGAACGCAGCGCGCATGCACGTGCTTGTGGAGGAGCTCCTCGAAGTGAACGACATCGCCGTGGACGGCATCACGCTAGCTCCGCGCGCCGTGGACCTCGGGGCCGTCGTGCTCAGGGCGGCGGAGTCGGTCTTCCGGGGCCCGGGGCATCCGCTCACCGTGGACATCCCGCCGGACCTGCCATTGGTGGTCTGCGATGCGGAGCGCATGGCGCGGGTGGTCACGAACCTCGTGTCCAACGCCGTGAAGTACTCGCCCGACGGGGGTGGGGTGGCGGTATCGGTGCGCACCGATGGTGACGATGCCGTCATCTCCGTGGCCGACCATGGCATCGGGATCAGTCCGGAGCTGATGGACCGGCTCTTCACCATCTTCGGCCAGGCCGACATGTCCTCCACCCGCGAATTCGGAGGACTCGGCCTGGGTCTCTACATCGCAAGTCGCATCGTGCAGGCGCACGGCGGACGGATCGATGTCACGAGCACGCCCGGCGAGAGCAGCACGTTCACCGTGAAGGTGCCGATCGGCGAGCCGCCCGGCACTCCACAGAACCTCCACATCTGATGCGCGACGACGTCGCAGCACCGGAGTATCCTCGGCAGGTGAGAGGAGTGGGCGAGTGGCAGACACACGCAGGATCCTGCTGGTCGAAGACGAGGTGCAGACGCGCTCGGTCGTTGAGGCGTACCTGGAGCGCGACGGCTACTGGGTGACGGCGGCGGCCGACGGCGCCCGGGCGCTTGAGGCGTTCGGCGAGCACCGCTACGACGCCATCGTGCTCGACCTCAATCTTCCGGAGGTCTCCGGCGAGGAGGTGTGTCGCCGTATCCGCGACGTCTCGGACGTGCCGATCATCATGCTCACCGCCAAGGGTGCCGAGGAGGAGCGCATTGCCGGCCTCGACCTGGGTGCCGACGACTACCTCGTCAAGCCCTTCAGCCCGCGCGAGCTCACGGCGCGGGTCCGCGCCCTGCTGCGCCGCGCACACGCCGAGAGCGAACCGCAGCGCTCACACGTGGCCTACGGCCCCCTCGAGATCGACCTCGCGGGCCACAAGGTGTTCCTCGAAGGCAAGGAGCTCGACCTCACTGCCAGCGAGTACAAGCTCCTGACCACGCTCTCGCGCTACCCGGGACGCGTGTACTCGCGCATGGAGCTCGTGGAGAAGGTGCTCGGCTACGACTTCGAGGGCTACGAGCGCGCCATCGACAGTCACGTGAAGAACCTGCGCTCCAAGCTCGACGACGATCCCAAGGAGCCGCGCTTCATCCACACGGTCTTCGGCGTGGGGTACCGCTTT
>JAFGUS010000059.1 GCA_016938395.1 Coriobacteriia bacterium | reverse complement strand
GTCCTCGACATCGGCGATCTGCTCGTGCTCTACACCGACGGTCTCACCGAGGCGCGCTCTCCGGCCGGCGTCGCGTTCGGCGCGGAGCGTCTGCTCTCGGCGATCGCCGAGGTGGGCCACGAATCCGCTGAGCGCGTGCCCGAGTCGCTGTTCCTGTCGGCGTTCGGTCATGCCGAGGGACGCCTGCGCGACGACGTCGCCATCGTGGCGCTGCGCCGCACGGAGCCCACCGGTGGGTTCGACCAGGGCCGCCTGCAGCTCGAGACCGCCGCGGTCGCCTGACCGCCCGTCACAGCCTTTGAGCCGCGGGTCCGGTGACGGGCCCGCGTCCCTTTACACCCTCGAAGCGGAGCCATACAGTCGTGGTGCCGGTGGACTGATGGAAGGGGCTCGCGATGCTGTGTCCGAACTGCAACGCCGAGGTTCGTGAGGGGGCGGTCTTCTGCGGCGCGTGTGGTGCCGACCTGACGCAGGCCGCCGCGGTTGCCGCAGCTCCCACGGTCCCCGAGCCGCCGGCTTCTACCGCACCGCTGCCCGAGCCGACCCAGCCGCTGCCGCCCGCAGCGCCGCAGCCCGTGTACGACCCCGCCGCCTACCAGCAGCCCACCTACGATGCCGCTGGGTACCAGCAGGCCCCGCAGCAGGCGTACGACCCGGGCACCTATCCGCAGCCTCAGCCGCCGAAGAAGCGCAAGACCGGTCTCATCATCGCGATCGTGGTCGTTGTCCTGCTCACGATGTGCGGCTGCGTCATCGGCGGGCTCGCCGCGTTCACGCCACTGTTCAGCACCATCGGGGAGGTCACGGGCGAGCCGATCATCGTCCCCGAGGAGCCGATCGTGCCCGAGGAGCCGGTGGCCGTGCCCGTGGGCTTCGCTACCGCCGACGAGGCTGTCGCGGCCGAGCTGGAGGCCGAGGGCATCGGCGACTGGGTCTACCAGATCTACGACGAGAGCGACGGGGTCGTGGTCTACTGGGCGGGTCCCCCGGCGAGTGAGTGGGCGCTCGAGATGACGGTCACCCAGAACGCCGACGGATCGTGGTCGGTCACCGACGTGGCCGGTCTCGACTTCGGCGCGGATGTCTCCGAGGGCGATCTTTCGCCCTACGATCAGGCCATCGAGGTCGTGGGCGAGCATCTCTACGCCGTCAAGGAGGACCGCGGTCTCGATGCTCAGGAGTTCACCGTGGACCCGTTCCGCTCGGATCCCGCCTCGGCGCAGGAGGCGGCTGGCGCGCTCACGTCGTTCGAGGTGCTCGAGCCGCGCGAGCAGTCCGACGGCAGCTTCTGGGTTCCCACGATCCAGAACTGGACGTGGGGCACCGAGCAGTGGGAGTACTGGGTGGTGCCCACCGAGCTCGGCTACCGTATCGCCGACATCCGCCCGTACTAGGAGGCGGCCCGCTCAGGCGTCAAGCCCGCGCACCCGGATCGCCGACTCGCGCGGCACCGGGCAGTGCCACTCGCACACGCCGCAGCCGATGCAGCGCTCGGCCACCACGTGCGGGCGCTTGACGACCAGCTCGACTCCCTCGGGCGTTGTGACGGCGTCTTCGGTGAACACGATGGCCTTCTCGGGCACGGGGCAGAGCTCCTGGCAGACGAGGCAGCTCTCGTAATCGGCCCAGGGGATGCAGCGCGTGGTGTCGATGTACGCCCTGCCGAGCACCGTCGTCCGCTTCTCCGCGAGCGTGAGCGGCATGATCGCGCCCGTGGGGCAGACCTTCCCGCACTCGGCGCACGTCCAGTCGCACGAGCCGATGCGGTAGTCCATCTCGGGAGTGAAGAAGCCCTCGGCGCCGGACTTCGATAGCGAGGGCTGGAGCACGTTGGTGGGGCAGACCTTCATGCACTGCCCGCAGCGCGTGCAGAGCGCGAGCAGATCGTCCTCCGAGCGGGCGCCGGGCGGACGCACGAGGTGTGGGTCGAGCGCGCGCCGGGCATGTCCGGTGAAGGTGAAGAAGCCGGCGAGCAGTCCGGCCGCAGCGCCGGCGAGGAACGTGCGACGCGAAGGCACGTAGAGCGACTTCTGCGGCCGCGTGCCAATCGCGATCGCGTCGGTGGGGCAGGCGTCGGCGCAGAGCAGGCACAGCTGGCAGCGCGAGGTATCGGTGGCAAGGTACTCGTCGCGCACCGCGTCGAGCGGACAGACGCGCTCGCAAGCGCCGCAGGCGATGCATGCCTCTGCGTCGACCGTACGGTTGCGGATGCCGAGGCGCCCCACAAGGCCGAGCAGTGCGCCGAGCGGGCAGAGGTGACGGCACCAGAAGCGCGGCTCGGCGAGGTTGAGCGCGAGGATGCCCGCGAACGCTCCGAGCACGCCGAACGCGAGCGCGTAGACTCGCGGCTCGGCGTAGATGAGGCGGCCGGAGAGGGCGGTGGTGACCGCGTCGGTGGCGTCGCGCAGCGGGGCCGCCAGGTAGGCGAGGTCGCCGGCGAGGCGCAGCATGCGGTCGGCGAAGGGGAAGAGCAGCGTGGTGGCGGTGCGGGTAAGCGTGGCGAGCGGGTCGAGTACGAGGAAGGCGCCGCTCGCGAAGAGCAGCATACCCGCTGAGACGAGCAGCACGAACACCGGGATCTTCCGCCAGCGGTCGCGAGCACGTTCGGAGAGGCCCGGACCACGCCTCTTCGGTGTCGCCCACTCGACGATCGCTCCCATAGGGCAGACGTAGCCGCAGAAGGCGCGGCCGGCCACGAGCGGCACGAGAATCATCACGACCGCGAGCCACATCTCGGGGCGCAGCACACCGTTGATGGCTGAGTTCATCGCGATGAGCGGGTCGCCGACGAGGAACGCGCCTAAGAAGACGCTCCCGAGCGGCCAGACGGTGAGGGTGAGGAGCGCCAGGAAGAGCAGCAGGAAGGCGAGCTGGAACCAGCGGCGGTACACGTGCAGGCCGCGACGCGAGGCCTCGGACATCTACGCCGTCCCCTCCTGGATGAGCAGGGCAGCGAGGTCGATGACGCCCACGCCCTGCTCGCCGGCGTTGCGCAGGTACTCGAGATCGGTGGGCTGCATACCGAAGAGCGTCGTCCCGTACGCGTCGACGGACGGCATGTTAGTGCCGGCGACGACGGTCTTGGTGGTGGCTACGTCCTCGAGCTTCCCGCCGGTGGGGCCGTTCCGGATCATGATGCGGTAGGCGTCAAGGATGACGAGGTGTGGCTGTACGAGCGTAGCCAGGTCGACGATCTTCTGATGGAAGCGCTGGTGCACCTCGCCGCGCGCGCCACCCATGATGCCCATGAGGTTCTTCATAGAGAGCGTGAGGCCCGCCAGGCCGTGCGTCTTGCCGATCGGCATGTTGATGAACGTATCCGCCTCGAAGACGTCGGTCACCAGCGGCCAGGACGTGAGCTCCTGGCCGGCGGGGATCTCGAAGCGTTCGAAGTTGCGGTCCGAGAGCGTCTTCATAGAGCCGCCCGCGGCTTCCACCGCCGCCTGGATGCCGCTCACGGTGTACGAGGTGCGTGGATCGCCCGTGGGCCGGTCGAATACCACCACCGAAGCCGCGCCCGCCTCGAGCGCCATCCTCACGACCTCGGCCACCGCTTGCGGGTTCGTGGTGGTGGCGAGTTCGGGATCGCGCCCGGTGATGATGTTCGGCTTGACGACCACGCGCGCGCCCGGCTTCACGAACCGCTCCATCCCGCCGAGTGCGAGCACCGCGGCGCGCGTATTGGCCGCCGGGTCGTCGCCGCGGTAGACGGCGAGGTCGGGAAGGGCCGGCGGTGTCGGCTCCGGGGTCGCGGTCGGCACGCCGGGGGCGGTCGGCTCAGCGGAGGGGGGCGGCCCCGCTGTCATCGTGGCGACGCGTGCCGCTCCGGTATCTCTCGCCGACCACTCGAGCAGGCGGGCGCAGCCCGCAAGGCCTCCAGCGCAGCCGATGACCGTGCACCCGAGCGCCACCCTGCAGAAGTCCCGACGGTCCATGGTCGGGGTCCCTCCGTTGTCACCTGAGCGTGCCGTCACGCTCCATGTAGCTGTTGTTAGGGTATCACCACGGATCGCCTTGGTGCGGCGTGGCCCGGGCGCATGCCTCACCGCTCCGCCTGTGGCACAATGACACAGAGGGCGAGGATGCCTGTCACCGGCGGGGAGGGCCCAGCAGTGGAGTTGCGGTTCCACAATCCGTATCGCGGCTGGTTGACTGGTCTTCTGACCGAGGTCGCCGTCTTCCTGGCCTTCATCCTTGCGGTGGCGGCTCTTGTGCTGCTCGCCGCGCAGGTGGCCTGAGGCCACGTGTGGGTAGGCCTCCACAAGCGTGACCTTGGCGCCATCGCGCACTACACGGGGCTCCTGGTCTCGAGCCTTGCGCTCGCGATGCTCATTCCACTCGTCACCGCGCTCGTGGCAGGCGAGTGGGGACCGGCGCTCGACTACGTGTGCGGCATCGGTGTGGCTGCGGCCGTCGGCATGCTCCTCGCGCTTCAGGCCCCCCGGGGCGTCAACATCGGGCGGCGCGATGCGCTCATCGTGACGGCGCTCGCCTGGTTGGTGGCGTCGTTCGTGGCGGCCGTGCCGCTGTCGCTCTCGGGCAACTACGGGAGCTTCCTCGATGCGTTCTTCGATGCCATCTCCGGCCTCACCACGTCGGGACTCACACTGGTGCAGGACCTCGACCACATGGCGCTCGCGCACAACATGTGGCGGCACCTGACACACCTCATCGGCGGTCAGGGCATCATCGTGGCGGCGCTATCGGTGGCGCTCGGTCTCAAGGGCGGCGGCGCCATGTCTCTCTACATGGCCGAGGGTCGAGATGAACGCATCCTGCCCAACGTGATGCACACCGCCCGCTTCATCTGGTTCGTGACGGCGATCTACGTGACCTTTGGAACGTTGGCTCTGAGCATCAACAACGTGCTGCACGGCATGGAGCTGGGTCGCAGCGTCCTCCATGCGTTCTGGGCGACGGCAGCGTGCTACGACACCGGGGGGTTCGGTCCGCAGTCGCAGAACGCCCTCTACTACCACAGCCCGTTCTTCGAGAGCATCACGGTCATACTGATGCTCGCCGGCACGCTCAACTTCAATCTTCACGCGGATCTGTGGCGCGGGGACCGCACCGAGATCTTCAAGAACCTCGAAGCCCGGGCGCTGGCCGTCAATATCGGCATTCTGAGCCTGGCAGTCGGGCTTGGTCTTGCCGCAACAGGGCTGTTCTCTGCACCCGGCGAACTGCTCCGCAAGGGCCTGTATCACCTCATCTCGGCCAACTCGGGGACGGGGCATCAGACCATCTATACCTCGCAGTGGATCGTCGGGTTCGGGGGGCTCGCCTTCGGCGCGATCATCCTCGCCATGGCGTTCGGCGGTATGGCGTCCTCGACCGCCGGTGGCATCAAGGCCCTCCGGCTCGGGCTTATCGTCAAGGGCGTCATCCTGCGCGTGCGGCAGGCGATCGCACCACCGAGTTCGGTGGTCACCGACAAGTACCACCACCTGCTGGACGTACCGCTCACGGCCGACGTGCTTGCCAACGCGCTCATGGTATTCACGCTCTATACCGTCACGTACATCAGCGGCGGGATGATCGGGGCCGCCTACGGCTATCCGATGGGCGAGGCCCTTTTCGAGTCGGTCTCGGCGACGGCCAATGTAGGGCTTTCCACCGGTATCACGAACCCCGCTATGCCCATGGGGCTCAAGCTCGTGTACATCGTGCAGATGTGGGCGGGGCGTCTCGAGTTCATCGCGCTCTTCGCCCTGGTGGCGAGTGTCGTGGCTTCGCTGAAGAGCCGGAGGTCGCCCTCGTGAGACGCTTCCTCGCTTCGGCGGTGCTGGTCTTGGCGGTTGTGGCCTCTGCTTCGCCCGCGGCGGCCGCAGAACCCGTTTACGACACGACCGGTCCGGAACTCGCGTCCTCCAGAAGCGGTCTCGACGGCGCGATCGTCCGGTTCGAGGGCGAGGTCGTCAGCGAGCCGCTCTTCGGCGGGCAGGGCCACGTATGGGTGAACGTGCTCTCCGAGGGGACCGCCATCGGTGTCTGGATGCCGGGTGAGATGGCCGCTGAAATCGAAGTGCTCGGACAGTACAGTCACACCGGCGACATCGTCCGCGTTACCGGCCGATTGAGCGAGGCGTGCGACGAGCACGGTGGCGATCTCGATGTCCACGCCGAGTCCCTCGAGCTGCTCGAGCGCGGACAGCGGCGTGAGCACACCGTGGAGCGGTGGAAACTCGGCGTGGGTCTCGTCGGCCTGGGTGTGGCGTACGCCGGCTGGTGGCGCATGCGCCGCAAGGACGAAGGGGCCGAATGGTGAGCGAGCGGCGCGGGTTCGCGAGTGACAACGCAGCGGGCGTGCACCCCGACGTGCTGGAGGCCATGACCGCAGCGAACGTCGGGCACGCGCACGCCTACGGCGACGATGAGTGGACCCGCCGCGCCGAGGAGCTCTTCAAGCGGCACTTCGGGCCGTCCGCGGAGACGTTCATCGTGTTCAACGGCACCGGCGCGAACGTGACGGCGCTCCAGGCGCTCATGCGCACGTACGAGTACGTCATCTGCCCCGAGACCGCGCACATCAACGTGGACGAGTGCGGCGCGCCCGACCGTTTCACGGGTGGCAAGCTCCACGGTGTTGCCACACCCGACGGCAAGCTCACACCTGCGCTCATCGAGGGCGCGATCACCGGCGTCGGTTTCGAGCACCACGTCCAGCCGCGCGTCGTGTCGGTCACCCAGTCCACCGAGTACGGCACCGTGTACACGCCTGCCGAGCTCGCTGCGGTCGTGGAGACGGCCCGAGCTCACGGGTTCAAGATCCACCTCGACGGGGCTCGACTCGCCAACGCCGCCGCCTCACTCGGCTGTTCGCTCGGCGAGGCGTGCGCCGGCGCGGACGTGGTGAGCTTCGGGGGCACCAAGAACGGCGCGATGCTCGCCGAGGCGGTCGTGTTCCTCGATCCGGCGCTTGCCGACGGGTTCCGCTACATCCGCAAGCAGAGCGCGCAGCTCTCATCCAAGATGCGGTTCTGCTCGGCGCAGTTCGTGGCACTCCTCGAGAGCGATCTGTGGCTGCGTAACGCCGAGCACGCCAACCGCATGGCGGCTTTGTTGGCGGAGCGTGCGGCGAGCATCCCCGGCGTGCGGATCACGCAGCCAACCGATGCGAACGAGGTCTTCGCGGTGCTGCCGCCCGGGGCGATCGAGCCGCTGCAGCGCGAGTTCGACTTCTACGTGTGGGACGAGCGTGCCGACGAGGTACGGTGGGTGGCCAGCTGGGACACCACCGAGGAGGATGTGGCGCGCTTCGCGGTCGGTATCGAGCGGGTCCTTCGCGGCTGAGGGCGCCCGGCTCGCGCCGGCTCATCACGTTACCCGGCGAGCCCTCGTATGGTCGCCACCACGTCGTCAGCGTGACCTTCCACCGTGACCTTCGGCCACACGTGCGCCACACGTCCGTCGGGGCCGATGAGGAACGTCTTGCGCTTGGCGCTCACACCGAGCACCTCACGGGCGCCGTAGGCGTCGATGATGGACTTGTCTTTGTCCGAGACCATCGGGAACGTGAGTTCGAACTTGTCGATGAAGCGCTGCTGGACCTCGGGTTTGTCTGCCGAGACGCCCACGACCAGGGCGTTCAAGGACTCCAACTCGGCGCGGTGCGCCTGGAAGTCCTTGGCCTCATGCGTTCAACCGGGGGTGTTGGCGCGTGGGTAGAAGTAGACGACCACCCACCTGCCCCGATGCTCGCTCAGGGTGAACCGGCCACCGCCGGTGGCAGTCGCGTCGATCTCGGGCGCAGGCTGGCCGACTTCGGGCATGACGTTCTCGGGCATCGTTCCTCCTTGGTCCGCTTCTTACCACCGAATCTACCTCATGCGGTAGCATACGTCCCATGCATCTGCAGCGGAGGTCACGATGAGCCGGTTCCCCACCCTGCGCGCCACCGATCTCGACGGTCGGGCGTACGACGTGCCCCACGACCTTCCCGCCGGTCCTCAGGTGCTGCTCGTAGCGTTCAAGCGCTGGCACCAGGTCCTCATCGAGATGTGGAAGGCCCGGCTGCGTCCGCTCGAGCGCGAGTTCTCCTGCCTGGGCCTCTGGGAGATTCCAGTGCTCTCGCGCGTCTACGCCCCGGCCCGTCCGTTCATCGACGGCGGGATGCGCGCGGGCATCACGGATCCTGCGGTCCGCCGCCGCACCCTCACCGCATACGTGGACCTCGATGCGTTCGCCGCCGAGCTCGGGCTGGACGACTTCGAGACGGTGCACGTCTTTCTCATCGGGCCCGATGGCGAGGTGGTGTGGCGTGCGAGCGGGAAGCCGGATTCGGAGGCCGTGGCCTCGCTCACCGAGGTGCTCGCCTGGCTTGCACCGGGGTCGTAGGTATCCCCGGGCGACCGTCCGCTCTTCGCATCGGAGCCTGATCGTATGCGCTACATCGTGGATGGTTACAACGTGGTGATGCGGGATTCCGCAACGGCCGAGATGGATCTTGCCGCGCAGCGCGAGGCGCTCGTCGCCCGGCTTGCGGCCCGCGGGGGCGGGCTGCTCGGGCGCGGGCCCATCACCATCGTGTTCGACGGCGTCGAGGAGGCAGCCGGTGGCGAGGTCCGCGGACCGGTGGATGTCCGCTACTCTCGCGGCGAGTCCGCTGACGATGTGATCGCGCGCCTCGCGGTGGGCAACGATGTGACCGTGATCACCTCGGACACAGGTCTGGCCGCGCGTGTGCGTGCCGAAGGGGCGAAGGTGCTCGGCGCCGAGTGCTGTTTCGAGGCCAGGAGTGTCACGCGGCGGCCGAAGCGGTATCCTGCGGCGAGCGCGGGGCTGCCGCATGGCGCGAACGAGATCACCGCCGAGCTCAAGAAGCTCTGGCTGTCGGACGAGGAGTGAGATGCCCGGGATCGGCGTGGCCATCAACATCGTCGCGGTGCTCATCGGCACGGCGATCGGTCTCGTCTTCGGGCGACTGATCAGCGAGCGGTTCCGTGTGATCGCGTTCTCGGCGATCGGGCTTGCGGTCATCGTCATCGGCGCCGCCATCGCGCTCGGCGGTCTGGCCGATCTGGGCGCGACGCACCTGGGCGACTACGCGGCGCTTGTGCTCGTGGGGGCGCTCGTGGTCGGGTCGCTCATCGGCGAGGCGCTCAGGATCGAGCACCGGCTCGAGCGGTTCGGGCAGTGGCTGCAGGCCAAGACGTACGGCTCACCGATGCTGGCCGCGGGAGCGGCCGACCAGCCGGGCGAGCGC
>JAFGUS010000058.1 GCA_016938395.1 Coriobacteriia bacterium | reverse complement strand
GGGCCAGCGGCGACTCGGTCAACGGCGCCCCGGTCGCAGGCGAGCCCTTCCTCGTCGGCTACGGGATCCTCCTGCACGACGGCGCCACGCAGTACCAGGTGAACGTGTTCGGTGACGAGGTGGGCGGCGCCTTCGGCAAGACGGCCGAGCCGCGTTTCATCGAGGCGACATTCGCAGACTTCAACCCCACCACCGCCCCCGCCTCGGCACAGCAGACCGCGGCGTTTGAGACAGCACTGGCCGAGATCGCTCCCGTGAACCCGAATGCCACGCAGGGCGGCGTCGAGTTCTACATCTTCTTCTATCCGCCGCTGGACGAGGTGCAATACCCCGAGGTCGCCATCTACGCGGATCCCGAGCTCGCGGATTTCCCCCAGGCCATCGGCGGTGTCTACGGCTGGCGGTAGACACCGCCCACCCGAGCGCTCTTCCCTGGCACTCTGAAGGCCGGACGCTGAGCGTCCGGCCTTCAGGGGTATCTACGCGGCCCGCAGTAAGGGGGTCCTGCACCGTCCGGGGGAGTGCGTCCGCATACCGGCATGCACGCGGACGGGGACGATGCCAGGGGCCGGGCCGCGGATGACCCTACTACTCGAGGAAGCCCAGGATCGCCTCCTGCTCCTCGTTGGTGAGCTCGAGACCGTGCGACTCCTGCATGCGGCTCACCACATCGAGCCACGAGCTGCCGTCCTGCGCCTGGTACACGCGCTCCAGGTCATGACAGGTGGCGCACTTCTCGGCGATAAGCGCCTCGGCATCGGAGGGCTCGCGGGATGCGAGATACTGCACCACCGCGCTGGCCTCATCGTCTGCGAGCACCACCTGGTGCGACTCCTCCATGCGCTGCACGATCATGTCCCAGTCCATGCCCTCCTGCGGTGCTTTGAGGCGGGCGGCCGTAAACGCCATCGTGCTGTGGCATTCGAGGCAGGTGTTCCGGGCGACCCCTTCTCCGTCGGCTCCGGCAGGTGCGTCCGGCTCCGTGGGGCTCGCCACTGAACTCTGGTCGTCCGCGGGCTCCTCGTCCGGAGCCGCGCACCCTCCAGCCACGAGGAGCGCTGTCATCAACACGGTCACGAGGACCGCGGCCATACTGCGTGTCTTGATCACGTCGCCTCCTCCCTCAGCCATCGATCTGCGCCAGGCGCTCGCCGATGAGCGCTCGAGCGGCCTGCATGCACTCGTACCCTGTCGAGCACGAACCGTAGGCGGCCTTGACCGCTTCGGCCAGCTCGCTGTCCCCGATGGGACCGGCGAGCCACTCCACCAACCCGTCAGGATCCAGACACGCATCGTCCGCGCCGAGGAACCCGTAGACCTGCGGCAGGCTGAAGAGCCTTCCGCCAACGCGGCTTCTGCCGTTGAGTCGGAATGCAAGCACGTAGTCGTTCGGCTTGACGGGATTCGTGAGGCGCCCCGCAAGGTCCGGCGCCGGTGTCGTGAACGTCGCCATCACGCATCACCCAGCTTTCCGGCCGCATCCAGCGTCTCGGCCACATGCCCGAGATCAACGCTCTCGAGCGTCTCGCGCGTCGGCCAACCGGTCTTCACATCCCAGCCCTCGAGCTCGTAGAACATCGTCTTCACATCCTCCATGCGTTCACGGTCGATCACTCTGCCGGTCACGAGACGGTAGTCCCACACGCCATCCTCGAAGGTGGGCATCCAGTACGGACCGTAGAGATGGCCGCCGTACGGCACCTCGTAGAGGTACTCGGAGTACTTGACCATGTCGCGGTGGCGGCCCTGGATCGTCCAGATCGCGTTGTCGAGGTTCCAGATCCGCCTGCCAAGCTCCATACCGTCCTCGAAGCTCATGCCGTCGCCGGTGACCGCGTTCCAGAAGAGCGGTTCACCCTCGGGCGTGAATCCGCCGCGGTCCTCGGTCTTGGGGCTGTAGAAGTCGGCGAAGCGGTAGTCGCAGTACAGCGCCGACTCCTTCCAGAACCGTGTGTAGTGACGATGCCATGCGGTGAGCTTCACCTGGCCCTTGGAGTACATGCCGTCCTCGGAGAAGTCGAACATCATCGGGTCCGCTTCGAACGGGAGCATCCGCTCGGCGAACTTCATGACGAACTCCTCGGCCTCCATCCACGCCGGGATGCCGTACCACTTGGCGATCGAAGGCTTCCAGAAGAGGTTGTTGAAGTCGTGCTCGTTGATGTCGCGGTCACCGAGGATGCTGCCCCAGCCCCAGTACGCCTCCGCGCGCGGGTCGTACCCGTGCTCGGGCAGGCCCCAGTAGGAGTAGTGGAGCACGCCAGTCGCGGTGTCTTCCTCGAGGCGGCCCCAGTGCTCGGCGGCGCGCCACATGCCCTCGGCGAGGATGTCGCCTGCGCCCGAACGGTCGGCCACCATCTTCTGGTACGTCTCGATGAACTCCCGGCTGCCGTACGTGTCCCACGGCAGATCGATATCCACCTGCTTGCCGGGTCCCGCGATACCCTCCTGGTAGAGGTGGTAGAGCCAGTTGAGGCCGTGATCGACCTCGTACACGTTGATGCCGAGGCGCTGGACGAGCTCAGCCGAGTACCGCACGGTGGGCGACGTCTTGCCCTGGTTGTACATCATGTCCGCGAAGAAGTAGAAGTACGTCTCCTCGCAGCTCGACTCGTTGCCCAGACCGTCGCTGAAGCGCGCGCGACACGACGAGATGCAGCTCTGGCATGCCTGCGGACGGGAGCCCACATCGGTCGGCATCGGGTACATCACCGCGGGAGACGGGTTGCCCGAGAAGCGCGCCCAGCCAAATCCGTCCTTCGGCTCGTCCACGTTCACGCCGAGGTCCTCGCGTGCGCTCATGCGCGCGGTCAGGAGCGCCGCCGCATCGGCCACGTCGATGTCCTTTGAGCCGATGACGCTGATGGCCTTGAGGTTCTTGGCGCCCCACACGCCGCCGAATCCACCCTGCGCGGCCGCGTTGCCCGCATCGTGGATGAGCGCGCCAACGCGTGACTTCTTCTCACCCGATGGGCCGATGGTGATGACTGCCGACTGCAGCGCGGCCCGCTCGCCCGACTTCGTGCCGATCTCACGCCAACCGTCCTTGTTGGCCACCTGCAGCTTCCAGATGCGCTCCTGCGCATCGTACGTATCAAGACCCCAGAGACCGTCGGCCTCGGCATCGCGGATGACCACTCGGTCGTTCTCGATCTCGATCCACGATGGCCTAGAGGCGGCGCCCTCGAGCACGATGCCGTCCCATCCGGCGAACTTCATCATGGTCGCAAACCGGCCGCCCATGTTCGAACGGGTGAACCACTCCGGTGTGGACTGCACCCCGATGCCCTGGACCTCAAGCCGTGACGCCGATGGCGCGAGCGTGCCGGCGAGCGGAGAGCTCATGATGGTGATCACGTTGGCCGGATCGAATCCGGAGATCGTCTTGTCCGCGCACAGGTCCCAGAAGATGGCCGAGCCCATGCCGTGCCCGCCACCCCACTCGCGGTACTTCTCGGTCTCGATCTCGGAGATCGAGCCGGTCGTCAGATCCACCCGCAGGATCTTCCCAGCGTATCCATTACCCATAGCGATGAACGCCTTTCTCTCGTCACAGTGCGATCGGGTCTAGCCCTCGATGTCGGCCGTGTAGCCGAAGGAGGCCCAGTTCTCGGTGCGGAGGTTGGGCGAGTAGCCCGCCTCCGTCTGCTCCGGGAGTTCGGAGGTGAACTTGATGGCCCGCATCGGACAGACGCTCTCACACGCGCGCCGACCATCAATGCCGCCCTCGTCGTCCATGTACGGTGTGTCGAGACACAGATCGCACTTCTGTGAGACGTGGTCCTGCTCGTTCCACTGCACCGCCGAGACCGCTCGCGGGCACGCCGCTACGCAGCGTAGGCAGCCGATGCACCGCATCCGGTCCACGGTGCGGACACCGCTTTCCGAGTCCACGTGCATGGCACCCGTGGGGCATGCCTGCACGCACTCCTCGCACTGCCAGCACTGCACGGGGTCGATGTCGTGCGGGAACGCCTTGAACGGGTTCTGCGTGATCTGGATGCGCGCGAGCGAGTGGTTCGTCACGCCGTGGTGCGCAAGCGCGCACGCTGCCATGCACGTGGAGCACCCGGAGCACTTCTTCTGGTCCACCAGCAGAAAGCCGCCGGAGACCGGGTAGGCCATCACCTCGTCCGGGAGCAGGAAGACCTGAGCCACTGCTCCGCCGATGACGCCAAGCGCACCGAGGGCGCCGATGCCGCCCATGAACTGCCGACGTGAGAGGCCCGTGGCCGCTTCGGCTGCCGGATCGATCTTGTCGATGTCGGACATGATTACGCCTCCTTCCCCGTGGTCGCGGCTGTGCCGTCAGAGGCATTCAGGCGCTGATACCAGCCGGCGTGCTCCTTCTCGGCGTACTCGCGCGGGACGTAGCCGGTGAACATCGAGCGCAGGACCGGCCACGACATCGGCAGGACGCTCGAGAAGAACACGTGCGCCACGAAGAACAGCAGCATCGCGATCGTGGAGACGCCGTGGACCGGCGTGGCAACCGACACGAGCCAGGCGGGCAGATCGACGAGGTGCGCCATCACTTTGACGATGCCGCTCAGGATGATGCCGACACTCGCCAGGATCGCGAGGATGTACGCCATCTTCTCGCTCTCGAAGTACTTGTCCTCGGGCGGCATGGTGAACTTCTTGACGCCGAGGAGCTTGCCGTAGTGCCGCACCGTGAACGAGACAGCGTTGCCCGTGGGCAGGTGCTCCCTGAAGCGGTATGCGGAGATGATCGTGTTTGCGGCGTAGTAGAACGTGCCGAACAGGAACACGACCACGCCGACGAAGTGCAGGTTCATCGCGAACCACACACCGTCGGTGTCACGCACGAGACGTGGCAGGAACAGGAAGCCGAGCGCCACGCCCGTCGCAAGCAACAACGCCGTGCCCAGGCCATGGGCCCAGTGCTCGAGCCGGGCGGCGTCATCATGCCTGAGGACCCGCTCGCCCTCGATGCGCGGATCCTGGCGACGGGTGAACGCTGCCGCGAGGATCCCAAAGAACGGTGCGAGGAAGACCAGCCACCATGCCGAGTCGAACAACAACCCCCCGCCCTCGCTGCGGGTGGTCAGTGCGGCCCAGAGTGTGCCAGCACCGAGAGCCAGCACCAGGCCGATCGCGGGTAGGACGCCCTTTCTCATACTCTCTCCTTCGTCTGCCGGAACGAATGCACCCACAGACAGCCTGAGAATGAGATATAGCGTCAATATCTAGAAACTGATAGTTTTGTAAAATCACTGGTTAAGGTGGTTTCGATATTTTCATTCAGGTGCCAAATGGCGTGTTCTTTGCCAGCTTCTATCACTGATTGATAGTTAAATCTCCCCGGAAAGAGTGACACGGATGAAGCGACAGGATGATGGCTCTCTGCTCTCAGGGCTGTTCGACCAACTGTCCGGCGCGCGCCTCGTAGACGCGCTCCAGCACGCCAACAACCCCTATCTCTTCCACGCCGACTTCATTCGGATGCCGCTGCCAGAGGGCGCCGATCAGGAGGCGGCGTGGCGCCTGCTTGACTGGGCACGAAGGGTGAGCCGGCGCACCGTCTACACCGTGCCTGGCCGGGACGAGGTCTGGTACTTCCCTGCCGATGAGATCACGCGATCGCTCCACCGGATCGACATGCTGGCGGGCTGGCCGATGCAGTCGGCCCTTCGAGGCCTGGGCGCCGAGCAGACGCGCTTCTCGGGCTCTGCCGCGATGAAAGAAGCGGTCGCGGCATGCATTGACAGAGACCATGCCCACCTTGCCCCCGACCTGCTCGCTCACCTGCGGCACGGCTCGCAACCGCAGACGACGTTGCAGCAGCAGATAGCAAACTACTACGACGTCGTGTCCAGGATCGAGGAGTACGCGCGGATGCGGTTCGACATCAGCCTCATCGAGCGACTGCAATCGGATCTGTCCCGTGGGCTCGTCATCAGCAGGGACGAGGCGCTGCGGTTTCGTGACACATCTGACGCGGACGCGGGCCCGATCGACCAGTGGGCCAAGAGCGGGCCGTCCGCACCGGAGAAGATCGGCTCCGACCTGAAGCAAATCGAGTCGTTCGCCACCGACTCTCGCAGCTTCCTCCACCCCATGATCAAGGCGATCGTGATCTACTTCTGGATCGAGGACATGCGCCCGTTCGCCCGTCGCCAGCCGGGACTGGCACGCCTACTGTTCCTCGTGTTCCTGAGGCAGCAGGGCTATGCCAACCTGCAGCTACTCCCGCTCTCTCAGATCACGCTCGAGCGTGGTCGCGAACTCCCGCGCGCATGGCGTGATGCGATCGTGAACGAGCGCGACCTCACCGGGTTCCTGATGTTCAACCTGGAGGCGATCGTCGGAGCCCTGGAGGATCTGCAGCGCCGGATCGAGTTGGCCTCGCGACGCTACGACGCCATCCGAAACGCCCTGCAGGCCAAGGAGGACCTCAATCATCGCCAGTGCTCCATCCTCGGAAGAGCGCTCCGGCTGCCGAGTGCCACGTTCACGATCGCGTACCACAAACGTGCATACAACGTGGCGTATGCGACCGCCCGTGGGGACCTGATGGATCTGGTGGACAAGGGCTACCTCGAGCAGCGACGCGAAAGCCACGAGTACGTGTTCACGCCGGTCTCCGACCTCGCGAAGCGACTCGACCTCGGACTCGGCGGGCAGTAGCAGGGAGGGTCATCCAGGCAGCCGTGCACTGGCTCGCCCGGCCTGCCCTACTGCAGTGCCTGCACCACCGCGCCCCTGATCTCCTGCGGCACGGCGCCGGTGCCCCCCAGCAAACGCACCTCGGCGATATCGGCCTTGTTGGCGCCAAGCACCTCGGCGACCCCGTCATGCAGGAAGTCGGGGTGGACGAGCAGCATGACCGAGCCGCTGCTGCCCTGGAGCGCTCCACCCGCAAGCGCGTCCGGGAAGTCCTCACCGGTCGCGAACGCAAGCCCGTTCCAGGTGAGTCCGGCCTCCTCCACGCCGTACGTGGCGACGGCGACGGCGGTGGCGTAGCGGTTCTCTCCCGCAAGGCGCTCCACCGCAGTCTCACCGAACGCGCTGCCGAGAGCGGTCGCGAGTGTCTTGGGGAGCGCGCCTTCACCGCCGAGCATGAGCACGTGCGAGACTCCATCGGCTTCCATCGCTGCGACGAGTCCCCCGTGCGTGGCGGGATCCGGATGGACGAGATAGATGGGCCAGCCCTTGGCGGCTGCGAGCGGAGACGCGCCGAGCGCGTCGGGGAAGGTCTCCCCCGTTGCGACGAACGCGGCGCCGTCCCAGCTCTCCCCGAGCTCTTCGATGGCCCGGGCAGCGATCCGCCCGGCAGTCTCGTACCGGGTAGCGCCAGCGATACGCTCCACCGAGCTGACGTCCGCCAGCCCCGCGAGCTGGTCGTACACATCCGCGCTCACGGCCCCTTCGCCGCCGAGCACGATGATGTGCGTGGCGCCGAGGCGCGCGACCTCGGCCGCGACCGCTCCGGAAAGCACATCAGGCTCGGTGAGCAGGACGGGTGCGTCGAGCACACCCGCGAGCGCCGAACCGCCGAGGGCGTCCGGGAACGAGCGTGCGGTGGCAATGAGCACGTGCTCCGAGCCTTCGGGGAAGCCAAGTGCGGACGCTGCGATCGCGGTCCCCACACGGTCATCTCCCGCGACTTCCACGACGGTCGGCCGGGGCGCCGGCTCCACGATCGTGAAGATGATGCTTCGCGTGGCGGAGTTGGCCGCGGTGTCCTCGGCCACTGCCACGAGCGCATAGGTACCCGGGATGGAAACGGCGTCCCCGCTTACGAACGGCTGCCCGTTGAGGGTGAGCGTGGGGGTGACCGTTCCGTCGATGGAGTCGAGCGCAGAAGCCGTGATCGTCACCGGCGTGTCGTAGGTGGCGCCGGCGCTCACGCCCTCGATCGTGATGACCGGTGCGGTGGTGTCAGGCAGGCTGAGCGTGGTCGCGCTGGCGGTCACGCTCGGCGTGGATACATTCGCCGCCGGCGAGCCGTCCACGGCGACCACGGTGAAGTCGTAGGCCGTCTGCGGCGTGAGTCCCGTGATGATGGCCGACGTGTCGGCGACCGTGGTCGCCGCAACCCCGTCCAGGTACACCGTGTAGTACCGGATGCCGCTCGCGTCTGCCGAGGGGCTCCAGGTGACACGGACGGATGTCGTCGAGAGCGGCGTGGCGATCACGTCGGTCGGCACGGACGGAGCGGTCGTATCGGCGGGCTCGGCGATGGTGATGACCACCACCTGGAAGTCGGTCTCGATGCCGTCACTCACTCTGACGATCATGCCGAAGGAGCCTGTCGCCGGCGGAGCCCACGAGAACGCGCCGGTGGCCGGGTCGATGGTAGCGCCGGGCGGTGCCGCCTCCAGGCTGTAGGTGAGCGTGTTGGCCGGGAGGTCGCCGTCGGTCGCGGTAGCGGTGAACTCGACGGCCTCGCCGAGCGTGACTGCCTGGTTCCCGATCCAGTCCAGCACCGGGGCGACGTTCACCTCGGCCACGGTGACGGTGACCGTCGCGGTGTCCTCGAGCGCACCGTCGGAGACGATGATGGGGATCTCGTGCACTGCGGGCCCCTGCGCCTCGGCGGGTGTCCAGGCGAATGCGCCTGTCGTGGCGTCGACCGAGATGCCCTCGGGCGCCTTCTCGGCAAGCGAGAAGGTGAGGGTGTTTGCGGGTATGTCGGCGTCTGTCGCAGTCACCGTGAACGTCAGTGGTGTGAGCTCGTCCGCGCTCTTGGGGCCGATCGCGTCGAACACCGGGGCGATGTTCACCTCGGCCACGGTCACCGCGACCGTGGCGGTCTCCTCGAGCGCACCGTCACTCACTACGACGGGGACCAGGTAGGTGTCCGGACCGTCCACCTCGGCGGGAGTCCAGCGCAAGACGCCGGTTGCGGCGTCGATCGAGATGCCCTCGGGCGCCCCCTCGGCAAGCGAGAAGGTGAGGGTGTTCGTCGGTATGTCGGCGTCTGTCGCCGTCACCGTGAACGTGGACTCGATGCACTCATCGATGGTGATGTCGCCAATCGCATCGAACACCGGGGCGACGTTCACCTCGGCAACAGTGACCATGAACGTCTCGGCATCGATGGTTGCGCTACCACGGGCGATGACCCGGATCTCGTACGTGCCGGGGCCCTGCTCCTCGGTCGGGGTCCAGCTGAACGCGCCGGTCGTGGCGTCGATGGAGGCGCCCGCCGGCACATCACCGTCGAGACCGAACACGAGGGGCTGGATCGGGGCGACGCCGTCGGTGGCCGTCACACTGAAGGCGAGTTCGGTGAGCTCGTCGACCGCCGTGTCCTCGATCGGATCGATCACGGGTGCTCCGGAGGTGGCCGTCACGGTTATCGTGACTGTTGCGGTGTGTGCCGCGCCAAACCCGTCGGTCGCCGCGTATTCGAACGAGTCGGTACCCGTCCAGTCGGCGTCCGGCAGATAGCTGAAGGCGCCGCGCGGATCGAGCGTCACGCTCCCGTGCGAGGGTGCCGTGGTCACGCTCGCGGTGAGCGGCGCGCCGTCGGCGACGACCGTGTCGTTGGCGAGCACACCCAGCCCACGGACCGTGAGCAAGTGGTCCTCGCTCACGACGTACGCATCGTCGTTGGCCACCGGCAAGACCGGCACCGGAGGAACGTACTCGTAAGCACCCATGTCCGGTCCGTCACCCTGCGGGCGCACGACGCCCCGTAGGTCCAGCGCCGGTGCGACTGCCGGGTCGGCCACATCGAGGCACGGTGAGTCGTCCACAAGACGGTAGTCGTCCTCGGCCGCGTCCGCGAACCGAGGATCGCCGCTGATGTTCCCGGTTCCCGATGCGCCGCCCTCCACGCACGAGTATGTGGCGCCCACGCCGGAGAGCTCCGCTCCCGTGTTGCCCCACAGGATGCAGTTCTTGATGTCGGGCCTGCCGAGCCCCCAGAAATCGTCTGCAAACACGCCACCGGCGCCGGAGTAGGCGCCCTGCACCGTGTTGTCCGCGATCGTGTTGTTCCGCACGAACGCCGCCGAGGAGTCGAACACCATCCCGGCGCCGTTGCCGCCCCCCTCCACGGCCAGTGCGTTGCCCGTGATCACGTTGTTCGTGATCGTTGGCGTCGTGCGCTCCCAGAACGCGCTCACCAGCACCCCGCCGGCCTCGCCCCACTCACCGCTCACGGTGTTGTTGCTGATCACATTGCCGACCAGCCGCGGGGCGCCATCGGCAAGATAGACGCCGCCGGCCGTCCCCGACCCGCCGCTCATCGTCGAAGGGACACCTTCGGCAGCGTTGCCGGAGATGATGTTGCCGATGATATCGGGTGCGAGCGAACCCAGTTGCGCGTTGAAGTAAAGGCCGCCAGCGGTGGCGCCGTTCCCGCGAGCCACGTTGTCCGCCACCACGTTGCGTGCGATGAGCGCCGACGCACGGAGGACGCCGATACCGCCAGCCGTCGCAGAACCATAGTCGTAGTCATCGGCCGGCACACCCTCGGCCACGTTGCCGGTGATGGTGTTGCCAACGATCTGTGGCGACCCGTCGACCGCGAAGATGCCGCCACCAAGCGCGTATCCGGCGGTGACCACATTATCCGCGATGATGTTCGCGGTGATCGAACATGTGCCGATGCAGTAGATGCCACCGCCGGTGCCGCTTCCGCCCATGCCGTCGGTTTCTTCGCCCTCGATCGAGTTTGCCACGATGGTGTTGCCGTCGATCGTTGCGGCAGAGCTCACAAGGGCGATGCCGGCTCCCGTGGGGTACCCCCCTGAAGCGGTGTTGCCGGTGATGAGGTTGTTCCGGATGACAGGCGCGCCGCCACGGCTGTAGAGGCCGCCGCCGGATGCTTCCCCGTCCGCTGCATATACGGAGTTGTCCCTGATCGTGTTGTCCGCGATGACCGGCGAGGAGTTCAGGCAGTAGACGCCTCCCCCACACACCGCCGATCCGCCGGTGATGGTGAACCCGGAGACGGTCTCGCCACCTCCGATGTTGCTGATGGTGATCACGCTCCCACTCACGACGGTGAGCGTGGTCTCCTCGGCTCCTGACCCGTACAGCGAGACGCCGTTTCTGAGCGTGATGTTCCCGGTGAACGTGCCCGGCCCGACGTAGACGTTGCCGCCACCGGAGGCAGCGACATCGATCGCCTTCTGGACGCTTGCAAAGGGACTGGCCAGCGTGCCCGTGCCTGCCGCGTCATCACCGCCCACTGCCACGTGATAATCCGCAGCGAATGCCGCTGCGGGAGCGGCGACCAGGATGGTCAGCGCGAGCAGGAGTGGCGCGAGTAGTCGGCGCATGGCGGTGCTCCCCGTGGTTGCCCGATCCGGTGCACCGGCCCCTGCGGACACCGATAACGACCTCAGATTACCATCGCGTCCGCGGCGCGAGCCAGCACGATGCTCTCATCACGTGGCGTCCCCGATGCCGAGTCCGTAGACTGGAGCGGAGTGCCGCACCGACCGGAGGTTGCAGTGGAAGACACCATCATCGATCGCAGGACGGAGGCGGCAGCGCACGCCGGTGATATCCGCCGCCTGCTGATCGCAGACTTCCTTGCCAGCCAGGTGGCCACCCGCCTCGGTGCCGTCTGCCCCGACATCGAGACGCGCGTCGTGCCCGAGGGTCCGCTCTCAGAAGACGACCTCGCATGGGCGGACGCCTTCAGCGGCTTCCAGCTCCCCGGCAACATCGACCACGCGCAGATCGTGTGGGTGCACGCGATGAGCGCGGGTGTGGACGCCATCGCTTCGACACTCCGCACCCTCCCCCGCCCCATCCTGCTCACCCGGACGGTCGGCGACATGCCCCGGAAGATGGGCCTCTTCGTCCTCGCCCATGTACTTGCCGATGCACACCACCTGGACGAGTACCGGGAGGCGCAGGCGAACCGCGAGTGGCGTCGTCTCGACACACCCCGCATGGACGGCGCGGTTGCAGCGATCCTCGGGACCGGCGGGATCGGCGCAGGCGTGGCCGAAGCGCTGCAGGGCGCGGGCTTCGTGACCTGCGGAGTGAACCGCAGCGGGCACGCGCACCCGGCTTTCTCGCGCACGGCGGCCGCGGCCGAACCGGGAGCCGTGCCACGCGAGACGGCCGTACTCGTGAACACGCTCCCGCTGACGCCCGAGACCGAGAACAGCATCGGCAGGTCGATATTCAGTCGGCTACAGAATGCGCTTTTCATCAACGTGGGCCGAGGGGCGTCCGTCGTGATGGATGATCTCCGACAGGCGCTCGAGACCGGACACCTCCGCCACGCGGTGCTCGACGTGCTCCCTTTCGAGCCACCTCCCGCGGATGCCTGGTACTGGAGTCACCCCCGTGTGACGCTCACGCCACACATCGCGGCCGTCACCGATGCCGAGGACGTCGTGCGCGCCCTCTCGGCTGCGCTGGACGATCTGAGGGCGGGACGCGTGCCGGGCACCGCCGTAGACCTCACGCGCGGGTACTGAGTGACCAGCAGGCGCTGAGCTCCTGTCCGCAGACTTCCCTGCACCACCGCCGGACCGCTGACTCTACGCTGCATTCGGCGAGGTCTTCTTCGCGCGACGCCGCGCCCTGTACTTCACCGGAGGCATGGCGGCACGCGCCGCCTCCGCGACCGCAGGCTCCCGATACCGGTCGAACTCATCGACGATCTCGCTGAAGACGGCCGTCGCGTATTCCTGATGCCAGTCTTCCAGCGACATGTAGAACATCGGATAGAACGGCAGGCCCATGGCAACGGTCAGATCGACCACGCTGCCCAGGATCGCGGGGCGCTCGACCATCAGATCGATCACCTCGGCATTCACGAAATCCTGGGAGCGGTCGGGCGGCATCAGCATGAGCGACCGGCCTTCGGTGCGCACCACGATATCGTAGAGGTGGTTGCCGTCGCCGAGGAGCGCGATGCTGTAGCCACCGTCCACGTGCTCGAACCGTCGCACCCATGCGTGCTCCTCACGCTCGAGATTCCACACACGGGCGAGGCTCTCGAAGTCCAGACGCATCGGCATCGGGCAGCGGGGAAGCTCCTTCACGATCTCCCGCACGTTCGCGCAGGTGACGAGTGCCCGTGCCGGAAGCTCATCGGCAAGCACACCGAGCGCGAGGCTCGCCTCGAACCATGAGGTCGCGTTGACCAGAATGCGGGTCAGATCGGGATTCGCCTCGAAATGCGGGCGGAGTCCCAGAAGGATGGGCTCAACGGGGCGCATGTGGAACCTCGGATGATCGTGGGGGTGCTCGTCCTACTGCTATCGGTCCACGCGCGCGCGTATTGAGAGCCATCTGCCAGATGACTGTGCGCCAGTCGACACTCCCGACGATGAGCGGGTGTGGCTAGAACTCCAGCGCCGCCGCCCGCTCGAGCACCACACGGGCCCGCGCCAGGAACGCGTGCGGGTCGAAGATTGCGTCGAGCTGCTTGGCCGCAAGCACGCACTCGGGGTCGGTCTCCAGGCGCTCGCGGTAGGTAGCGCCTTCGCGCGCGTGCTGGATGTCGTCCCACACGGCCATCGCGTTGCGCTGCACCACCAGGTACGCGTCCTCGCGCTTCATCCCGGTGTCCACGAGCTCGAGGAGCACGCGGCTGCTGTAGATGAGCCCGCGCGTCTTCTCAAGGTTGGCTCGCATGACCTCGGGGTACACCACGAGGCCGTCGAGGATCCACTCGAGCTTGCCGAGAAGATAGTCGGTCGCGATGTAGGAGTCGGCGAGCACCACGCGCTCGGCCGAGGAGTGCGAGATGTCACGCTCGTGCCACAGCGCCACGTTGTCGAAGCCCACCTGCGCGTTGGCCTTCACCACGCGCGCCAGCCCGCAGACGCGCTCGGCGGTGATGGGGTTGCGCTTGTGCGGCATCGCGCTCGAGCCCTTCTGGCCTGCCGTGAACGGCTCCTCGGCCTCGATCGTGTCGCTCTTCTGCAGCGCGCGGATCTCGGTGGCGATCCACTCGGCGGTGGCTGCCACGGTGGCCAGCACCCCGAGCACATGCGCGTGGCGGTCGCGCGCGATCACCTGCGTCGACGCCGGATCGGGCACGAGCCCGAGCCTCTCGCACACGTACGCCTCGACGTGCGGATCGATGTTGGAGTAGCTGCCCACCGCGCCGGAGATGGCGCCCCACGCGCACGAGAACTCACGTGCCGCGATCAGCCGCTTCTCGGCGCGCTTGAGCGCCTGCGCCCACGCGGCCCACTTCATCCCGAAGTACATCGGCTCGGCGTGGATACCGTGGGTCCGGCCGACGCAGAGCGTGTCAGCGAACTCCCCGGCGCGACGCACGCAGATGCGCCCGAGACGGCGGACGTCCTCGATGATGAGGTCCTGCGCCTGCGTCATCTGGTAGCAGAGTGCGGTGTCCCCGAGATCGCTCGAGGTCATGCCGTAGTGCACCCAACGGCTCGGCTTGGGCTCGTCGGCGCCGAGGCCCGCGTCAATGTGCTCGGCCATGTTGGTGAGGAACGCGATCACGTCGTGGTTGAGCGTGGCCTCGAGCTCGTTGATGCGCTCCACCTCGAACGCGGCGCGCTCGCGGATGACCGCCACGTCGTCGGCTGGCATCACGCCGAGCTCGACCTGCGCTTCGCAGGCGAGGACCTCGATCTCTTTCCAGATCTCGAACTTGTTCTCCAGGTCCCAGATGCGGCCCATCTCGGGGCGGGTGTAGCGCTCGATCATCGTCGACTCCTCAGCGATTCGGCTGCGGATGGAAGCGGGGGTGGGCGGCGTGCGGTCGTGACGTTGCGGGCACCTCGTCCCCCGGGGCTCTCATTATCGCCGAGCGATGCCCGGGGCGCGAGTGAGGGTGCGGCTAAGAGCACGATCGAGGCCCCAGCCGATACCGTGAATGGCGGCGAACACGCAGAAAACCGCCTATGCAGATTGTAACTAGTAGTTTCAAGCAAATATGCAACATGTAACTGCGAGTTGCAAAGAATTCGATAAAAAATGCATATCCTATGGATACTTTTGAGCATCCGGGGTATATGTTGATACGAGGGGCAAAGTATTCGAAGCAACTTGGGGAATCCCGGGGGGAGGTGAGTCGCCGTGTCTGAGACAATGAGGCTCGTGGTCGCCGGTATCGCGTGGGTCGCGTTCTGGTACGGGGTTCCGATGGTAGTCGCGTTCTGGAAGCTCAATCACGATGAGGATGCCAGCATCATCACTGGCGAACCGCTCGTGCACCCGCACGCAGCGCACCATGCATGACGAAGGGCGCAGTGTCTGCGCTGAACAAGATGGCCGCCTCCGAGCAGGGAGCGGTCATCTTGCTTTTTGCGGTGATGACGTACGCTTGGAGCCACCGGGGGGAAGTGGCTCCAAGCGATGACTCAGGCCAACGCGTACTGACCGAGTCACGTACGTGTCCTTTTTGAGCGAGGAGCTCGTGGTGTACGGACTCTGTACCCACATGATCTCGTCGTGTAATCCGCGTGAAGCGGACTGATCGACCAGCGGTCATCGCTTCACGCATGCTACAATTCCCCACCTGAGGCCCATGAACGAGACGCGACCGCTCGCGCGGCGTGTACCCGGGGAGCACAAGATATGAAGCGCACCATGCTCGGCGGCAAGATCCACCGCGCCGTCGTCACCGAAGCGAACGTGGAGTACGAGGGCAGCGTCTCGATCGACGAGGACCTGCTCGACGCCGCCGGCATCCTGCCCGGCGAGGCGGTCCACATCTGGGACGTCACCAATGCCGCACGCCTCACCACCTACACCATCGCCGCGCCCCGCGGCAGCGGTGCTGTGTGTGTCAACGGCGCGGCCGCACACCTTGTGAGCGAGGGCGACCTCGTGATCATCGCGTCGTTCGTGGAGATCGAAGATGCGGATGCGCGGACGTGGAAGCCGAGCGCCGTCTTCGTGGACAGCGACAACCGCGTGCTCGAGGTCCGCGGCGAGGAAGCATTCCGCGCGAACTGAGGCACCGGAGCTGCCCGACATCCTTCTCGGCCCGGCTTGTTCCGCGCCACTCCAGCCCGCCATCACCCTCGCGCTCATCCCGCGCTTCCGCTATGATTCGCGCCGAAGGGGAGTAGCTGCCCGGTCCCGCACCGGGAGGCAGGCCGTCATCACGGGTGCATCCACCCCGGCCCTGCCCACGAGACACCTCGCGTGCGAGACCTTCAGGAACCGATGTGTCCTGACCCATCACGCCCTGGAGGAAGCATGTCACCACGCACCCCGACCGACCCCGCGTCGCTCGACCCCGCATTCGTCGTCAAAGCGGCGCACACCGTCCCCGCCGGCGATGTCCTCTCCCGCCTCGACAGCACGCCGAACGGTCTTACAGCCGCCGAGGTGGCCCGCCGCCAGGAAGCGGTCGGTCCCAACGAGCTGCCCGAGGGCGAAAAACGCACCATCCCCGCGATGGTGCTCGACCAGTTCAAGGACTTCCTGATCCTCCTGCTCCTCGGCGCTGCCGTGATCTCCGGCATGCTCGGTGAAGCCGCCGACACGATCGCCATCCTTGTGATCGTCATCCTGAACGCCGTCATCGGCGTGGTTCAGGAGTTCCGCGCCGAGCGGGCAATGGAGGCGCTCCGTGAGATGGCGGCCGAGACCGCTACCGTGCGTCGCGACGGCGTGGCGGCCGAGGTGCCGGCATCCGACCTCACCGTCGGCGATATCGTGCTTCTTGATGCAGGACGCGTCGTGCCAGCCGACATCCGGCTCATCGAGTCGGCCGGCCTCCGTGTGGCCGAGGCGGCGCTCACCGGTGAGTCGCTGCCGGTGGAGAAGTACACCGACGCCGTCGAGGGCGCCGACTCCCCCATCGGCGACCGTTCCAGCATGGCCTACCGCGGCACGCAGGTCGTCTACGGCCGCGGCGTGGGCGTGGTGACCGGCATCGGACTCGCCACCGAGCTCGGCAAGATCGCCCACCTGCTCGGCTCGGCGGGTGACACGAAGACGCCGCTGCAGAAGCGTCTGGCGCAGTTCAGCAAGCAACTCGGCCTGGCCGCGCTCGGACTCTGCACGATCGTCTTCGTGGTGGGCGTGATGCAAGGCGGCGACATCCTCGAGATGTTCATCACCGCCGTAGCCCTCGCGGTGGCGGCCGTGCCCGAGGCGCTCCCTGCCGTGGCGACGATCTCGCTCGCACTCGGCGCGAGCAGGCTCGTGAAGACCAACACGCTCGTCCGGAAGCTGCCTGCCGTGGAGGCGCTCGGCTCGGTCACCTACATCTGCACCGACAAGACCGGCACGCTCACCCTGAACAAGATGACCGTGGAGCACCTTGCGACGGGCGACGCACGCGCGATCGGCCCGGCGGCGCTATCCGGCGACGGCGACGGCCTCGGCTGGCTCGGCCGTGCGCTCGCGCTCTCCAACGACGTCACCGGCAACGACGACGCGCTCGTGGGGGATCCCACCGAGATCGCCTTCTACCGCATCGCCGCCGAGAACGGCTTCGTCCCCACCGAGCTCGCGGTAGAGCTGCCCCGCTCGGCCGAGGTGCCGTTCGACTCGGATCGCAAGCTCATGACCACCGTGCACACGCTGTCCGACGGCAGCTACGTGTCGTTCACCAAAGGCGCTGCGGAGGCGATCCTCGAGCGTTCCCGCGAGGGGATGGCCGCCGACGGTTCCGCGATCCCGCTCGACCCCGATGCGTCAGCCGCACTCGTGGACGGCTGGTCGGCCGAGGGCTTGCGCGTGCTCGCCTTTGGCATGCGCCGCCTCGACACGCTACCTGAAGGCGGCGACTGCTCCTCTCTCGAGGAGGACCTCACCCTGCTCGGCTACACGGGGCTCGTAGACCCACCGCGCGACGAGGCCCGTGAAGCGGTCCACACGTGCAAGACCGCCGGCATCATCCCCGTGATGATCACCGGCGACCATCCGGCCACCGCGCTCGCGATCGCCAAGCGCCTCGGCATCGCGGACCACAAGGAGCAGATGATCACCGGCGCCGAACTCGACGCGCTCTCTCTCGAGGACTTCGAGGGCCGCGTGGAGGGCATCCGCGTCTATGCGCGTGTCGCGCCCGAACAGAAGCTCAAGATCGTGCAGGCGCTGCAGGACCGCGGCGAGTTCGTGGCGATGACCGGTGACGGCGTGAACGACGCGCCCGCGCTCGCGACGGCCGACATCGGCGTGGCGATGGGCATCACGGGCACCGACGTGGCCAAGGAAGCCGCCTCGATGGTGCTGCTGGACGACAACTTCTCATCGATCGTGTCATCGGTCCGCGAGGGTCGCCGCATCTTCGACAACATCCGCAAGTTCATCAAGTACACGATGACCTCGAACTCAGGCGAGATCTGGACGATCCTGCTGGCTCCGCTCCTCGGCATGCCGATCCCACTCCTGCCGATCCACATCCTGTGGATCAACCTCGTGACCGACGGCCTGCCAGGCCTGGCGTTCGCGAGCGAGCCGCACGAGCGCGCCATCATGGAGCGCCCGCCGCGCGCGCCCAAGGAGTCGATCTTTGCCGACGGGCTCGGCACGCATCTGGTCTGGGTGGGTCTGCTCATGGGTGGCGCGTCGTTGTTCATGCAGGCGTGGGCGATGCCGCACTCGCCCGAGGGGCACGACCTGTACTGGCGCACGATGGTGTTCACCGTGCTCTGCCTCTCCCAGATGGGGCACGCGATGGCCATCCGCTCCGACCGCCAGTCGCTCTTCCAGATCGGCCTTCTCTCCAACAAGCCCATGCTCGGCGCGGTGGCGCTCACCTTCGCACTGCAGATGGCGACGATCTACGTGCCGTTCATGCAGAAGGTGTTCAAGACCGAGGCGCTCTCGCTTCGCGACCTGCTGATCGCTCTCGCGCTCTCGAGCGTGGTCTTCTGGGCCGTGGAGATCGAGAAGTCCGTGAAGCGCCGCAAGGACGCGAGCGCCGAGGCGGCAATCGCAGAGGCCTAGCCTTCGAGCCAACCCAGAAGCTCGACCACGCGCCGCTCGTCGGCACCTTCGACGAGCGGCGCGACCGCTTCCAGAAGCGTGCGTGCCCGCTGGCGCTCTCTGGCGGACGCGACGGTACGACCTTGCAGGGAGAGCGCGTCGGCCCGAGCGACGAGCAGCTCGGCGAGCATGTGCGCACGGACGGTGTCGAGTGTGCCGCCCGCGGAGAGCAGCGTGACAAGACCCTCGCCGGTGAGTGCGTCGACGAGGTCCGCATCGGTGTCGAGCAGGTCCCGAACCGCCTCGCGAGTGAGAGCGATGGCATCTTCGGGACGATGCTCGCGGAGCGCAGCGATCAGGCGGCGCAGCACGTCACCCATCTGCTCGATCTGCCGCAGCAGCCAGTCCGTCTGATACACGCTCGTCCTCGCGGTCGGGGTCCGTGGCTCGAGCATACCAGGCGCAGGCTCCGCTCAGTGCGCTACACGTCCACCCGCCGCAGCATCCGGAGGCCGGCGATCGTGGATCCGGCAAGCAGCACCGTCCACCACACGAGGCTCGACCACAGAGGCAGCGGGTCATGGACCACCGCGGCTGAGTGCGCGGCCTCCATCAACCTGAGCGAGGGACTGACCCACGCGTACCAGGAGGCGTGGATGAACCACCCGAGGATGCGGTCGCCCAGCACGACCCCCACAGTCACCAGTCCCGGCAGCCAGCTCGCGGGGAAGCGCACGGTGAGCGCAAGTACGGCCATACCGATCGCGGCGAACCCGAGCGACAGGTAGAGCGACGTCCCGATCTCGCGCACGAGCATATCGGTGCCGGGCTGCACGGGAGTGAAGAAGAGCTGGCTTGCCACGTCCGCTGACTCGTTCACCTCCCCGAGCGCGAACGCCGACGGCGCGCGGGATATCGTGCCGCCCTCGTAGACCGCGGCCGCAAGCGTGACTCCGAGCGCCCCCGCCTGGAAGACGACGGCAGCGAGCGCCATCGGCAGAGCCTTGCTCACCCACCACTCCCAGCGGCTGCCTGCCCGCACCATGACGATGTGTGCGAACCGGGTCTCCCGATCGCGCGCCAGCCCATCGCACGCGATCAGGACGAAGGTGGTGAGCAGCAGGAAGCCGACGAAGAACATGTTGTTCACGAGTGCGGCATGCACGTCGAAGATGGTCCACCCGCCGAGTCCGACGTTGCGCACATGCGAGCCTACCTCGTCGGCGGCGAGCTTACCCACGACACCCCAGATCAGGAGCCCTGCGAGCCACCGGCGTGAGGTAAACATCCGTACGAGCTCCATGCGGATCAGTGCGATGGTCTGCTTCATCGGGCACCGACCGTCTCCATGTAGGCGCGCTCCAAGCCGCTGCCGTCCCGGTGGATCGCTTCAATCCGCACACCGGCGCCGACGAGCGCCCTGACCACGTCAGGAACCGCCTCCCGCACCCGGATGCGCATCAGCAACGGCCCCCCGCTACCGACCACCTCCACCACGCCGACCGAAGCCACCCGCCCGACGTCTTCAGGCGACGCGACCTCAAGCAGCATCGCCCCCCGCGCCTCGGCATCTCCTGGCGCGTACACGCGCTGCGCACGACCGCCGTGGATCAGGACGACCCTGTCGCACACCGCCTCTACCTCGGTCAGCAGGTGGCTCGTGAGCAGTACGCCCATGCCGTCCCTGTCCGCGAGTTCCCGCACGAGACTCCGCATCTCGATGATCCCCTGCGGATCCAGCCCGTTGGTGGGCTCGTCGAGGACCACGAGACGCGGCCGCTCGCCGATCGCCTGCGCCAGGGAGAGACGCTGCCGCATCCCGAGAGAGTACGCGCGCACCGGTTTGCGGTCCGACGGATCGAGTCCCACGCGTTCGAGCACGCTCTCGGCAGATGAACCATCCGCGGCTCCCCGGATGCCGAACAGCAGCTCGAGATTCCGTCTGCCGCTCAGCGTCTCGATGAACATCGGGCGCTCGACCATCAGGCCCAGGAACGGTAACCGACCGGCAGTGGAGGCGATGTCCCGGTCGAGGACCGTACCCTCGCCCCGCGAGGGGCGTGACATCCCCGAGAGGATGCGGATGAGCGTCGTCTTGCCGGCGCCGTTGGGGCCCACGAGCCCTACGACCTCGCCACGCCGGATCGTCATCGCCACGTCGTCGAGGACCGTCTTGCTCCCGTACACCTTGGCGACGCCCCGTACCTCGACGAGCGGGCGAGCATCGGTACCGGTCCGCGCCCCCCGGAGTGGCGCCGTGTGAGTGTGTTCTGTGTTCATCGGTTCTCCCGTACTCTCAAGAGTGCATACGTTGCCGCGGCCGTCATGCCCAACACGGCGACCCAGTAGCCGACGGTCGTGGCGGGCGTCGCCCACTCGGCGAACGAGCTCAGCATCCGCGCCCGCTCGCCGGGGTTGACCGCTCCGGGAAGCATGAACATGAACGCGAGGTAGGCCACCGACGCGCCGACCTGCGAGACGGTACGTCCGGCACCGAGCGCCGCCAGCAGCATCGACGTTGCGCTGGTGGCAGCAGCGGCAAGGCCGAGGACCAGCACGACAGCGAAGCCGAGGGCGAGCGGCGCGGACGAGGCGAGCTCCTTCCCCCACGGGACGACTGCCCCGGCGTTGGTGGGATCCCACGGCGCGAGGAACACGGCGACCGCGAGCCAGACGACTGCGAGCAACAGGAGCAACAGCGTGGAGCTGACGTACGCGGCGCCGAGTTTGGCGCCGAACCACCGCCATCGCGACCCCGCACGAGTGATCAGCAACGATGCCAGACCCGAATCGAGGTCCTCCGCGAGCGTGCCACCGATGACGAGCGGCCACGCGAGGAAGAACGTCCCCGCGCCGTCGATCTCGGTCAGCCAGAGCATGGAGCCGCTGTTGCGGATGAACCCCCCGATGCCCGGCGCCGACACGAGGCCGTCGTGTCGAACGGCCATCGAACTGATTCCCGCCAGCAACATGACCAGCCCTGCAAGCACGAACCGTCGTCGTGTCATGAGCCGGACGATCTCGTGGCGCAACGCACCGAACCCCCTCATATCGCCTCCCCCCGCGGGGGCGGCCCTCGCCACCCCCGCGCTGCTCCCCCCGGAATACGTCTTAGTAGTTCCAGACCCACGTGCCCGCGCACAGGATCTCAACGGTGTTGAACGTCGCGGAATCCATGCGCACCAAGATGTAGCGCGTGCTGGCGGTCGCGTTGTACCAGAGATCCGTCAGTGGCGCGTACGTGCCGCCCGGGTAGATGGTCACCGTCGAGCCGATCTGCTGCCGGGACGTGTTACAGACAGCGAATCGGATCGGCTTACCGCCGGAGTACTTGTGCCTGACCCCGAAGTCACGGTACGCGTAGACGGCCTTGGCGGTCGTGTACTTGTCCGCCTGGAAACGCGGCACGATGATGCTGTAGTTCGCGGAGCTGGCGGCGAACGCGGATGCGGTGCTGCCCAACGCCAGGACAAGCGCCAGCAAGGCGATGGCGATCACTTTCTTCATCTCGACTCCTCGATTCGATGACGACTGATGCTCGGGAGACCGGGACGCTCGCCTCGGTGACGCTGACACCCACTGCCCTCCTCTCGTGCGCGATATGGCTATGGAACGGCGGAGTCCCCGTGTGGGGATGCCACCATACCGGCAGAGTAGAACCAGAGCCTTACCAGATCCTAAACGGCCTCCGGCCACTGATATCTGGGCTCGGCCACGTCAGGTGTTCTCCACAAGTTCGACACGTTGACGCGACACGAGACGCACACCCCAGACCTACTGTGAGCGCGGGAAGTCCGTACGACACAACGGGGGCTCGATGTCACTCTCGAACGGAATCAAGCGGCACAAGGGCTGGATCGCGCTTGCGGGTCTCGTCGTTCTCGCAGCGACAAGCTACCTGCTCGTGCGGGACGGCGGAGATGCCGAGGCGGGGACCACGTACCAGACCGAGACCGCTTCGCTCGGAACGCTATCGGTGACCGCAGCGGGCACCGGTAACCTTGAGGTCGACGGGACGACCGACGTCTACCCTGCCGTTGCCGGCACGGTCGCGACCATCGCCGTCGCCGAGGGCACAGCCGTCGAGACGGGCACCGTCCTATTCACGCTCGACGCGGCATCGGCGGAGTCGAACACCGCCAAGGCGTTCGCAACACTCCGCCAATCAGAACAGAGCGTGGCACAGGCGCAACTCCAGGTCACCAGAGCGCAAAGCACGCTCGAGGCGGTGGTCGCACGCGCACAGGAGCCGACCCCAACGGCGAGCGCAGCCGACATCGACGTGGCGGAAGGGGATGTCGCGGTGGCGAAGGCGCAGCTTGCATCGGCACAGGCCCAGCTCACCACCAGCGAACTCGCGTACGACGATTCGCGTGCCGCGGAGGACGACCTTGCCGTCATCGCACCCTGCAGTGGCATCGTCTATGCGCTTGAGATCGCCGAGGGCGACAGCGTATCGCCCGGCGCGAGTTCGGGAGCCACCACCACGAGTGGAGCCGCAGGCGGTTCCACCGCGACAAGCGCCGCGTCGTCAGCGCCGGTCGTCATCGCGCCCGCACAGCCGCTTGCCGTCCACCTCACGGTGAACGAGGTCGACCTGCCGTCGCTGGCGCTCGGGCAGCGTGCCGACATCGAGTTCGATGCGTTCCCAGACCTCACCGCGACGGGGAAGGTGTATGAGATCGCCGACAGCGGATCGAACTCCAACGGGGTTGTGACCTTTGACGTGTGGCTCTCGATCGACGTGGCCGATCCGCGACTCCGCTCGGGGATGTCGGCAGCGGCCACTGTAGTCACCGAGGTCGCCAGAGACACGCTCATCGTCTCGAACTCGGCGGTACAATCGGATGGCGATGGCGGTTACTACGTGCAGGTGCTCGACAGCGGCAGCACGGAGCCGCGTCGGGTCACCGTAGAGACCGGCCTTGCGAGCTCGACCCAGACGCAAGTCCTGAGCGGGCTGTCCGAGGGCGACACGGTCGTGACGCAGACGCTCGACAGCACCGATGACACCTCGTCCGGCAGCGGCCTCATGATGCCCGGGATGGGTGGGGGCCCGCGTGGCTGACATCGCTCCCGCAGTGATCGATGCCCGCGATCTGGTGAAGGTCTACGACGGCGCCGGCGCTGAGACCCCCGCGCTCCGAGGCGTTTCGCTCACCGTCCGCGAGGGTGAGTTCGCCGCCGTGATGGGCCCGTCCGGCTCGGGCAAGTCGACACTCATGCACATCCTCGGCTGTCTCGATACGCCGACGCAGGGCACGTACCGCCTCGCCGGTCGCAACGTCGCGACACTCGACGACCACGAGTTGGCACAGGTGCGACGCGAGACGGTCGGATTCGTCTTCCAGGCGTTCAACCTCCTCCCTCGCTCCACGGTGATGCGCAACGTCGTCATGCCGATGCTCTACACGCAGGTGCCGCCCGGCGAACGCGAGGCCCGGGCGGTCGCCGCACTGGAGTCGGTCGGACTCGAGTCGGCGCTGTGGACCCATCGCAGCAACGAGCTGTCCGGGGGGCAGATGCAGCGCGTCGCGATCGCCCGCTCACTGGTCAACAATCCCTCGCTCGTGCTGGCCGACGAGCCAACCGGGAACCTCGACACAGCCACCGGGGATGCGGTCATGGAGCTGTTTGCCCGGCTCAATGCCGAGGGCCGTACAATCGTGCTCATCACGCACGAGCCCCACATCGCCGCCAGGACCAAGCGTGTCGTGCGGATACAGGACGGACTGATCGTCGAGGACGCCGCCACCGTAGGCCACCAGGATGGTGACGCCTGATGCGATTCGCCGACCTTATCTCAGAAACACTCCACTCGCTCACGTCCAACAAGGTGCGGAGCGGTCTTACCATCCTCGGTATCGTCGTCGGTATCGCATCGGTCATCGCGATGATCGCGATCGGTCAGGGGTCGCAGGCCTCTATCGAGCAGAGCATCCAGGCCGCAGGCTCCAATCTGCTGACCGTCTCACCTTCGGCCGGTGGGCAGAGCGGGCCGGGTGCGCGGTCGTTCGGTGCGAGCGTGCAGTCCCTCACCCGTGAAGACGCCGAGTCGCTCGCAGGACTCGCGCTCGTGAGCGGCGTCGCGCCGTCGGCTCAGGGGCAGGCCCAGCTCGTCGCCGACGGGACCAATGCCAACGTGCAGATCGTGGGAGTCACTCCGGCATATGCCACGGTGAGCGGACTCACCGTGGTGAGCGGCTCGTTCATCTCCGAGCGCGACGACGTGGCCAACGCGCAAGTGGTCGTGCTGGGTTCGACGCTCGCCGTGGACCTCTTTGGCGAGGCGGCCGATCCAGTGGGCGAGCACATCCGCTCGGGCAACATGCTCCTTACCGTGGTCGGCGTGCTCGAGGAGAAGGGAGCGGGGCTGAGCAACGCGGACTCGACCGCGTTCATCCCGCTCTCCACCGCGTTCCGGTATGTCACGGGCAGTCAGTACCTGTCCTCGATCGTGCTCACGGTCACGGACGAGGAGCAGATGGACATGGCCGAGGCGTCTGTCGAAGCTACGCTCCTGCAGCGCCACGGCATCAGCGATCCCGACTACGCCGACTTCCAGATCCAGAACATGGCGGACATGCTCGAGACGGTCTCCAGCGTGACGGGCACGTTCACGGCGCTGCTCGCCGGCATCGCAGGTATCTCACTGTTCGTGGGGGGCATCGGGATCATGAACATGATGCTCACCACGGTGACCGAGCGCACCCGTGAGATAGGTCTGCGCAAAGCGATCGGCGCCGACAGCGGCGCGATCTCCGCGCAGTTCCTCGCCGAGTCGATCACGCTCACCTTGATCGGCGGCGTTCTGGGCGTGGTCGCCGGATGGGGCATCGGCTTCGTCGCCGCGAACCTCCTGGGTGTCAGCGCCGTCATCACGATCGATTCTGTACTGCTCGCGGCAGGCGTATGCGCATTCATCGGCGTTGTGTTCGGTTACTATCCCGCGCGCCGCGCGGCAGCGCTGAGTCCGATCGATGCCCTCCGCTACCAGTAGGCGCACAGCCTCACGCAGCCCACGAAAGGAATCACGATGAACCGAACAGCGAAGATCGCAACCCTTGCCGCGGCGACGCTCCTGCTGGCTGGCGCAGCCTTCTGGGGAGGCACCGTCTACCAGCGCAGCGCGGCATCACCAGGTGGCGCTGCGGGCATGGTCGGCGCGGACGGCACTCCGGCGGGGCGTGGTCCGTTCGCCGATCTGAGCGCCGATGAGCAGGCCGAGTTGGAGGACATGACTGACGAGGAACGACAGGCGTGGCTTGCACAGAACATGGGCGATCGCGCCGGCATGGGAGGCCCGGCTCGGGGCGGCACGCTTGAGGGTGAGGTCCTCGAGGTGGCTGACGATACGATCACCCTTTCACTCGAGACCGGATCGCAGACGATCTACACCGATGAGAACACCGTTGTGGCGTACACCGAGGACGCCGTCGGTCTCACGACCGGCGCTACCATCATGGTCGTGTCCGAGCCGACAGCCGATGGCGTTACTACGGCGTCCCTCGTGGTGGTTAAGTAGTCCGGCGGCCGAGGTTGTGGCGCATAGACGGTATGACACACGCAAGAGGCCCCCGCCACATCCGACGGGGGCCTCTTCTCACACAGGTACGCTGCGCGCTACTTCTCCGTCACGATGACGCCGATGTCGCTACCGTCATCCGTCGAGCCGATCGTCACCGTTCCATCCACATCGCGCTTGTTCACGCTGATGATCGCCGTCCGGCCATCGCCACTGCTCGTGTTCATGTCGCTGACGATCTCCCAGCCCTCATCCTCGAACTCGGTCTTGTACCACTCGTAGATGGTCTGAGCGTCGTCCTTCGAGACCAGGTTCAAGTAGAACGAGGCGCCATCCCCACCAGCGATGCTGGAGGCAGACTCAAGATCCGCGTCGTCGTAGAGCGGGAAGTCGTCCGGGAACTCCTCGGGCACCTCTTCGGCGCCGCCCGCGATCGTGACGTCGCCGTCCTCGCCGCTGATGGTGACGCTGTCACCATCGACCTCGACATCTCCGCCGACGATTCCTCCGGCGATCTCCTCGCCGATCTCCTCACCGATCTTGTCTTCCACGGCGGAGCATCCCGCAACGGTGAGCGCGAGTGCCGCCACCAGTAGTCCGAGAACCGTGCGCTTCATCATCGGCCATTCCCCTTCGTGAGTTGCTGACAGGCATAGTCAGATGGCGCCCGCACCATCCCGCGAGTACCCTCGTGGTAGTCTCTCTTGGGCATATACCCCTCCTTAGAGGAGTGATCTTCATGATAGCAAGTATCAGGAACGTGCTACCCGGTGCGGTCGCCTATATGCCGATGAAGGGTCCCTACAAGCAGACGCCCGACGCGTTCGCCCGTCTGTACGAGTGGATCGCCGAGCATGAACTGCGATCCAAGGGCGCACCCACAGCGATCTACTTCAACATCCCGTCCGACTCCTCGGAAGCGGACGCGGTGTGGGAGCTCCAGGTCCAGCTCACCAGTGACGCACCCGAATCAGAGCCGGACGAACGCGGTGTGGGGATCAAGCAGGTCCAGGGGATGCAGGTGGTCACCGCCATACACAAGGGTCCGTACGACAGCGTCCTGCCCACCTACCAGGCGCTGTGGGCCTGGATCGAGGACAACGGGTACGAGCTGGCCGGCCCACCGGCCGAGCGATACCTCAACGGGCCCGACGATGTGGCCTCCCCCGACGAGTATCTCTCTGAGATAATCATGCCGATCATCAAGACCTGAGGAGCGGCCGGCAGGGCATGCGAACTCCGGCACTTGCCCGACCGTCATAGGACCTGAACCGCTCACGATCAAGGAGGTGCACGATGTACACGAAGACCATCGCGCTCGTACTGGCGCTCATGCTCGGCGTCGCGCTCGTCGGGTGCTCGTCGGCCGAGGAAACGCCGGATGCCGAGACACCCGATGTCGAGGCACCGGGCGATGACACCGGAGACGCCGCTGGCCCGGTCGGCAGTGACGTGCCGTCCGACACTCGCCCCGCCAACGGTCTTTACGACCAGGGAGACGGCACCGTGATCGCCCTCGGCACGCTCGAGTGGATCGACCTTGAGGGCGGCTTCTACGCGCTCACCGGCGCACCCGGGGTCGAGGGAAACATCGCGGTGATCCAGAACGCCGACGAGTTCGCCGACGAGCTGGAAGCCCTCAAGGGGAGCGACGTCATAGTGACTGGCGCGCTCTTCGACGGCGCCTCGATCCGGATGGCCGGACCTGAGGTCGTCATCACCTCAATCGATGGCATCGGAGCACAGGGCGCCGCCGAGTAGTCCTACCCGATGCTCGCGTGGTAACTCTGCAGCGAGCGTACTTCACCTGCCGACTCGCGGTGAGCGCGGATACCCTGCGCCGCCGCGAGCGCGGCTGATGTGGTGGTGATGTACGGCACGCGGTGCTTGATCGCCGACTTGCGGATGTAGCTGTCGTCGAACTCGCTCGACTTGCCCGCCGGCGTGTTCACCACGAGCTGCACCTCGCCATTGGTGAGCGCGTCGCTGATGTTGGGACGGCCCTCGTGGAGCTTGAGCACGGGCGTCGTCTCGACGCCATGCCCGGCCAGGAATGCAGCGGTGCCGCTCGTCGACATGATGCGGAAACCGAGACTCGCGAACTCACGCGCGGCAGGCAGGATGCGCTCGCGGTCGCGCTCGGCGATCGTGATGAGCACCGTGCCCTCGTCGGGCAGCCGGGTGCCGGTCGCCTCTTGCGCCTTGTAGAATGCCAACCCGTAGCTGTCGGCCAAGCCGAGCACCTCGCCGGTAGAGCGCATCTCGGGGCCGAGCAGCGGGTCCACCTCGGGGAACATGTTGAACGGGAACACCGACTCCTTCACCCCGAAGTGCGAGATCGGTACGCGCTCGAGGGCAAGCTCGGCGAGCTTCTCGCCCATCATCACGCGCGTGGCCAGCTGTGCCATCTGGATGTTCGCCACCTTCGAGACCAGCGGCACCGTGCGTGAAGCACGCGGATTGGCCTCGAGCACATACACGATGCCGTCGGAGATCGCGTACTGCATGTTCATGAGGCCCACCACGCCGAGCTCGATGGCGATGCGGCGCGTGTAGTCGTCGATGGTGGCCAGATCGGCCTCGGAGATGATGACCGGCGGGATCACGCATGCCGAGTCGCCCGAGTGGATGCCGGCATACTCGATGTGCTGCATCACCGCAGGCACGAACGCGTCCGTGCCGTCGGCGATCGCATCGGCTTCGCACTCGATGGCGTTCTCCAGGAAGCGGTCGATCAAGAGCGGCCGCTCGGGCGTCACGTCGTGGGCGGCGGCCACATAGCGGCGCAGCATCTCCTCGTCGTGCACCACCTCCATACCGCGCCCACCGAGCACGTAGCTCGGGCGGACCATGAGCGGATAGCCGATGGTCGCGGCCGCGTCGAGCGCCTCATCGAGGGTCGAGACCATCGCCGACTCCGGCATCGGGATGCCCAGCCGCTCCATGATCTCGCGGAAGCGGTCGCGGTCCTCGGCGAGGTCGATCGTCTCGGGGCTGGTACCCACGATCGGTACACCGGCCTCCTCGAGCGCGCGGGCGATGTTGAGTGGCGTCTGTCCGCCGAACTGACAGATCACGCCATCCGGGCGCTCCTTCTCGTAGATGCCGAGCACATCCTCCACCGTCAGCGGTTCGAAGTAGAGCTTGTCGGAGGTGTCGTAGTCGGTCGACACGGTCTCGGGATTGCAGTTCACCATGATCGTCTCGCAGCCGAGTCCGCGGAGCGCGAATGCCGCGTGCACGCAGCAGTAGTCGAACTCGATGCCCTGGCCGATGCGGTTGGGTCCGCCGCCCAACACCATGATCTTCTTCCGATCGCTCACCGGCACGGTGTCGGTGCCGTTGTAGGTGGAGTAGTAGTACGCGGCGTCCTCCACGCCCGAGACCGGCACCGGCTCGTACGCGTGCACCATACCGAGCGCGACGCGCCGGTCGCGGATCTCGCACTCCGGCACGCCGAGGAGTCTCCCGAGGTACGCGTCGGCGAACCCATCGCGTTTGGCGCGGACGAGGAGCTCGTCCGGAAGCGCGCCCGGTCGCCCGTCGGCCGCCGCCTTCGCGCCAGCCCCGGCCACACCGTCATCGCCCGCGTAGGCAAGCAGTTCCTCCTCGAGCGCCACCAGCTCGGCCATCTGCTCGATGAACCAGTGCTTGATGTACGTCTTGCCGAAGAGCTCGTCGATGCTCGCGCCCTTACGGAGCGCCTCGTACATGATCCACTGCCGTTCGCTCGTGGGCTCGGCCAGAAGCGCCATCAGCTCTTCGAGTGTGCGTGTGTGGAAATCCTTGGCAAAGCCGAGGCCCATCCGCCCGTTCTCGAGCGAGCGGATCGCCTTGCCGAACGCCTCCTTGTACGTCTTGCCGATGGACATGACCTCGCCCACCGCGCGCATCTGCGTTCCGAGCTTGTCCACCGCGCCCGGGAACTTCTCGAAGGCCCACCGCGCGAACTTCACCACCACGTAGTCACCGGATGGTGTGTACTTCTCAAGCGTTCCGTCGCGCCAGTACGGGATCTCCGACATCGTAAGGCCGCTCGCCAGCCGGCTCGAGACGAGCGCGATCGGAAAGCCCGTCGCCTTGGACGCCAGCGCACTCGAGCGGCTCGTGCGGGGGTTGATCTCGATCACCACGACGCGGCCCGTGACCGGGTCGTGCGCGAACTGCACGTTCGTGCCGCCGATGACCTCGATGGCCTCCACGATCCGGTACGCCTGGTCCTGGAGTCGCGCCTGCAGCTCCGGCGCGATCGTGAGCATCGGGGCGGTGCAGTAGCTGTCACCGGTGTGCACGCCGAGCGCGTCGACGTTCTCGATGAAGCAGACGGTGATCATGTTGCCGTCCGTGTCACGTACGACCTCGAGTTCGAGCTCCTCCCAGCCGAGAATGCACTCCTCCACGAGGACCTGACCCACCATCGAGGCCTGCAGCCCGCGCGCGACGATCACACGCAGCTCCTCGACGTTGTAGACGATGCCGCCGCCGGTGCCGCCCATTGTGAAGGCGGGGCGGATCACGACCGGGTAGCCGAAGTCCGCTGCCACTCGCTCGGCATCCTCGAAGGTCTCGACGGTCACCCCACGCGCCGTCTCGATGCCGAGACGCTCCATGGTCCGCATGAACTCGAGCCGGTCCTCCCCGCGCTCGATCGCCTCGGGACTCACGCCGATGATGCGGACGCCGTACTTGTCGAGGATGCCCCGGCGCCAGAGCTCGAGCGAGAGGTTGAGCGCCGTCTGGCCCCCGAGGTTCGGTAGCAGTGCGTCGGGGCGGCTTTCGGCGATGATGCGCTCGAGCGTCTCGATGTTGAGCGGCTCGATGAAGGTCTCATCGGCCATCACGGGATCGGTCATGATCGTGGCCGGGTTGGAGTTCACGAGCACGATCTTATAGCCGAGCGCGCGGAGCGCCTTGCACGCCTGCGTGCCCGAATAGTCGAACTCGCACGCCTGGCCGATGACGATCGGCCCCGAGCCGATGATCATGACCTTCTCGATGTCGGTGCGCCTGGACATGCAACGTCCTTCCCTCTTAGAGCCGGACCGGGATGTCCCTGTCGGCGAGATACTCCTTGACCTGACCGATCGTGAAGGTGCGGAAGTGGAACACCGAGGCTGCCAACAGCGCGGACGCACGCCCCTTCTTCACACCCTCGTAGAAGTGCTCGAGCGTCCCCGCGCCGCCCGATGCGATCACGGGTAGATCCGCCGCATCGGCGATGGCGCGCGTGAACTTCAGGTCGTAGCCGGCGAGCGTGCCGTCGCCATCCATGCTGGTGGGCAGCAACGTACCCGCGCCGAGGTCCTCACAGCGGGACGCCCACTCGACGCAGTCGATCCCGGTGCCTCTTTGGCCGCCGCTCACGACCACCTCGAAGCCCGAGGGCATCCCCTCGTTCCGGCGCCCATCGATGGCGATCACGATGCGCTCCGAACCCCACCGCTCGGCGGCCTCGGTGACCAGATCGGGGTATGCAACAGCGGCGCTGTTCATCGAGACCTTCGCGACACCCGCCTCGAAGAGCACCTCTATGTCCGAGAGCTCGTTGATCCCCCCGCCGACGGTGAGCGGTACCTTCCCGAGGACCGCAGCCACATCCTGCGCCCACTGGACTCGTGTCTTGCGACCCTCCACGGTGGCGGCGATGTCGAGCATCGTCACCTCGTCGGCGCCCGCCTCACGGTAGTATGCGGCGTTCTCCACGGGATCGCCCGCGTCGCGCAAATCGACGAAGTTCACGCCTTTCACGACGCGCCCGTTCTTCATGTCCAGGCACGGGATGATGTGAATCGGCCGCACGGACTACCCCCTCCAAAGCGCATACGTTTGTGCGCATTCTACTCTATGAAGCATGCACAAGGCTGCGGTTATTCCATGAAGGTGGAGCACCGTTGGAGTTCACTGGAAGAATCACTCGCCACCCCTTGACACGTGTTCGCCGCATGCCTACCCTTACGCTGTAAGCCTTACGATGTAAGGGTCAGAAGGACTCCGAGGGAACGGATGCGACGATGTTCAAGATGCAGACTTGGCAGCTCGTGATCGTGGTCGCCGTCGCGGTGGCGTGCGTGGGATACATGGCGGTCACGATCGCCCGCATGTTCTCGCGACCCGCGGTCGGCACTGCGACCGTGAGGTCTTCGACTCCCGTTGAGACCGGCCTCATCGGCGCCGAGGTCCCCGACGGGGCCCGCGTGTTCGACGGCTGGTCGTACCGGACTCCCGCGCGGTACGCGGGTCGTGTTCGCGTGGTGGCGACCGACGAGGCCGTGACGATCGCTGGACCTCGCGCACCCGTCGCTCTGTATGCGACCTGGATCTGGCTCCAGGGGATAACGCTCGCACTCGTGCCTGCGGCTCTCGTGCTCGCCGCCGTCAAGCTCGACTGGCGCGCGCTGCTGCTCGCGCTCGGCGTCTTCATCGTGAGCGCCATCGTCATGGCGATCGGCGCAGGAGTGTGGCCGGGTCTTGGCGAGACCGCGCTTGTCGCCGATGGCAGCTTCGAAGCGACGGAGATCCCACTCGATGCGGTCCACGACGTCACCATCGGTGAGGGATGGGCGCGTGATGGACTGCGCCTCGTGATCGCGCCCTACGCGGCGGGCATCGATCCGCTCGCAGCGGGACGGGCCGTCTGCTTCAACGCGCCGGACGGCTTTGGGCACGACCGTAGCTGGGCGATCCACATGCTCTCCGAGGACGACGCGCGCGAGCTCTCGGACCTTCTCACGGGCGGTGACGGCCAATGACACCACGCGAGACACCGCTCACACGCGAGGAGATCCTCGGCGCCGCGATCGCGCTCATCGATGCCAAAGGAACTGACGCGCTCTCGATGCGCAAACTCGCCGGGGCACTCGGTGTGGAGGCGATGACCCTCTACCACCACTTCCCCAGCAAGGACGCCATACTCGACGGCGTGGTCGCCCGCGTCTTCGGTGAGATGCGCATCCCGGAACCGTTCCCCGAGGAGTGGATGGCCATGGCCGAGGAGATGTTCGTCGCATTCCGCCGCGTGCTCGTGGAGCACCCCGGCACGATCGGCTTGCTTGCCCGCCGCCCGCTCAACACGGAGGACTCGGCCGACTTCGTGGAGGCGCCGCTCGCGGTGCTCGCCAGGAGCGGACTCCCGGCTGAGAGGATCGGCCAACTCTACCAGTCACTCGTGGCGTACTCCTTCGGGCACGCGTTCATCGCGAGCGACCGCCCGATCGCACCCGCCGACTCGGCGCTGCGCACCGATGAGGTGCGCTACCCGACGGCGAGGGCCACCGGCCGCGCGATCTCGAGCTTCGATGAGCCGACGTTCCGCGAGACGCTCGGGCACATCATGCGGGGGTTCGCGGGCGGCTAGTCGCCAGCCCGTGCGCCCCCTATCGGCTGCAGTCCGCGGAGCAGCAGTGCTGCCGCCAGCAGGCCCACGGCGGTCCAGGCGCCCCAGACCGGGATCTGCGCCGCCGCACCTTCGATCCCGCGCACGGCACCGACCGCCGATGACATGGCCAGTACCAGCGTATAGGTGAGCCCCTTCACACACATGACCGCCCCGAGGACGTACCCCCATGGCCGTCGTCGCCAGAGCGCGGCC
>JAFGUS010000004.1 GCA_016938395.1 Coriobacteriia bacterium | reverse complement strand
GAGTCCGGTGCCGGTCACCACGCCGACCCCGCGACCATGGACGACCTGTGTGCCACGGTACGCCATGCTGGTGCGGTCGCCGATTGGCGCGTCGACTGCGTCGATAGGCTCGGTGTACTTCTCCACCGGCAGCGACTCGCCGGTGAGCGCGGCTTCCGCCACCCGTAGGCCCGCCGACTCGATGAGCCGCAGGTCGGCCGGCACCACGCGTCCGGCGTCGAGCAGCACGATGTCGCCGGGCGCGAGGTCGGCTGCGTGGATCTCGCTCGTGCGCCCGTCGCGCCGCACGGTCGCGGTCTCAGCCGCCATCTCGCGAAGCGCCTCCATGGCGCGCTCGGCTCGGTACTCCTGCACCACGCCGATGATGGCGTTCAGGGCGACGATGACCACGATGGCGATGGTGTCGGCCAGCTCGCCGAGGACACCGGAGACGATCGCCGCGCCGATGAGCAAGAGGATGAGGAAGTCCTTGAACTGGTCCGCCACCATCTGCGGGATGGTGCGCACCTCGCCCTCGGGCAGCGTGTTGGCGCCGGCCTCTACGAGGCGTCGGGCCGACTCGGCCTCGGTGAGTCCGGATGCGGTGCTCGCAAGGTGTGCGAGCACAGCGGCTACGTCGGCGGTATGCGGCGCGTCGACGCGGTAGGCCTCGGGCAGTTCGGCGGGTGCGGGGACGGGCTTGGACATCGGTCCTCCAGCGCAGCGGTTCAGGGCAGGGCTGTTCCTGAAGGTCTCGCACGCGAGGTGTCTCGTTGGCAGGACCGGGGCCGACGCCCGTGATGACGGCCTGCCGCCCGGCGCGGCCGGGCTGCTACTCCCCTTCGGTGCGCATGATACGCGAAACGTGGCGGGGGATGCGACACGGTCTGCGGGCACGGTGGCGGGGCGAGCGGATGCGACGCGGCGAGTGTGTACGGTCCGAGGCCGGTGCGGCGCCGCGACGCTCAGGCCTGCATCTCGCGTGCGACTGCGAGTATCCGGCTGCGGTAGTACGAGCGCCGTCCGACGTTGGTCTTCTCCGAATGTGGCCCAGCCGGCCGGAACGTAGCCGGATGGTAGGTCTGGTCCCGGTCGCGGCGCAAGAACACAGCGTCACCCTCCACGCGCAGCTTGCCCGATGTGAGGTGCTTGCGGATCTCTTCATCGCGCGAGCGATCCGCCCGAGTGACGGAACCCGTGCGGGCGTAGGGGGCGCGGGTCTCGGCTGCAGTGCTCGCGCCCTTTGCGCCCGGGAGGCGATACTCGCCCGAGGCGTTGATTTCGCGTGGCTTGAGTCCGATAGTGAGCTCGCAATCGAGTGCGTGCGCGGCCTCGACGAGCGTACCGAGTGTGAAGTTGCCCTTCTCCTTAAAGATGTTGGTGATTCTGGCAGGCGATACACACATCCGTTCCGCGAACTCCTTTCGCGTGAGCCCGAGTTCCTCCATGCGGATGTAGAGTGCTTCGGAGATGGCGTAGGTTGCGCCTGCAAGCCGGTACTCGGGAGTGAGGCGGTCGGCGGCCACCGTCGCCTGGAATTCGTTCTCCTCATACGGAAGAAGCTTCATGGTCGAGTCCTCTCGTTCTCATCATGCAGCTGCTGTGTCTCTCGCATCAGCCGTTGCAGGGTGGCGCTTCTGGGCTTGTGAACCGCGAAGGCGATCACCCACCCTGAGTTGAACCTGAAGCCCAAGTAACGTACGGCCACGGCCTGATGCACTTTGAACTCAAAGACATCGCCCTTGAGGTGTCGGAAACGGCTGATCCTCCTCGGAGGGCCGGACACCTCCGTTTGGTCGAGTAGGCGCCATGTTGCTATTCGCGTTTGCCCATCGAGCCGCTCGATGAACCGCTCCACGGGTGAGTCACCTCGCGCGCGGCAAACGAACCAGATCTTGTTCGGTGAGTCCCGGTCGCTATAAGGGGAGAGCTGCACATGTCCTCTCGTCCCCTCCTGAGGTAGCCACAAAATACACCCAGAGAGTAATGGCGGTCAAGGGGGTTCGCGCCGCACGCTCACCTGCGCGATAATGGCACCCCCGCAGGAGACTTCCGCCCGCACCCGCCGCCGACTCACGTGAGGAGCCGACGATGATCGAGCGCTACACCCGCCCCGAGATGGGCCGCATCTGGGATCTCGAGAACAAGTTCGAGATCTGGAAGAAGATCGAGGTCCTCGCCTGCGAGGCGCAAGCCGAGATCGGCGTAATCCCGGCCCAGGACGTCGCTGTCATCCGCGAGCACGCGGCGTTCGAGGTGGAGCGCATCGAGGAGATCGAGCGCGAGACCAATCACGACGTGATCGCGTTCCTCACTAACATGGCCGAGCACATCGACGCGGGCCTCGGCCCAGACGAACCAAAGCCGAGCCGCTGGGTGCACTACGGCATGACGTCCTCCGACCTCGGCGACACCGCGCTCTGCTACCAGATGACGCAGGCGCAGGACATCATCATCGAGGACGTGCGTCGCCTCGGCCGCATCTGCGTCCGCCGGGCGCAGGAGTTCGCCGACACGCTCTGTGTGGGCCGCACGCATGGCATCCACGCCGAGCCGATGTACTTCGGCATGAAGTGGGCGGCGTGGGCGCAGGCGCTCAAGCGTGCGGAGGGACGACTCGTGGCGACCCGCCGGTTCTCGTGCGCGTGGGGCGCCATCTCAGGCGCGGTGGGCTCGTACTCCAACATAGACCCGTTCGTGGAGGAGTACGTGTGCGAGAAGCTCGGGCTCACGCCAGACCCGGCTTCCACGCAGGTGATCGCGCGCGACCGCCATGCGCACGTGCTCGCGGTTCTCGCCACCGTGGCCGCCACCGCCGAGTGGATCGCCACCGAGATCCGCGCGCTCCAGAAGAGCGACACCATCGAGGCCGAGGAGCCGTTCACCGCAGGCCAGAAGGGCTCAAGCGCGATGCCGCACAAGCGCAACCCCATCACTGCAGAGCGCGTGTGCGGGCTGGCACGCGTGGTGAAGGCGAACGCGCAGGTGGGCTTCGACAACGTGGCGCTGTGGCACGAGCGCGACATCTCGCACTCCTCGGCCGAGCGCGTGGTGCTCGCCGATAGCTTCATCGCCACCGACTACCTCCTCGGCAAGCTCGAGTGGATCCTCGACGGGCTCGTGGTGTACCCGGAGGTCATGCGCACCAACCTCGAGAAGACCCGCGGACTCATCTACTCCTCGCGCGTGCTGCTGGCGCTCGTGGACGCCGGCATGAAGCGCGAAGACGCGTATCTCGTGGTGCAGCGGAACGCGATGGCCGTGTGGGACGACATCCAGCACGCGCGGGACGGGCACACGTACCGGCAGCGGCTCGAGACGGACGCCGAGTGCGTGCTCTCGGCCGAGCAGCTCGACGCGATCTTCGACCCGCACGCGTTCCTCGAGCGGGCAGGAGTCGTGTTCGAGCGGGTGCGAGGGCTGGAGTTCTAGGTGAGAGGCTCCGCGACGACTCAGGCGCGGCGCCCACCTCAGCTCTCGACACGCCACCGCCTGAGCAACTGAGCGTTGGCGGCGACGATCACCGTGCTCGCCGACATCAGCACCGCACCCACGGCGGGCGAGAGCACGATACCCTGTCCGGCCAGCAGCCCCGCCGCGAGCGGGAGAGCGATGATGTTGTAGCCGGCCGCCCACCACAGGTTCTGCAGCATCTTGCGGTAGGTCGCGCGCGAGAGTGAGACGATGGCGGGAACGTCGCGCGGGTCGGAACGCACCAGCACGACATCACCGGCCTCTACGGCCACCTCTGTGCCGGCACCGATGGCGATGCCAACGTCAGCCGTCACAAGGGCGGGTGCATCGTTCACACCGTCACCAACCATGCCTACGCGCTTGCCGCCAGCCTGCAGCCGCTCGATCTCGGCTGCCTTGTCGGCAGGCAGTACCTCGGCAAGCACGGTGTCGATGCCGAGTTCGATCGCCACTGCGCGCGCCACAGGTTCTGCGTCGCCGGTGAGCATCGCGACTTCGATGCCGGCCGCATGGAGTCGCTCGATGGCTTCTCGCGACTCTGGACGCACCGCATCGGCGACGGCGAAGAGCGCCCGCACGCTCGAACCATCAACCAGATAGACCACCGAGCGGCCGGCCTCGCCGGCGCGCAACGCCGCCTCTGCAAGAGCCTCCGGCATGTCCACGTCCTCAGACTCGAGCAGGGCCGGGCCGCCCACCGCGATCTGGCGGCCTTCGACGGTCGCGCGCACACCCCGGCCGGGGAGCGAGGCGAAGCCGAGCGCGTCAGGCACGTCCACGCCCTCCTCGGCTGCGCGGGCGGCGATCGCGCGACCGAGGGGATGCTCGGAATCGCGCTCCACGGCCGCGGCCAGGCGCAGCGCCTCGGCCAGCGTGATGCCGTCGGTGGCTGCATCCACGACGCGGTGCTCGGCCAGGGTGAGCGTGCCGGTCTTGTCGAAGACCACGATGTCGAGCAACCGGGCTCCCTCGAGCCCGCGGCGATCGCGGACGAGGAGCCCGTTTCGTGCAGCCAGTGTCGTTGAGATGGCGATCACGAGCGGGATGGCGAGGCCGAGCGCATGTGGGCACGCGATGACGAGCACGGTGACGACGCGCTCGACGACGTAGGCCCACTCCGCGCCAGCGGCCCACCACGCAACGGCGGTCACCGCCGCCGAGCCGATCGCCACGAACGTGAGCAGTCGGGCGGCGCGATCGGCGAGGTCTTGTGCGCGCGATCGCGACGTCTGAGCGCTGTCCACGAGTCGCATGATGCCCGCGAGCGCGGTCTCCTCGCCGGTATGGGTCACCTCCACACGGAGCGACCCGGCACCATTCACCGTGCCGGCAGTGACGCGATCGCTTGCGTGCTTCTCCACCGGTCGGGACTCGCCAGTGAACATTGACTCGTCGACCGCGCTCGCGCCCTCGACCACCATGCCGTCCGCGGGTACCCGCGCGCCAGGACGGACGAGCACCATGTCACCGGTGACGAGCTCGGACACCGGCACCTCCGCGGCTTCTCCGTCGGCGTCGAGCCGGAGCGCCACGTCGGGCAGCAGGCGTGCGAGCTCTTTGAGCGCACCGCGCGCCTGCTCTATCGAGCGCATCTCGATCCAGTGGCCGAGGAGCATGATCGTCACGAGCGTGGCG
>JAFGUS010000057.1 GCA_016938395.1 Coriobacteriia bacterium | reverse complement strand
CGACACGTGATGGGTACATACCATCATGCCATCGTGTGACCACGAGGCCCGTCCGTTCACGACCCGGAGGTGTATGCCGATGTACGACTATCGCAGAGGTGAAAGCGTCCTCGCTGCGTTCCTGCTCGGTGGAATCGTGGGAGCCGCTCTCGGTCTGCTCTTCTCGCCGCGTTCAGGCAAGGAGAACCGCGAGTATGTGGCCGCCAAGGCCCAGGAGTACTGGGGCGAGGGCAAGGAGTTCTACGAGACCGGTCGCGCACGCGTCGCCGACGAGGCCGAAGAGCTCAAGGGCAAGATCGACGCCGCGCGTGACCGCCTGCGCGAGCAGGTCGGCAGTGTTTCACAGCAGGCTAAGGACAAGGTGCACGAGATGGCGCCGGTCGCCAAGGAGAAGGTCGTCAAGGCCGGCGAGACTGTCAAGGGTGGAATCGACACCGCGGAGACCAAGGCGCAGGAGGTTCTCGACAAGCTCGCCGAGAAGACCGCACACGCTGATGTCCCCGTGGAGCCCGCTCCCGAGGCGTAATCCGCGAGCGACGACCCTCGTCGCGGTATCATGAAGGCCGGCCGCCCAGCGGTCGGCCTTCTGCGTGTCCGGCGGACAGAGACGAGGTTGACGCGTGCCGCGTGCCCACGACATCACCGGACGGCGTGTGTTCGGTGCGGGCGATCGCCCGCTCGGCCGCGTGACCGCCGTGCTCTTCCACCCGTCTGAGTCGCGCGTCGTCGGCATCGAGGTGCAGCCCGCCGCGCTGTTCTACGTGCTCTCGCGTCGCCCGCGGTTCGTTCGGCTGGAGGACGTTGAGCTCGTCGGAACTGATGCCGTGCGCGTCACGACATCCAAGCTTCCTCCGGATGTGACGGGCGAGCGCGCGCTCGGCTATTCGTGGCAGGACACGGTCGTATGGCGAGGCATGCCCGTCCGCTCGTCTGAGGGCGATGCGGTCGGTGCGGTCCACGATGTGGTGTTCGCCGGCGGTGACGGCTCGGTCACCAAGCTCGTGATCTCGACCGGCGCGGTGGGTGACGCCACGCTCGGGCGCCTCGAGGTCTCGGGAGATCTCGTGCGAGGATTCGATGGTGAGTTCGTCACGGTGCTTCCCGGCTACAACGAGATCAGGGCCACCGGCGGTGCTGCGAAGACGGCGGCGGCCGGTGCCGCGATGGCGAAGGTGCAGGGTGAGCGGCTCGCATCCTCGGCTCTGAAGGCAGGGGCGACCGCGGCTGCGGCCGTGGGCCGTTCGTTCCGCAGCGGGGCAGGCCGCAAGGCGCTTGACGCGATGAAGTCGTGGATGGGCGAGGAGGACAATACCCGATGAGCCGCCGCCTCGTCGGGCTGAGCACCGTGCCGCTCGAGCAATTACCCGAGCGCTGCCGGGGATGCATGTACTGGCAGCATGACGCACCGCTACCCCGGGAGTGCGGTGCGCTTCGCGATGAGGAAGCGTATCGGGCGTGGTGCTCGGATGTCATGGCGACATCGGGCGAGTACGGCCGAGCGGCCGTGGACGACGACGGGCTGCTCGGCTTCGTCGTCTTCGGGCCGAGCACGGCGTTCGCGCAGGCTCGGCACCTGCCCTCGGGTCCGCCCGATCCTGCGGCTTCGCTTCTGGCGTGTCTGCACCTGACGCCGCACGCCCGTGGCCGCGGTCTGGGCACGGTGCTGCTCCGGGCGGCGCTTCGCGACCTTGCCCAGCGGGGAGGGCGGTCCGTGCAGGCCTTTGCCGATGCCACCGGCCGCAGCGTGGAGACATCACCCATGGTGAGCGTCGAGTTCCTGCTCAGGCAGGGGTTCACGGTCGAACGCGCCCACCCGCAGGTGCCGCTGCTGAAGCTCGACCTGCGCACGCTCGTGTCCCTCAACGAGAACCTCGAGGCGGTTCTCGAGTCGCTGCGTATCCGCATCGCCGTCCCCCGGCGCGCACCGGCTACTCTTTCGACGCCGGATCGGCCGCGATGACACCGGGAGTGGAAGGTCGTGTCCCGAGAGGCTCTGCGGAGCGCGTGCGGTCCGCGCTTGCGGCGCTCGGCCTCGCCGACGGGATCGTGCACTTCGAGCAGTCCACGAAGACCGCCGCGATGGCGGCAGAGGCCATGGGCTGCGAGCTCGGCCAGATCGTGAAGTCGCTGGTCTTCTCCGTGGACGGCACGCCCGTGCTCGCGCTCGTGGCTGGAGACCGGCGCGGTGACGCCGACGCGATCGCGCGAGAGGCGGGTGGCCACTCGGCATCCCTCGCCGACGCCGAGACCGTGCGCGCGGCGACCGGTTACGCGATCGGCGGGGTTTCGCCGTTCGACCTGCCGCCGGAGCTGCCGGTGCTCGTGGACGACAGCCTTGCGAGGTTCGACACGCTCTACCCCGCGGCCGGGACGCCGTCCTCGATGGTGCCCATCGCGCGCGAGCAGCTTCTCGAGGTCACGGGCGGCCGGATCGCGAGCATCGCGTCCGGGTGATACCGCCGGGAGCCGGCTGCTACGAGTGGCAGGGCGCCGAGGTTCGCAGCGTGCGTGAGGGCGTGACGATCACGCGGACCGGGTGGTCGTGAGCCGCACGGGGAACGCGCTCCACGATCTGCCCGTCGTAGGCGAGCGCGACGGT
>JAFGUS010000056.1 GCA_016938395.1 Coriobacteriia bacterium | reverse complement strand
GGCTGCGCTTCCTCGTGGACGTGGGGCTCGACTACCTCACCCTCGAGCGCGCCACCGCCACACTCTCTGGAGGCGAGGCTCAGCGCATCCGGCTGGCGACGCAGATCGGCAGCGGCCTCGTGGGCGTGCTCTACATCCTCGACGAGCCGTCGATTGGCCTGCACCAACGCGACAACGCGCGGCTCATCGCGGCACTCGAGCGGCTGCGCGAGCTCGGCAACACGGTGATCGTGGTGGAGCACGACGAGGAGACCATCCGCGCGGCCGATTTCGTGGTGGACATGGGACCGGGGGCCGGCGAGCACGGCGGCGAGTTGGTGTGTGTGGGGACGCCGGAGACGCTGCTCGCGTGTCCGGATTCGCTCACCGGCAGGTACATGTCGGGCGAGGTCTCCATCGCCACGCCCGAGACGCGCCGCGCCGCTGAGCGCGGGCACCTCACCGTCGCCGGCGCACGGCAGAACAACCTGCGATCGATCGACGTGGCCATCCCGTTCGGCAACCTCACGGTGGTGACCGGCGTCTCCGGTTCGGGAAAGAGCTCGCTCGTGGCCGACACGCTCGCGCCGGCGCTTTCGAACGCCGTCTACCGCACGCACCACCGCACCGGCAAGCACGACCGCATCACCGGCCTTGCCGAGATCGACAAGGTCATCATCATCGACCAGAGCCCGATCGGTCGTACGCCGAGGAGCAACCCGGCCACCTACACGGGCGTGTGGGACGACATCCGCAGCCTGCTCGCGTCCACCAACGAGGCCAAGGCGCGCGGCTACGCGCCCGGCCGGTTCAGCTTCAACGTGCGCGGCGGTCGGTGCGAGGCGTGCAAGGGCGACGGCCAGATCAAGATCGAGATGCACTTCCTGCCCGACGTGTACGTGCCGTGCGAGGTGTGCAAGGGCGCGCGCTACAACCGCGAGACGCTGCAGGTCACCTACAAGGGCAAGAACGTGGCCGACATCCTCGACATGTCGGTGGAGGAGGCGCTCTCCTTCTTCGAGAACATCCCGCCGATCCGCCGCAAGTTCCAGACGCTTTACGATGTCGGCCTCGGCTACGTGCGGCTCGGTCAGCCCGCCACCACGCTCTCGGGTGGCGAGGCGCAGCGCGTGAAGCTTGCGAGCGAGCTTCAGAAGCGCTCCACCGGGCGGACGTTCTACATCCTGGACGAGCCCACCACGGGACTTCACTTCGACGATGTGCGGCAGCTCCTGAACGTGCTCCAGCGGCTCGTGGAAGGCGGCAACACGGTGCTCGTGATCGAGCACAACCTCGACGTGATCAAGAGCGCCGACTGGATCATCGACCTCGGCCCCGAGGGCGGAGACCGCGGCGGTGACATCGTGGTGGCCGGCACGCCCGAGGAGGTCGCTGCGCACCGCACGTCGCACACCGGGCGGTTCCTGAAGCCGGTGCTCGAAGGCCTCGGCGCGAGCGTGGCGCCCGAGAACGGGTAGTTAACGAGGCATGAAGGCTGCCCCCGACATCGTCGCCCAGCTCGGCCACGTGCCCGACGCGCCGGGCGTGTACCTGTGGAAGCTCGGCGACGAGGTGCTCTACGTGGGCAAGGCCAAGAGCCTGCGCAAGCGCATGCGTCAGTACACGAGCGGCCACGACGAGCGCGACCGCATCCCGCTGATGATGGAGCGCGTGGACTCGTTCGACTACGTGACCACCGGCACCGAGGCCGAGAGCCTGATTCTCGAGGCCAACTTCATCAAGGAGCTCCGGCCGCCGTTCAACGTGGACTTCAAGGACGATAAGAGCTTCCCGTTCATCGCGCTCACGCTCGCCGACCCGTTTCCGGCCGTCAAGTACACCCGCGAGAAGCACCGGCCTGGCACGCGGTACTTCGGGCCGTACACGGACGCAAGAGCTGCACGCGAGACGATGGAGGTGGCTCGTCGCGTCTACCCGGTGTGTCGCGCCACATGCGCCGAATGGAAGCGCCTCACCGCGCGCGGCGGCACACCCACGGGCACCGCGTGTTTCGACTTCCATGTGGGCAAGGGCCCGGGCCCGTGCGTGGGCGCGATCACGGCCGAGGTGTACCGCGAGCGCATCGAGAAGATAGCGGCGTTCCTCGAGGGACGGCAGCGCGAGGTGGCGTGCGAGTTGGAGCGTGCGATGCGCGAGGCGGCGGCCGAGCTCGACTACGAGCGCGCCGCGCGGCTACGCAACTCACTCGACGCGGTGCGCGCCTCGCTCGAACGCCAGCGGGTGGTCTCAGACAGGCCGCTCGACCTCGATGTGGTGGGCATCGAGCGCGAGGAGACGATCGCGGGCGTGCACATCCTGCTCGTGCGCGAGGGTCGCATCGTGGGCGCCAATGAGTTCGTGCTCGACAAGGGGCTCGACGTGCCCGAGGCCGAGCTCGTGGAGGGCTTCTTGCTCCGGTACTACGGCACCGCGTCGCACGTGCCGCGCGAGGTGGTGTTGCCGGCACTCCCCGAGACGCCTGAAGCGGCCGAGGAGTGGCTCACCGGCTTGCGGGGCACCCGCGCGCGTCTCGTGGTGCCGCAGCGCGGGGAGAAGCGCGCGCTCGCCGAGCTTGCCGCCACCAACGCGCGCCACTCGCTCGCGCGCTACAAGCACCGCACCCGCTACGACGAGGAGCGGCTGAACCGCGCGCTGCTGGAGCTCGAGAGCGCGCTCGCGTTGCCCGCGCCGGCGCTTAGGATCGAGTGTTACGACATCTCAACGCTCCACGGCCAGAGCTCGGTGGGCTCGATGGTCGTCTTCACGGGCGGCAGGGCCGACCGCGCCGCCTACCGCCGCTTCCGCGTGCGACTCTCCGCCGAGGAGGCCAACGACGTGGCCATGATGGCCGAGGTGCTCAGGCGGCGGTTCGCCCGCGCGGGGGACACGCGGTTCGCGTCGCGGCCCGACCTCGTGATCGTGGACGGCGGCAAGCCGCAGCTTTCGGCGGCGATGACGGCGCTTGCGGCGATCGGCGTGGACGTGCCGGTGGCGGCACTCGCCAAGCGCGAGGAGGAGCTCTGGCTCGCCGAGTGGGACGAACCGGTGGCGCTGCCGAACGGCTCGCCGTCGCTCTACCTCGTGAAGCGGGTGCGCGACGAGGCGCACCGGTTCGCCATCGAGTATCACCGCGAACTGCGCGGGCGGGCGATGAGCGCATCGGCGCTCGACGACGTGCCCGGCGTGGGACCCAAGCGC
>JAFGUS010000055.1 GCA_016938395.1 Coriobacteriia bacterium | reverse complement strand
GTGTGCACGCGACCGTCCCGTACCGCGGAAAGCCCCTCGTAGAATCCGCGGTCGGCCGCGACGTCCTCGCGCACGAGCGAGAGGCCGCCGAGGTCGAGGAAGATGTGCGCCGGGTCCCAGGCCAAGAGCTTCTCGCGATCGATCATCACGCTTCCCGGCTGGTCGATCTCGCCGGCAACGTTGGCCGCACCGATGGCGGCGAGCGGCAGGTACGTCGGCTGCGTGCTCTCGATGCCGCGTGCGCCCTTGAAGCCGAGCGCACCCACGTACGCGGTGGCTCTCTCCGCCTGTGGGACGTCCGCCGTGCGCGCAGCGAGGTCCTCGAGCGCACCGCGCGCGTACGCCACGACCTCGGCGGCGCGATCGGCTGTACCGAGCACGTCACCGACAAGCTCCATCGATGTGAAGAACGGCTCGTCCACCGTGCCGAGGTTACCGTAGCCCACGACGACGACGGGGATCCCTGTGGCGGTCTGGAGCGTGTCTGCCCCCTCGGCATCCGCGATCTGGTTGATGAAGATGACGTCCGGCCCGGCGGCGATCAGGCGCTCGGCGTCCGGCGCAGAATCGGGACCGCCCGCGCCGATCACGGGCAGCTCCAGCAGCTCAGGATTGGCGAGCGTGTACGGCCGCGCGATGGGGGGCCGCGTCTCGAACTCCTCGATACCGACGATGCGATCGGCGCCGCCAGCGTAGACGACCAGCCTGAGAGAGCCAGAGCCGATCGCAGTCACCCGCTCGACCTCGTCGGGGACCGTCACCACGCGCCCGGCCAGATCGGTCACGGTACGCGGAGCGCTCGGTGCGGCCTCCCCGGCCTCAGGCGTTGGTGCTGGCGCCTCCTCATCACACGCCGTCGCGCCGAGCGCGATCAGGCCCAGTGCCACCAGCAGTACCATCCAGTGCTTCACGTCGTGCTCCTTCCCCTCTGCAAGCGCCCGTGAGGCGCTAGACGTTGATCTCCCACCCACGGCTGTACCGCGTGGAACACGGGATGCAGCACGGCTTGCCGTCTCGGACGCGAGCGCGCGGTTCCATGACGGCCTCACCGCAGACAGTGCAGATGACCGAGTCGAACGCCCCGGCCTTCGGCGGCAGCTGGACTTCGACCTCGGTGGCGGTGCCGAACTCCTCGGCGGGAAGCTCGGCCAGATCAAGCGCGCGCTCCACATGGCCCTGCCAGAACCGCTCGCGCTCGTCATCAGAGGCCGCACCCGACATCACTCGTGCCTTGAGGGCCGTACGCTCGAGATCGGGCTCGAGCACGCCGGGGCGCATCGACACCCGCACGCCGCGCCCGTCGGCTCGACGGACGAGCGTGAACGCCTGCTTGCCGTAGTCGCGGTAGATGAGATTGCCCTTGCCGAGCGTGCAGCCGGTGAGATACTGGAACGCGTCGACACCGCACGCGTCGGTCTCGACGATGCCGACGAGTTCCTCGTCGGTGCCGCGTTGCACGCCGAGGCGCTCCAGGGCGATAAGCGCCGCACGGTAGCCGATGGTGAGCCCCGGACAGAGGTGTCCGTGGAAGTCCACGGCCTCGCGGTAGTCCGCGGGCATCCTGCCCCGGACGGCCGGCTCCAACCGCTCCGACGCCCGGACCTGCCTCTCAGTCGTACCGCTCATCGAGCCCCCCCCCCGCATCCGTGGCACAGAAAAAGACCACGGCGACGTCGTGTCGCGCGTGGCCTCGGATGGCCGATCGTAGTCGCTGCCTGTAGCCGATGTACCCAGCGGATTCGTTCCGCCTGCTGCGCCGTCCCAGTGCAGCGACTTCATGCTAGCCGAACGCGCGCGGGACCGTCAAACTTCGGCGTCGCGAGGACGCGTCCGTGCCGGTTCGCGCCCCGACTCCCGCCTACCGCCCGACCGAGAGGACCGACCCCACGCCGACGAGAACGAAGCCATCGTCGAACGCCTCGGTAAACCGCCCGCGTGCGCGGTCTCCGCTGCAGTGCGTGGGAGCCACTCTCGCAACGCCGAGCGCCTGCAGATCGGTGATCACGTCGTCGATCGTAGCCGCACCGGCATCCTTGAGGTGGAAGCCGCCGATGACGAGCGCCACCTCGCCACTTTCAGCCGCCCGCCGCACGATGTCCACAATGCCCGGATGCGCGCAGCCGGTCACGACGACAAGCCCTTCCGGCGTCTCGATCACGAGTGACTGCTCGATGATCGCCGAGCCCATCTCGCCGGTGGTATGAACCCCCGGGAGCAGCTCGGCGGAGCCGACGACCTCGACGACTTCCGTATGCGCGGCAAGCTGCTGCCTGAACGCCAACGGAAACGACGCCGGCACGAACACAGTGGGCCTCGAGCCCGCATCGAGCAGCGCATCGAGCCCTCCGGTGTGGTCGGAGTGGTAGTGCGAGAGGACCAGCACATCGATCTCGGCCGGATCGATGCCGAGCGCGGCAAAGTTCGCCATCAGGACGGAACCGTCACCGCCGGTATCGAAGAGCACCGCGGTGTCGCCCCTCTCGACGAGGCATGCGAATCCCCAGCCGCTTCGAAGTGGCGGATCAGTCGGCCCGGTATCCGCCGCCGGGCTGTTGTTGTCGTAGACGATGGTCAGCGTAACGGGCAGCGGTGCATCCACGGGAGCCTCCTCTGGTCCGGGTGTTGTGGTGGGTGGCGTGCCGGGAACACCGACCGGGTCGGCCGGTGGCTGGGCGGCCGAGGGTGTCGCGGTTGTCCTCGCCGTACCATGTGGCGCAGCGCTGCACCCCGATGCCACAACGACGCACAGGACGAGCACGTAGAGCACGGTGCTCCAGATCTGCGCGTGCTCTCGATATGCGCGTGCACCTGTCATCTCGGCCCTCCGAGCAATTCTCACGCGCCTAGCCCAGGGGGGCAAGCGAAAGAGCCGGGGGCGCCCCCGTCCGGTCAAGCGAGGGCGCCCCCAACATCGTCAGCGTCTGGTGACGCCGCTTCTTACTCGATCAGTTGCGGTGAAGCATCGACCGGAACAGCCGGCGCCTGGTTGTGAATGGCCAGGCTGTACGGCATGATCCGCCGGAAGAAGGTGTCCATCTCTACCTTGGAGTCCTCGGTGAGCAGATCCTCCGGAATGCCTTCGTCATTCCAGCAGCAGACGACCTTCGATCCGTCAGGACTGATCTTGAGCTGGACCTCGCCCTGCATTGAGTCGCCCTTCGCCAGGTAGAACGGCCTGAACACAGTCTCGCCGGCATGGTTGCCGTCGCTGTCGATCGGCACCTCCTTCTCTTCGAAGGCCCACGTGTCGCCCCAGTCACCGCTGTAGGTGTACTGCAGGTCGAGTGGCATCTTGCCGATGTCCTCCTCGCCCTCCTCAGCGTCACCGTGGATGACCGCGTGCGTGGCGCCGGTTCCCCACATCAGCCAGACGTTGGCCAAGTTGGCCCCGCTCTCCGGGTAGTGCTCACCGTTGTTGTACAGCGGAAGTGCCGGAACCGGTCCGGGCGGGACCAGGCGCGGTTCGATGCAGTTGATCTTGTTGTTCACGTACTTGGTGATGTTGCGCGCCGGTTCGAACTCACCGGCGGCTATGGTGTACGTGACTTCCACGCTCGTACTCTCGCGCGGGTTCCGGAACACCTGCGACCAGACGGCACCCTGGCCGTTGTAGTCGTAGACGCCGTACGGGTCTTCGGCCGGCGTGGTGGTGAAGGTGCGCCCACCGTCGAACGAGCGCCGGATGTACATGTTGTAGATGTCGTTGCCGTTGCGAGCAGAGCGCCAGTTGGGCGTCCAGGTGTAGCCGAGCACGAGCAGATCCCCGCGCAGGTAGCCGCGCTGTGCCTGTCCGTTGTCGCCCGGATACTCCCATGAGTAGTCGTCGAGGTTGTCCGCGCTCTGCGACCACCTGACCAGCTTCACACCCTTGTCCGGATCCTCCTGATCCGGGTTGTACCAGAACCCGTCCGGGTAAGCCGCGTCGGACATCGGGTCGTCAGGATAGACGGCCGGCGTCACAGCGCTGCAGTTGATGTCGCCCTGGACGATGTTCGCTGCGATGTACGGGTTGGGACCGCCACTCCAGCCGGTCG
>JAFGUS010000054.1 GCA_016938395.1 Coriobacteriia bacterium | reverse complement strand
GATCGCCTCGGCGCCACCAAGGCGGTCATCTTAGGCGGCACCTCGGCGGTCTCGAGCACCGTGCAGTCCTCGCTTGGGACGCTTCTCGGCGGTTCGGGCGCCGTCGAGCGCATCGGTGGCACCGACCGTTACGACACGGCGCGCAAGGTGGCCGTGCGGACCGTGAACGAGCTCAACACGCCCTTCGACGGCACCGTGTTCGTGGCCACCGGCGCCAACTTCCCCGACGCGCTCGCGGCATCGCCACTCGCCGCGGCCCAGGGCTGGCCGATCTACCTCGTGCGCCCCACAGGAGTCGATGATGCGCTCGTCGCCTCGATGAACGGTGTCGGGGTCGACCACATCCTGCTCCTCGGCGGCACGAGCGTCATCTCGTCGGCCACTGACACCGCGCTCAAGAGCCGGGTGACGGCAACGTCGTACCGCCTCGCCGGCGCGGACCGCTACGCCACCGCACGGGTGGTGGCCACCTATGGCGTGACGAACGCCGGCCTCGGTTGGGACCATGTGGCGCTTGCCACCGGCACGAACTTCCCGGACGCGCTTGCCGGCGGCGTGCTGCAGGCCCGGGCGGACTCGGTCATGCTGCTCACGCGCCCCGATGTGCTCTACGACGGCGCGCGCCAGGTGCTCGCAGACAACAAGATGGCGATCACCGAGGCGCGGATACTGGGCGGCACGGGAGCGGTGAGCACGGCGGTGGAGACCGCCGCGCGCGCGGCGCTTCAGTGGTGAGGAGCGCCCGTCACCAGCGTCTGCGTGGCGTCGGATTGCTGCATGCGGAACACCTGGGCTTTTTGTCAGCTTAGGGGGATGATTTCGCGTGTGGCTGTCGTATACTGTCATGAGGGGTCAGGCGGTCTGCTGCCGGCTAACAGCAGGCCGTGTTCGATTATCGGGACGGTGACATGATCCGGGGTATGGGGTACGGGCCGAGGACGGTCGCGGCGAGCATCGCGCTCGCGTGCGCTCTCGTACTTGCTGCGCCCCTCACCGCTACCGCCGAGGTTCCGCACGTCGCCACCTCGCTCACCACCGATACCTGCGCGATGTGCCACCGCGCGCACAGCGCGTCGGCGGACTTCGGCAGGGTCGATGCCGACAGCTGGGAGATGACGAGCACCGCGCTCGCGCTCGCCGTCCCGCTCGACGTGGGCGACGCCGCACTCTGCTACGTCTGCCACGGCGTCGACGCCCTCGGCTCGGGCACGCCGGTAGGCGCCTCGTTCGCCGAGACCTCCACACATACGCTCGCACCGGTACCGAGCCCCTTCGGCCCGTCGGTGAAGTACTGCAGCAGCTGCCACGACAGTCACGGTGCCGACAAGATTGCGACAGACACGCCGTATCCGGCGCTGCTCCGGGCTCGGACCGAGGACGGCACCGCCGTCTTCCAGGGCTCCGAGTACTGCGGCACCTGCCACCAGGAGCGCGCCGAGAGCCGTTTCGACGGCGTGGCGGTCTACGAGCAGACCGCGCACTTCACGATGCTGCCGGATCCGGCGAACGGCACGGAGGTGCGCTGCACCATCTGCCACGAGTCGCACGGCTCGGCCATCGCGCCGCTCGTCACGAGTGAGATCACGCCGCCGGCGGCGCCGGCGACCGCAACGATCACCGCCAACGACCGCACGCTCTGCTTCGCGTGTCACGAACTCGCGCGCGGCACCTACCCGGGAGAGACTCTCTACGAGCTCTCCGCGCACGCGGTCTCCTCGGTCACCACCACGATCCCCGGCGAGTGGGCCGAGGAGGACGCGGAGCGTCTGATCGGCGAGTGCCAGGTCTGCCACGCGCCGATGGGCCGCGATGACGGCACCGGCGCACCGATTCCGACGCTGCTCGAGATGGACGCCTCCGAGCTCTGCCTCACCTGCCACGACGTCGACGGTGCGGCCACCACGGATCTCGCGTCGCTGGCCTACCCCGACACCTCGGCCGCCGATCTTGAGATCGTGGCGGGCTTCTCGCCCGAGACCACCACGTCCGCGTTCGGCACCGTGGCGGTCTGGGGCACCGAGGCCACCTCGACCGTGCCGCGCACCATCGTTGGGCCGCGGTTCTACGCGCCTGAGGGCACCTCGGGTGTAACGGCCGTGGGCGACATCGATGGCGACGGTACGAACGAGGCACTTGCGGCCGACCGTGACTTCGAGCAGCTCACCATCTTCACGCAGGACCCGCTCAAGGGACTGTCGTCGTACTTCGAGCCGGCGATCGTCATCGCGGAGATCGCCGATCATCTCGTGATCGCCGACGTGATCGACAACGGGCAGCCCGAGTTCTGCGTCGTCTCCGGCGGCACGCTGCGCGTGTACCGGTACGACGGGCCGGGCAACGCTCCACAGCTGCTCGACACCGAGGTAGGCCTCGGCACGGACGTGACCGGCCTTGCAGCCGGCGACCTCGACGGCGACGGATTCGATGAGCTCGTGATCACCGATGCGGGCGCGCCTGAGATCCACGTGCTCACCGAGTCGGGCGGCGGGGTCGCCCCGATCTCGTACTCACCCATCGCGGCCCAAGCCGGCGTGCGCGGACCGAGCGTAGGGGACATATGGGCGACCGGCGCGGTTGAGATAGCCGTTGCCAACGCCGATGAGGCCAACGACGACGTGACGGTCTACAACGGCACCAACGGCACCGAACTCGGCAGCTACTCGATCGCGCCGGCCACTGCCGCGCAGGCGTGGGACACGCTCATCGCAGACGTGTTGCCCGGTGTGACGCCGTCGGGTAGCTCCGGGATGGAACTCGCGGTCGCCGCGAATGGCGGCACGGGCACGAGCTCCGTGCACGTGTACGTCCAACTCACCGGCGGCGGCCTCGACACGCCGCAGCAGCAGTACGATACCGGCACGGGTTACAGCACCGGGTCGATCGCCGCGGGCGATATCGACGGTGATGGCTTCGACGAGCTCGTCGTGGGCAACGGCGGCTACTGGAGCCGCATCGCCGCCGAGGCGACCCCGCCGAGTATCCAAGTCTTCCAGCACAACGGCGACCAGACCGCCTTCACGGCGACACCGGAGACACTCAACGCAGGCGGCGTGGAGCGCGCAGGAGCGGCTCCGTCGCTTGCGGTCGCCGACCTCGGTGGCGTCGGTCCGTCGCGGCACCCGGTGGGCGCCGTGGAGGATGCGCACGTGGCCACCGAGACCGCGCCGTTCAAGCGGCACGTCGAGTGTGCCGACTGCCACAACGTCCACGAGGCCACCTCGACCGTTGCGGCAGCGCCCGACGCCTACGGCCTCATCCTCGGCACGTGGGGTGCAACGGCGTTGCTTGTCGATGCCGAGCCGATCGCGAGCGAGTACGAGCTCTGCTACAAGTGCCACTCGGCGTACCAGAACGAGGCCGGGCTCGAGGGGTCGGCCGATGTCTCGGCCGATTTCGACGCGGGCAACACGAGCGTTCACGCGGTGGAGCAGGCGGTTGCCACGAGCATCAACCTCGGTACGTTCGTCGGTGACGGGGCCACCTGGAACAACGATTCGGTGCTCTACTGCATCGACTGCCACTCGATCGCCGGCGCGACGCCGCCGGTTGCCGGGCCGCACACATCGTCCGAGGCGCCGATCCTGAAGTCGCCGTACCTCGGCGTGCTGCCGTCGGATGCGGACCTGCTCTGCTACGACTGCCACGAGCGCGAGGTGTACTACACCGGTTCCGAGGACACGACGTCGACGACGGGCAGCTTCTTCTGGGACGCCGACGCCGGCGCGCTGCACAG
>JAFGUS010000053.1 GCA_016938395.1 Coriobacteriia bacterium | reverse complement strand
CGCCGACGGGGAGATCGAGTTCATCACGTCGCTGCCGCTGGGCGCCGTGGTGCTCTCGGAGCGCTATCACGCGACCGATCCGATCGGAGCGCGCGACCTGAAGCGACTGGTGAAGTACGTTCGCCGCTCGCTTGCTGATGCGCTTGAAGCGCAGGTGGCGCCGGCGGGCACGCTCGTGGGGTCCGGTGGCACGATCACCGCCCTGGCGGGAATCATCGCCGCCCGGCGTGACCCCGGGCTCGCCAGTGTGCACCGGTACACGGTGCGCCGCGCGGAGCTCATCCACCTGCTGGCGGAACTGGCTGGCTCCTCGGCGCGGCAGCGGGCGGCGATCAAGGGCATGCCCGAGAGCCGGGTGGATATCATCCTGGCTGGAGCGGTCGTGGTGGATGAGGCGATGCGCGCGCTCGGCGCGAACGAACTCGTGGTGAACGCGCGCGGCATCCGTGAAGGCATCGTCATCGACACCATCCAGCGCGAGCGGGGCGCGTCGGCGCCGTTCGATCGCATGCAATCGGTGCGCGAGTTTGCACGCAGGTGTCACGCGGATATGGCACACGCCGAGCAGGTGCGGGCGCTGTCTCTTGATCTGTTCGACCATCTTGCGGAGCCGCTTGCACTCGATGGTGACTCTCGCTATCTGCTCGAGACCGCCGCGCTACTGCATGATGTGGGCTATCACATCGCCTACGAGCGGCATCACCGGCACAGCTACCACCTCATCTCGTACGCGGAGATCCCGGGGTTCTCGAGTCGCGAGCTCGGTATGGTCGCGGCCATGGCGCGCTACCATCGCGGTGCCTTGCCGAAGCCGAAGCACGAAGCGCTCCGCGACCTCGACCGTGCGGACCGCGAGACGGTGGTGCGCCTGGCGGCCCTCCTGAGGCTTGCCGACGGCCTCGACCGTTCGCGCGGTCAGCGGGTCAGCGGGATACGCGTGGGGGTCACCGGTGCGCGTGTGGCCATTGCGCTTGAGGGGGAGGGCCCGCTCGATGCGGAGGTGCATGGTGCCGCCCGCAAGGCCGATCTGTTCGAGCGCGCATTCAGTCGGCGGGTGGATGTGAAGACCGCGATGGGATCACCGGCTGACCCCTGATGACGCGCCTGCGTGACCGG
>JAFGUS010000052.1 GCA_016938395.1 Coriobacteriia bacterium | reverse complement strand
CCGTGTCCTGCCCGCTGACACATGAGGTAGTGTGAGACCCATGATCGAAGACCGCACATCAGACATCGAGACGCTGCGCGAGCGTGTTGCGCGGATCGCCGAGTACCTGCACATCGACGCCAAGCGCGCCGACCTTGCCGCGCTCGAGGAGCGCACCACCGCGCCCGACTTCTGGGACAACCAGTCCTCGGCGCAGCAGATAATGGCGCAGGCTTCCGGGTTGCGTGATGAGGTCGCCGCCTACGAGTCGCTTGTGACCGATCTCGGTGACCTCGAGGTGGCGAACGAGCTCGCCGTAGCCGAGGGCGACGAGGACCTCGCTGCCGAAGCAGCGGCGTCCATCAAGGACCTCACGCGCCGCGCCAACGACCTCGAGCTCGCCTCATGGTTCACCGGCGAGTTCGACCACGGCGACGCGCTTGTGACCATCCTGCCGGGCCAGGGAGGCCTGGAGGCCCAGGACTGGGCCGAGATGCTCATGAAGATGCTCAGCAAGTACGCGGCAAGCCGTAAGTGGAAGGTGGACATCCACGACGCGCCGGACGGTGTGGAACTCGGCATCGACCGGGCCGTGTTCACCGTGCACGGCCGCAACGCCTACGGCATGCTCGCCTCCGAGCACGGTGTGCATCGCCTCGTGCGCATCAGTCCTACCGACGAGAAGAAGCGTCGTCAGACCACGTTCGCCAAGGTGGAGATCCTTCCCGTGTTGCCTGATGACGTTGAGGTGGAGATCCGCGACGAGGACATCCGGGTGGACGTTTACCGCTCGAGCGGCCCCGGCGGTCAGAGCGTGAACACAACCGACTCGGCAGTGCGCATCACGCACATTCCCAGCGGCCTGGTGGTCACCTGCCAGAACGAGAAGAGCCAGCTCAAGAACAAGGAGACCGCGATGCTGATCCTGCGCTCGCGACTCTACGAGCTGGAGGAGGAGAAGCGGCTTGCCGAGCTCGACGTGCTCAAGGGCGAGAAGCAGCAGATCTCCTTCGGCAGCCAGATCCGCAACTACGTGCTGTACCCGTACCAGCTCGTCAAAGACGTGCGCACGGGCATCGAGACCGGCGACGTGAACGGCGTGCTCGACGGCGATATCGACGAGTTCGTGGTGGGCTACCACCGCTGGCGCGTGTCGGGGGAGCAAGCCCTGGCGGTCGGCGCAGGGGACGAGTAGTGTCGGCGGGGATGGCGCTGCCGAGCGCATTCGTCGGGCGGCGCGCTCCGGACCGGTGGTGTGCGGAAGGGGGAGACCGATGAAGCGCGTACTCTCGCGTGCCAATCCGTCCACCGTGCTCAAGAGCCGGCGCGTCCGCGACTACGCGCTCATGACCATCGGCATCGCGATCACCGCCTGGGGCCTCAACGCGTTCCTCATCCCCAACCGTCTGGCCGCCGGCGGCGTCTCCGGCCTCGCCACCGTCTTCTACTACCTCTTCCAGGACCGCTTCGGCGTGAACGTGCCGGTCGGTATGCAGATGCTGTTGATGAACAGCGTCTTGCTCGCCATCGGCGTGAGCCGCAAGGGATGGCGTTACGGCGCCAAGACCGTGTACGGCATGGTGGCCATGTCGGTGATGGTCGACGTGCTCGCGCCCTTCACGCCGCATCTGGCAGCCGGTGACCGCCTGCTCGCGGTGCTCTACGGCGGTGCTGTGACCGGTATCGGCATGGGGCTCGTGTTCAAAGCGCGCGGCAATACCGGCGGCACCGACATCGTGGCGCAGCTGCTCGTGGACAAGGTCAATCTCGGCATCGGCCAGCTCATGCTGGCCGCCGACGGCGTCGTCACGGTGGTAGCTGCCATCGTTCTCGGACCCGACCTCGCGCTCTACGGCGCGGTGGCGGTGTTCGTCATGGGCAGCGTGATCGACGTGGTCCAGGAGGGCCTCTCGGTGGAGAAGGCCGCCTTCATCATCTGCGACGAGCCCGGCCGCGTTGCCGACGCGGTGCTCCACCAACTCGGGCGGGGGGCCACGGGCCTTGTTGCGCGCGGACTGTACTCGGCTGAACCACGTGAGATGGTGTTCACGGTTGTTTCGCGGCGGGAGATCGATGCGCTCAAGGCACTCGTGCTCGCGGTCGACCCCAATGCGTTCCTCATCATCGCGGACGTCCGCGAGGTGCTTGGCGAAGGCTTCAAAGAGAACGGAGACCAATCATGACGCACGAGGCACGGGTGGCGGCCATCGAGGCGCGCGCGGCGCGGATGCGCTACGACATCATCGACATGATCGCCGAGGCCGGAAGCGGCCACCCCGGTGGGTCGCTTTCGGCGACCGACATCGTGGCGACGCTCTACTTCGACATCATGCGTCACGATCCCGAGCGGCCCGACTGGCCGGAGCGCGACCGCTTCGTGCTCTCGAAGGGTCATGCTGCGCCCGTGCTCTACACCGCGCTCATCGAGGCCGGCTACCTCGGACGCGACCACCTGAAGACGCTGCGCAAGCTCGGCAGCATCCTGCAGGGGCATCCGGACTCCAACAAGGTGCCGGGCGTTGAGGTCTCCACCGGCTCGCTCGGCCAGGGTCTGGCGGTGGCCAACGGCATCGCGCTCGGTCTGCGCCTCGACGGCAATCCCGCACGGGTCTTCTGCCTGCTCGGCGACGGCGAGCTTCAGGAGGGCGAGGTGTGGGAGGCTGCGATGTTCGCGCCGCACCACAAGCTCGGCAACGTTGTGGCCATCGTCGACCACAACGGACTGCAGATAGACGGCGCGTGTTCCGACGTGATGTGCCTCGGAGCGGTGGCCGAGAAGTTCGCCGCATTCGGCTGGGAAGTGCGCGAGACCGGTGGTCACGACGTGGAGGGACTGCTCGACGCGCTCGCCGAGCCGCCGGCTGATTCCTCGGTGCCGGTGGCCGTCATCGCGTACACCGTGAAGGGCAAGGGCGTTTCGTTCATGGAGGGCGACGCCGGCTGGCACGGCAAGACGCCGAACGCCGAGCAGACCGCGGTCGCGCTTGCCGAGTTGGCCACCATCCGCGACGCCGCGACCGCCGCGACTTCAGGCGCCGACTCGACGACTGAGGGGAGTGCCCGATGAGCACCAAGCGAGCAACCCGCGAAGCGTTCGGCGAGGCACTCATCGAACTCGCCGCCGAGGGCGTGGATGTCGTGGCCGTCGATGCGGACCTCTCCGGCTCGACCACCACGGCCAAGTTCGCCGCGGTCTACCCCGACCGCTTCTTCAACGTGGGCATCGCCGAACAGAACATGATCGGTACAGCCGCGGGCCTCGCGGTGGCGGGCAAGGTGGCGTTCACCGGATCGTTCGCGGTCTTCGCCACCGGCCGTGCGTACGATCAGGTGCGCAACACCGTCTGCTACTCCAACCTCAACGTGAAGCTTGCGCCCACGCATGCCGGCATCACCGTGGGCCCCGATGGTGGCAGTCACCAGATGGTGGAGGACATCGCACTCATGCGCGTGCTTCCCGGCATGCGGGTGCTCGTACCGGCCGACTTCACCGCGGCCAAGGCAGCGCTCCGCGTGGCCGCCACCATGCCGGGCCCGTTCTACGTCCGGCTCGGCCGGGTCGCCGCGCCGCTCCTGTATGAGGAGGGCTACCGCTTCGAGTTGGGCAAGGCCCGTGTGCTGCGCGAGGGAACGCACGTCACGCTCGCCGCCTGCGGTGTGATGGTCGAGCAGGCACTCGGCGCGGCGGACCTGCTCGCAGCCGATGGCATCCAGGCCGAGGTGCTCGACGTCGCCACCATCAAGCCGCTCGACGTGGAGACCATCGCAGCCTCGGCGGCCAAGACCGGTGCGGTAGTGACCTGCGAGGAGCACTCGATCATCGGTGGGCTGGGCTCGGCGGTGGCCGAGGCACTCGGCGAGCACGCGCCGGTGCCGCTTGCGCGCGTGGGCGTGCGCGACGTCTTCGGCACCTCGGGCGAGCCGGCGGAGCTTATGGAGCACTTCGGACTCACGGCCGCGCACATCGCTGAGGCGGCACGTGAGGTGCTTCAGAGGCGGCGGTAGGGCGGGTATGGTCGCCCGCGCGGCAGGCGAACAGCGCTCTGTGGCGAACCGGGCACCTGTGGAGAATTCGTGTAGCGCATAACGGACCGGTGTCGCCGAGGCGTTTGCGGCGCGCATTCTGCTAGACTATCGCGGGAATCGTCGCATGGATGGAGCACCCCTATGATATCGATGCGGAACGTCAGTAAGATCTACGTTCCGAACAAACCGCCCGCTTTGGATTCGTGCACCGTTGAGATCGAGCAGGGCGAGTTCGTGTTCCTGGTGGGCCACTCGGGCTCGGGCAAGTCGACGTTCATTCGTCTGCTGCTCCGCGAGCTGCTGCCCACGCGCGGCCAGATCGTCGTGGCCGGACAGGACCTGACCAAGATGAAGAGCTGGAAGGTCCCGTACCTGCGCCGCAACATCGGGTGCGTGTTCCAGGACTTCAAGCTGCTGCCGAACAAGACCACGTACGAGAACGTGGCGTTCACTCTCGAGGTCATCGGCCGGAGCAAGCACGTCGTGCGCACACAGGTGCCCGAGGTGCTGAGGCTTGTCGGTCTCGAGGACAAGATGGAGAGCTACCCCGACGAGCTCTCGGGTGGCGAGCAGCAGCGCGTCTCGATCGCGCGAGCGTTCGTCAACCGCCCGCCGCTGCTGCTGGCCGACGAGCCCACCGGCAACCTCGATCCGGCGACCTCGCTCGGCATCATGAGCCTGCTGAACCGCATCAACAAGACCGGCACCACCGTGCTCGTCGCCACCCACGACCGCGAGATGGTCGACGAGATGCGCAAGCGCGTCATCGCCCTGGAAGGCGGGAAGGTCGTTCGCGACCAGGACCGGGGGGTGTACGGCTATGGCGATTAACGTCGGCTACTTCATCAAGGAGTCGTTCGTCAGCTTCAAGCGCAACTGGGTGATGAGCCTCGGTGCCATCATCACCATCTACCTGTCGCTGCTTCTCGTGGGCGTCTCGGTGGGCTCGGGCTTCCTGCTGACGCAGGTCGTCGAGTCGGTGGAGGAGAAGGTCTCGATCCGCATCTTCCTGAAAGACGGCGCCGCACCCGAGGACGTGGACGCGCTTCAGCAGACGCTCGTCTCCGATGCGCGCGTGAAGGCGGTGTCCTACACCTCGAAGGAGCAGGCGCTCGAGGACTTCAAGAACACCATCGTCCAGGACAGCCCCGAGATCGTGGAGCAGCTCGAGGGTAACCCGCTGCCCGCGTCGCTCGATGTCGACCTCAACGACCCGCGTGACGTCATGCTCGTGGTCGAGGCCATCAAGACCAACCCCACGTTCCCCAAGGTGGCCGACCGGCCCGACGAGCCCGAGAAGTCGCTCAAGTACGGGCAGCAGATCGTCAACCAGCTCTTCACGTTCACGCGCATCCTGCGCACGCTCAGCGTGGCGTTCATCGCGATGCTCGGCGTCATCAGCCTGATCTTCATCAACAACGCGATCAGGCTCGCCATCTATGCACGCCGCAAGGAGATCGCCATCATGCGGCTCGTCGGCGCGTCCAACTGGTTCATCCGCACGCCGTTCCTCATGGAGGGCATCATCCAGAGCCTCATCGGCGCCGGGCTGGCCATCGGCACGCTGAGCATCGTGTGGCTCTACGTGCTGCCCGAGGCCAAGACGTCACTGCCGTTCCTGCCGCTCTCGCTCGAGGGCGCTGCGGCGGCACAGGTTTCGCTCATCCTGATCGTGGGCGGCATCATCATCGGCCTCCTGGGTTCCGGACTCGCGCTGAGGCGCTATCTCAAGGTCTAGGGTGGCATGAACACACTGCTGAAGGTTGTTGCCGGCGTAACCGCCGTGCTCATACTCGTGGTTGCCGCGTTCGCTGGCGGGGTCTTCTTCGACCGTGCGACGCGCGCCAACCCCATCCCGTCGGCTGGTTCGGTCGATCTGGAAGACGCCGTGTCCGAGGTGGCCGACATCATCGACCGCCAGGCACTCGAGCCCGCGAGCGAGACATCGATCACCGCCGGCGCCATCCGGGGCATGCTCGAGGGGCTCGGTGACCCGCATGCGGTCTACTTCGACCCCGAGCACTACCGGTACTTCAGCGAGCAGAGCTCCGGCGCCTTCTACGGCATCGGTGTGACGATCGCCAACCGCGAGGACGACCTTGTCATCATGTCGGTCATCGCCGGAACGCCCGCCGAGGCGGCCGGGCTCGAGGCCGACGATGTGATCGTCACCATCGACGGCGAGAGCCGCCCCAAGTGGGACGTGGATGAGGCGGTGCTGCGCATCCGGGGCGAGGAGGGTACGCAGGTGACCCTCGGCATCCGCCGCGGCGAGGACACCGAAGTCCGCGACTTCGTCATCACGCGCGCCCGCATCGACGTGCCCAACACCGAGAGCGAGATGCTCGAGGGCAACGTCGGCTACATCCGGCTCTACACGTTCAATCAGTTGGCAGCCGGCGATCTCCGCGACGAGATCGAGAAGCTCGCCTCCGAGGGTGCCGAAGGCTTCATCCTCGACCTACGCGACAACCCGGGTGGGCTGCTCTCGGCCTCGGTCGACGTGAGTTCGCTGTTCATCGCCGACGGCGTCATCGTGCGCGTTGAGGATCGCAACGGCACGCTCGAGGAGCACCGGGCGGACGGCAACGTGATCACCGATGCGCCGCTCGTGGTGCTCATCAACGGCAACTCGGCTTCCGCAAGCGAGATCGTCGGCGGGGCGCTGCAGGACTACGCGCGTGCCACCCTCGTGGGCGAGCAGAGCTTCGGCAAGGGGAGCGTGCAGCAGATCGACGAGCTCTCCTTCGGAGGGGCGATCAAGCTCACGATCGCGCACTACCTCACGCCCAAGGGCCAGGTCATCGACCAGGTGGGCCTGACACCCGACGTGATCGTGGAGATGGAGCCCGAGCTGCAGATGGACAAGGCTACCGATACCCAGCTGCAGAAGGCGATCGAGGTGCTCAAGGGCGAGTTGTAGACGGCTCCGCCCGCAATCTCGAAACGGCTGCTCGTCAGATCGGATGCGGCGCGCGGCGGCGGGGTGTCTCTTCCGCTGAGGCTCTACTCGTCCTCGTCCTCGTCGTCGAGCGAGACGATGGAGCTGGCGTCAAAGACGCTCTCCTCCATGAAGCGGATCACCTGACGCTGGCCGGAGCGCAGCTCGGGCTCGTCGAGCGGCGTGATCTCGAGCTCGGCTCCCTCGACGAACAGCTCGAGGCGCGCCTGGCCCTCGTCATCCGTATGGAAGTTCAGGTACTGGAAGCTCGCCACGTTCAGGAACAGGCAGCCATTGACGAGAACACTCGCTGACTCCTCATCGGCCATGATGCGCACGAGCGTCGCCTTGCCCTCGGTGATCAGATCGCCGTCCACGAGGTAGCGGTAGGTGAACGTCTCCACCGTCTCAAGCGCGCGCACCATGTCGCGCGGGTTGGTGAGGGTGCCGTCTCCGACGAGCAGCGGGGGGAGTGTGCGGGCCACATGCATCACGACTCCTGCGTTGTGGGCGTAGCGGTGTAAGGTTGCACCATACGTTGATTCTACCCCAGGCGCAACGGCCGCCGGGACCTGTCCGCCGAGCGGTCGCAGGGACCGCAGGAACGGAGACGCATGCGACCCGAGAAGCTCGTCCTGAAGACACTGCGCAACGCGCACGGGCCGCTTTCGGCCGAGGAGATCTCCGGTCGCATCGAGGCCGAAGGGGGTGCCGGGCTCGAGGTCTCGCGCGTCGAGACGGTGCTCGGCCAGCTCGAGCGCTCAGGCGCGGTCGCACCGCTCGGGGGCGGGAAGTACCTCGCGCTTCGTGAGCGGAACCTCGTGGTGGGCCGCCTCTCGATGAACCGGCGCGGCTTCGGGTTCGTGTCCTCGCCGCTGGGCGACATCTATGTTGGCAAGCGCGATACGGGCGGCGCGATGCACGGGGACACCGTGGCCGTTCGTGTGGAGCCGCGGAAAACCCACCTCGGCCGTGCCGGCGAGGTGGTGCAAGTGATCGAGCGGTCGCTCACCGAGGTGGTCGGTCGCTTCGAGCGTCACGGGAAGCTCGGCATCGTGGTACCTACCGACGCGCGCGTGAAGGGCGATCTGTTCGTGGACCTCGCCTCGGCATCGGCCGACGCGAAACCCGGCGATATCGTTGTGGCGCGTATCACGCGGTACGCGAACCGGCGCGACGCCATGCAGGGCGTCATCACCGAGGTGCTCGGGCCCGAGGACGCGCCCGGCGTGGATGTGGAGATCGTCATCCGCGAGCACGGGCTGGAGACCGAGTTCCCGCTCGAGGTGACCGAGGCCGCCGAAGCGCTCGGCCAGGACATCGAGGGCGAGCTCGAGCGCGGTAGGCGCGACGTGCGCGAGCTCTACACGTTCACCATCGACCCGGCCGACGCGCGCGACTTCGACGACGCCATCTCGATCACGCGCGAGGGCAAGGGCTTCCGCCTGTGGGTGCACATAGCGGATGTGAGTCACTACGTGCCCTGGGACTCGGCTATCGACGTGGAGGCGCGCCACCGCGCCACGAGCGTCTATCTCGTGGATCGCGTGCTACCCATGCTCCCCGAGCACCTGAGTAACGTCATCTGCTCGCTCAATCCGGGCGAGGACCGCCTCACGTTCACCGTGGAGATGCTGCTCGACAAGACCGGCCTCGTGGAGCGCTACGAGTGCTACCCGTCGGTGATGAAGAGCGACCGCCGCTGCAACTACGACGAGGTGCAGGAGTGGCTCGATAACGGCGGCTTCCCTGACGAGACCATCGAGCGCTCGCTCCTCGACTTCCGTGCCGTCGCGAACGCCATCCACGAGCGGCGCATCGTGCGCGGCGGCCTGGACTTCGACACGGTGGAGGCCCGCGTCACGCTGGATGACCGGGGCGAGCCCACGGGCGTGGTCCTGCGCTCGCGCACCGAGGCCACCAACATGATCGAAGAGGCGATGATCCTCGCCAACGAGGTCGTGGCGCGGCACATGACCGCGGCCAAAGCGCCGATGGTCTACCGCATCCACGAGGACCCGGACGCCGACGCGCTCGCGCAGGTCGCCGTCGTCTTGAAGGAGTTCGGCTACCCCGTCCAGGACATGCACGGCGCCGGCCCGCGCACGTTCCAGAAGATCGTCGCCTTCGCACACGGCCGGCCCGAGGAGCGCCTCATCAACTCGCTGCTGCTGCGCGCGCTCGAGCGTGCGCGGTATGTGGACTACCTCGGCTCGCACTTCGGCCTGGCGAGCGAGGCGTACACGCACTTCACGAGCCCCATCCGCCGTTACCCCGATCTCATCGCCCATCGGCTGCTCAAGGCGCAGCTGACACGCTCGCTCGACAAGCCGCCCACAGCCGCCATGGTGCCCGAGCTCGAGTGGCTCGCCGACCACTCAAGCACGATGGAGCGCGAGGCCGAGGCTGCCGAGGACGAGTCGCAGAAGGTGAAGCTCGTTGCGCTGATGGCCAACCACCTCGGCGAGGTCTTCGACGGCATCATCACCGGCGTGATGGGCTTCGGCCTCTTTGTTCAGCTGGAGAACACCGCCGAGGGGCTTGTGCACGTCGAGACCATGGCGGATGACTACTACCGCCTCGATGCGGAGCGCTTCATGCTCTGGGGCGAGAACAAGGGGGCTACGTACCGGCTCGGCCAGCAGGTGCGCGTGCGCATCCTCGACGCCAACGTTGCCGAGCGCCGGCTCGACTTCGAGCTCGCATAGGCCGCACCACTCCTGGCACCTGACCATCGCCGGCGTTACACTAAACGTCTGTGTCCGCTATTCACCGAGGAGGCCGTTTCATGCGTCCCGAGTCCTTCGAGTTCTTCAAGACCCTCATCGAAGCCCCATCGCCCTCGGGCTACGAGCAGCCTGCCGCAACCGTGCTCCGCGACTACCTCACCCCGATCGCGGACGAGGTGGCCACCGACGTGATGGGCTCGGTCCACGCCCTGCTGAAGGGTGCGGCCGACGGCCCGAGCGT
>JAFGUS010000051.1 GCA_016938395.1 Coriobacteriia bacterium | reverse complement strand
GGCTACACCGTCACGAGCACGATCGAGGTGCATGCCAAGCCCACGAGCACCGAGCTCGATTCGTTCGCCGGCACCATGACGGGCACAATCGACACCGACGACGGTCATCTCTACACCGCCACCTGGAATCTCGAGGGTATGCGGCAGTAGGGGGCGCCCCAGATACGGTCGGTTCAGCCCTTGACCGTGTCAGACCCTGGTACTACTCTCGGTGGTACCTACAGTACCACCGAGGAGCGCGATCATGGCCAAGCCCACCATCTCGATCCCCGACGGCATGCTGGAAGACGTCGACCGTCGCGCTGCCGAGGCCGGCATCTCCCGCTCGGCCTTCGTCCAAGAGGCGATCGCCCACTACGGCTCTGACCTCGACGCGGAGCGAGAGCAGGACGCTCGGGCGAAGCGGATCGGTGAAGCGATGCGGCAGATGCAAGCGATCGCCAAGGAGATGCCGCCCGACGCCCCAGATGCCGCGACGATCATCCGCGCGATCCGGGATGCCCCTCCCCGTTGGCTCAGGGAGGACGACGAGCGATGAAAGACTATGGCCACAGCGCGGAGCAGCGCATCGTGGTGGTCGACAGCTCCGTTGCCGTGAAGTGGTACAAGTGCGAGGGCGAGTCGGGCCTCGACGCAGCGTGGGCGCTACTCGAGCAGCACCAGACAGCGGAGGTGACCATCGCTGTCCCCGGGCACTTCGCGGCCGAGGTACTCAACGGGCTGCAGTACGCGCGCCTCGGCCTCGATCAGGTGCAGGCGGCGGCGGCCGCACTCGGCGACGTCGACCTCGTCACCGTACCCCTCACCCGCCACCTCACCGAACCCGCAGTGACACTCGCTCGCACGCACAACCTCACCATCAACGACGCGCTCTTCCCCGCGCTCGCCACCCTGCTCGATGCCGAGCTCGTCACCGCCGACCGGGCACAGGCGCGCGTTACCGAGTGCCGGGTGCGACTGCTCGCGTGAGGCAAAGTACCCGTTCGGGGCGCGCCCTGCGCATACGCATCTCCGACGAGACCTAGGCCCCCTCGGGTAGACTCTGGGTATGACCACATCGTTCGCCATAGTGGAGATCGCCGGGCGCGACAGCGTCGCGGCCGCGGTTGCCGCCGTGCGCGAGCGCGGCTTCCGCGAGCTGCTCCCTACGATCGCCTTCACCGGTACCGAGACCGGCGACCGCGAGGCGCCCAAGCGGGCTGTTGCGGCGCTCGAACATCTCCTGGTTGGCGTGGCCCGCGTGCACGAGCCAGTGGCGCTCTCCGACCCTGCGCTCTGGTCGGCGATGAACGCGCGGCCGGCCGCCGAGGTCCAACGCCGCTTCGGTGTGTACTCGCCGTGCTTGGCCTGCCACCTCTACCTGCACCTGTTGCGGGCTCCGCTCGCCTGGTCGCACGACAACGCACCGGTGATCGCCGGCGAGCGCGACACCCACGACGGTCGAGTGAAGCTGTCGCAGACTCCCACAAGCATCGATGCCGCGATCCGCGTACTCGGCTACGCAGGCATCGAACTGCTGCAGCCCGTCCGCGCGCTGGGCGGCGAAGACGTCTCTGCGCTTGCGGGTGAGGATTGGGACGAGCGCATCGGCCATCTCGGCTGCCAGCTGTCTGGCAACTACGTGTGCTTTGACGGCACGGTGCGCTACGACAAAGCGGGCTACGCTCGCTACCTCGGCGAGTTCTACGAGCCGGTCGGCCGCGCCGTGATCGACGCCTGGCGTACCGAGCGCGAGGGCGCACCGGCGGCCGACTTCAACGCGGTGGTGCGGGGCGTGCTCGAGGGCTGACCCGAGCCGCGCCGCGCGCAGCGGCGGCGCGTTGCGGCTCACATCCGCGTCACATCTGGTTACGACCTCCACGGTACGATCGTCCCGTGCGGCATGCCGCCACTCGAATCCGGGAGGTGCTATCATTATGCAATCACTCGTCCGAGCAAGGAGCCGTGAGACGATGGCCGACCTCCTGGTGCGCAATGTCCCGGACACGCTGATGCAGCGCCTCAAGGCGCAGGCCGAGCGCAACGGGCGCTCCATGCAGAAAGAGGCGCTTGCTGTGCTCGAAGTCGGCACGCAGCTCACGGTGGCCGAGTGGCTGGAGCGGGCTGCACGGACGCGGGAGCGCCTCAAGCGGGCGGGCTATACGGGCGACAGTACCGAGATGATCCGCGAGGATCGAGACAGTCGATGAACGCACACGTCATCGACGCGTCCGTGACCGCAAAATGCGTGCTGCCGGAGCAGGGATCTGACCATGCGGCCAACCTCGTAGCGGCAGTTCCGCTGTTGCTCGCACCGGAGATCATGGTCTCCGAGGGAGCGAACGCCGTGTGGAAGGCCAGACACCGCCGATCGATCTCGGATGCCGATGCCCTGGATGCGCTCGGCACACTGCTCGCAATGCCGGTTCTCACGCTCCCGCTTGAGCCACTCACGCCGTTGGCGTTCGACCTCGCCTTGAAGCACGACCACCCCATCTACGACTGCTACTACCTCGCCGCAGCCATCGCCAACGACTGCCCGCTCGCCACCGCCGACAAGCGCCTGCATGAGCTCGCCCTGCGCGCCGGCCTTGGCGAGCGAGCGATCCTGATCACCTGAGATAGAAGCGAGGGCCCGCCCCTACGAGAGGCCCGGGCCCGGTGTGTTGTCTGGCAGAAAGCCGCCTACGCCGCGAGCTCGCTCGTGCACGCAGGGCAGCGTGTGGCCACGAGCGGGATCTCGGTCGCGCAGAACGGGCACGCCTTGGTGTCGGGCTCGGCCTCTTCCTCGGCCCTGCGCATCCTGTTGATGGCCTTGACCACGAGGAAGACCGCCCACGCCACGATCAGGAAGTTGATGACCGTGTTGATGAACATGCCGTAGTTGAGCGTGGCCGCTCCGGCCTCGGCAGCGGCCGCGACCGATGCGTACGGCCCTGCGGTCGTGCCTTCCCTGACCACCCAGAACAGGTTGGCAAAGTCGGCCCCACCGAGCAGCGCGCCGATGGGCGGCATGATCACGTCGTTGACGAGCGATGTCACCACCCCGCCGAACGCGCCGCCGATGATGACGCCGATCGCCAGGTCGATCATGTTGCCCTTGATCGCGAACTCTTTGAACTCCTTGAGCATCGCCCCTCCCCTGCCGTGGCCCAACCGGATCGTGGTGCGGCTTGCGCCGCACGCCTTACTGCCCGAAGAACGATTCTCCGAGGTCGCCCTTGTTCGAATACCCGCGGTCCTCCCAGTAGCCGCCGGGGTCGGGGTCCTCGGACAGATCGATCGCCGTCACCCACTTGCACCACTTGTAGCCCCACTTCTCCTCGGCCACGACCGCGAACGGGAACCCGCGCTCGGCCGGGAGCGTCACGCCGTTCATCGAGTACGCGAGCAGGATGTCGCGATCGTAGAAGTACTCCACCGGGAAGGACGTAGTGTAGCCGTCGGCGGCGGTGAAGATCACGCTCTTAGCACTCTCGGCCACACCCGATGCTTCGATGATGTCGCGCACGAGTACCCCGCGCCACAGCACCTTGGCGCTCCACCCCTCCACGCAGTCGAGCTGCACGACCTTCTCGTAGGAGGGGAAGCCGCTCGCCACCTCCGAGTAGGTGTACTCAACGGGCGTGTCCACGAGGCCGCCCACAGTGAGGCGGTATGCGTCCACGTCAACCTGCTGCACGCCGGCGATCGAGTTCTCGCGGAAGTCGGTGACCGAGTCGAGCCGCTCGCCCTCGTACTCGCGCACCTCCACGCCATCGAGCTGGATCACGTCTTCGGGTTCCGGCGTCTGCGGTCCGCCACCTCCGGTGGTGCCGCTGCAGCCGGCCGATACGAGCAGGACGATACCGAGTGCGATAGTCAGGACTCGCGTTTGCATGAGAGCGCCCCTTTCGTCCGCTCCGATGATGGTTCCCGAGCGGGGCCTGCGTCACGCGCGCACTGCCGCGCGCTTGCCCGCTGGAGGCCATGAAGCGATGCGCGTGCCGAAGCGCGCCGTAGCCGCGCGCCTACTCCGGTTTGCGCGCGAGCACCACGAGGTGACGGTTCCGGAACGCCACGAGCCGCTCGCCATCGTACTCGGGCTCGAGCCACCGTCGCATGCCCTCGGGCGCGTCGGCCATCAGCTGGCCGAGTTTGACCACCGTCTCCTCGGT
>JAFGUS010000050.1 GCA_016938395.1 Coriobacteriia bacterium | reverse complement strand
CGCGGTCCGCGCGACCTCGGCACAGCGCCGCGCCCGCTCGAGCGCAAGCTCATCGCTCCCGGCCGAGACGAGCGCAAGCATGCTCGGTCCAGCGCCCGAGAGCACCGCCGGGCCCGCGCCGATGGACCCGAGCAGCTCACTGACCTGCCCCATGTCCGGCACGAGATGCGCGCGGTAGCGCTCGTGGATCGAGTCGCGCATGCCCGCGGCGATGGCTGCCGCCGATCCGACCGTTATGCCGTGGGCGAGAAGCGCGGCGGCGGCGGCGTTGGCTGCGGCATCATGGTGCGGAACGGCCGTCGGGAGCGTCCGGCGCGCCTCTCCCGTCGGAAGCTCGCTCTCCCCCACCACCACCACGGCCGCTAGTCCTCCGGCAGGCTCGATGTGCGTACACCGCACGCCGGTCGCATCACGAGCGGCGATGACGAACCCGCCGCAGAGCGCGGCGCCAGCGTTATCGGGATGCCCCTCGATCGACGTAGCGAGCTCGAGCAGTCGCTGCCGGTCGAAACGCGAACCGAGCAACGCATCGGCCAGCACGAGTCCCCCGACGACCGCCGCCGAGGACGATCCCAGGCCACGGCCGACAGGGATGCCGTTGTGACAGATGACCTCCGCCCGGAGCCCGGGCTTCCCGGCCGCCTCGAAGAGCCGCGCCATCGCGCGCAGCACCGCGTTGTCCGCACCGGTGCTGAGGCGTCCGGCACCCTCACCGCCCACCTCGATCCGCCACTCTCTCGCGAGCTCACCCTCGCACTCGTTGTGGATACCGAGCGCGAGCCCAAAGGAGTCGTAGCCCGGACCGAGGTTGGCCGACGATGCGGGGACGATGACCCGGGCGCTCACACGCTACAGCTCCTCCACCCGCAGGAGCGCGCCGATGCCGCGTACGGTCTCGAGTCCGCCGATGCGTTCGAGCGCCGCGCGCATGTCGCGCTCGGCGGCACGGTGGGTGATCCAGACGATCTCGGCTCCGGCTTCGCTCGCCTGACGTTGGATGACCGAGGCGAGCGAGACACCGTTGTCGGCGAAGATCCCGGCGATCGCGGCGAGCACGCCCGGTTCGTCGGCCGCATCCAGTCGCACGTAATAGGAGGTCTCGAGGTCGGCGATATCGGTGAGCGGGAGACTCTCGCTGCAGGTGCAACCCACGAGTCCGCGGCAGTCCCGCTCGATGTGGCGCGCCGCCTCGATGATGTCGCCCACCACCGCGGAGGCCGCCGGAAGCGAGCCGGCGCCCTCGCCGAAGAACATCGTCTCGCCCACCGCATCACCCACCACATAGATGGCGTTGTAGACGCCGTTTACCTTCGCAAGCGGGTGGCCCGCGCGGATCATCGTCGGCTGCACGCGGACATCGATGCCCTGTGGAGTGCGTTTACCGATGGCGACGAGCTTGATCTCGTACCCGGTCTCGCGAGCGTACGCGATGTCGCCCGGCGTGATATCGCGGATACCCTCGGCCGGCACGTCGGCGAACGTCACGCGGGAGTTGAACGCGATCGATGCGAGGATCGCGATCTTGGCGGCGGCGTCCAGCCCGTCGACGTCGGCCGTAGGATCGGCCTCCGCGAATCCGCGCTCCTGCGCCTCGGCAAGGGCGGTCTCGTAGTCGAGCCCGTCTTCCGCCATGCGTGTGAGCATGAAATTGGTGGTGCCGTTGACGATGCCATAGACCGCCTGGATCTCGTTGCTCACCAGGCTGTGCTTGAGCGGGTTGATGATCGGGATACCGCCGCCGACACTCGCCTCGAAGAGGATGTCCGCGCCGTGGGCGGCGGCCTCGTCCATGACCTCGCGGCCGTGGGTGGCCATGAGCGCCTTGTTGGCGGTCACGACGGTCTTGCCCGCCCTGAGCGCGCCGAGCACGACCTCTCGCGCGACGCCGGTCCCACCGATGAGCTCGACCACGATATCGATCGCGGGATCGTCGATGACCTCCGCGATCTCGGTGGTGAACCGTGCGGGCTCGATACCCAGGGCGTCGGCGCGCTCCGTCGAGCGGTCGGCGCACTTCACGAGGGCGACGTCGACCCCGGCGCGCGTCCGGAACTGCTCCCCGTGGCGCGCGAGGATCTCCACGACGCCGCTGCCGACGGTCCCCAGGCCGATCAGGCCGACATTGATGGTGCGCATGAGCCCTCCGCATCGATCGTGTATGCGGCCATTGTAGCGGAGGCGGCGCCTCCCGGGCCCGTCTCCGACATGATGGGCCATGTCTGACACTCACCGGGAGACGCAGTCGGGCTCTCTTGTGGGGATCCTGTAGCCGATGTAGTAGTGGACGGCGACCGCCACGACGGCGAGCAGCGCCGCGTAGGCGATCGTCCACGTCTTCACGCCCACGTGCGACATGATGACCATCCACGACGCCTGGGACGTCACCCACATCGTGCCGAGGGCGATGCGTTTCGCCTTGAGCGGGATGCCCTTGCCCGACATGTAATCGCGGACGTAGCGCCCCAAATGCTCGTGCTCTATGAGCCACGTGTACAGGCGGTTCGAGCTCCGGACGAAGCAGGCGGCCGCGAGCAGGAGGAACGGCGTGGTGGGCCACATCGGCAGGAACATGCCGACGACACCCATCACGAGGGCCACGGATCCGGTGGCCAGGCAGATGTACTTGACCGCGCGTCTCATGGGCATCCAGAAGCAAACCCGGTGCCTGCGAGCACCACTGTCACCCCAGGTCAGCACGCATGAGGTCGTCGTACGTCTCCCGGCGCACCGCCCAACGCCACTGCCCGTCACGCACGAACACGACTCCCGGGCGGACCTGCTTGTTGTAGTTGCTGCTCATCGACTGGCAGTACGCTCCGGTGGCCGCCACGCACACAACGTCGCCCGGCTCCGGGCACTGCAGCGGCGCATCGCGCACCACGATGTCACCGCTCTCGCAGTGCTTGCCCGCGATCGTCCCCACCATATCGCGGGGATCGGCCGCCTTGTTCGCGATGAGCGCCTCGTAGTGCGCGTCGTACAGCGACGTGCGGATGTTATCGGACATGCCGCCGTCGACCGCCACGTACGTGCGGATCCCGGGGATCTCCTTCACCGAGCCGACGGTGTAGAGCGTCACACCGGCGCGAGCCACGATCGATCGTCCGGGCTCAACGGCCATGCGTGGGACGGCGATACCATGCCGCTCGCACTCCTCCTTGATGCCGTCCACGACGACCTTGCCGAAGTCCTTGACGGTGGATGGCTCGTCGGGCGCGCCGTAGGCCACGCCGAGGCCACCACCCACGTCGAGCATGCGCACCGCATGCCCGGTCTCAGTCTCGATGTCGCGCATGAAGCTGACCATGACCTCGATCGCCTTCGCGTAGCTGTGCAGCGCGAATATCTGGCTGCCGATGTGCATATGCAGACCGTCGAACTCCAGACCCGGCAGCACTACCGCGCGCTTGACCGCCTCCATCGCGAGACCCTGGTTGAGCCCGAAGCCGAACTTCGAGTCCTCGGCGCCGGTCATTATGAAGTCGTGCGTGTCTGCCTCCACACCCGGCGTGACGCGGATGAGCACCTTCTGGGTGACTCCGCGCTGGGAGGCAAGCGCCGAGAGGCGCTCCATCTCCTCGAAGTTGTCCACCACCACGCGCCCAATGCCCGCATCCAGACACTCGGCGAGCTCGGCGGGCGTCTTGTTGTTGCCGTGCATCTGCACGCGCTCCATCGGGAATCCCGCGCGCACGGCGTAGGCGAGCTCCCCGCCCGAGGCGCAGAGCAGACAGCAGTCCTCCTCATCGACGAGCTTCACCATCGCGAGTGAGAGGAACGCCTTGCCCGCGTAGACGACGTCGACGTCTTTCCAGTGGTAGCGCGTCCACTTCACGTACTCCGCGAGCTGATGGCGGATGGTCGCCTCATCCATCACGTAGAGCGCCGTCCCGGCCTCGCGGGCAAGCTCCACCGTGTCCACGCCACCGATCCACAGATGGCCGTCTTTGACCTCGGCGGTCATCGGCAAGACGGGCAGCAGATCGTGTCCGGTGCGCTGGTCCGGCTGTGCCGGCGGACGAGGGGTCTGAGGCCTTGCCATGATGGTTCCTCCCCTAAGAAACGCGGTGTCATCGTGTAGCCAGTGAGGATACACGACACCGCGCCGGAGAGCGAAGCGCCACGGTCATCCCAGCAGGATCACGCCCGGCCAGTGAGCATGCGCACGACGGTCGGCCGAAACCAGCGGGGCATGGATCGACTCCGCGAACGCAGGCGCCACGGCGTCGTAAAGAGAACAGCCGAGCAGGTCGGCGATGCGCATGGAATCGCTCATGAGCCCATCTCCTACCTCGCGTACTACGATCCTCCAGCTGAGGAACCGACGCCACAGCTCATCTCGCTCCGCGGGATCGAGCAACCTGGTGGCCACCCCCGCGAACTCGTAGACGAACAGCGACGGCACCGTGATCGTGACCTCGCCCGCTCCGTGCTGCCGCAGAAGCTCGCGCGCGTCACCCGAACCCGGCTCGGACCTGAACCACTTCACCGCCACGGACGCATCCAGAACGACCCGGTTCACTCCTCCACCTCGTGCGCTGAGCGAGACCTGACTCCGCCGCGGTCACCCCTGAGATCGCGGAGAACGGTAAGGCTCGATTCGCCATCATCAGCGTGCCTATCGGCGACGTCAGTGAGCCAGGCGATTCCATCGGTGACCGAATCCTGCCGCAGGCGCGCCTCCAGCGATGCCCCGCGCCCGGTCAGATAGGTCACCGCCGCCTCGCGGACCACCTCACTGCGCGTGACTCCTTCGGTCTGTGCCACTCCGTCCAACTCCGACAAGACATCGTCCGGAAGCGTGACCGTCACCCGTGTCACCATGTCATGCTCCATCCGCCGAATGCTGCATACATCAAGTATGCACGAACGTATGACATCTGAAACACACGTGTGAGGCCGAGGCCGAAACCCCAGTGCTACATACGCTGTGGCGCGCCCACACCGAGCAGGCCGAGGGCGCGTGCAAGCACGACACGCGATGCGTCGGCGAGCGCAAGGCGCGCGCTCCGGAGCGCGGGATCCTCCACGACCACGTGGCAGTGCGTGTAGAACTGGTGGAACGCCGAGGCGAGCTCCTCGGCGTACGTCGTGAGCTTGTGCGGCGCGCGCTGACGAGCAGCGAGGGCCACCACCTCCGGGAACCCGGCAAGCTTGCGCAGCAGGCCGAGTTCGGCTTCGCTCGCAGGCGTCCCGGGCTCTGCGCCGAGCAGAGCGAGCGCGCTCGAGTCGGCCGCGATGCTTGCGGAGATCGCCGCCACGTCCACGCTCTCGTCGGCCGTATCGGCACCTGCGGCCTTGCGCAGGATGCTGCAGATCCGCGCGTGCGCGTACTGCACGTAGTAGACGGGGTTGTCGGCCGAGCGCTCCTTGGCAAGCGCTATGTCGAAGTCCACCGGCTGGTCGGTGGAGCGGCGCAGGAAGAAGTAGCGCGCCGCGTCTGCCCCCACTTCATCGAGCAGGTCCTCGAACGTGACCATCTCGCCCGTGCGCTTGCTCATGCGCACCACCTCACCGTTGCTGAAGAGGTTGACGAGTTGTCCGATGATGACCTCGAGCTTGCCGGGATGGCCGAGTGCCGCCACCGCCGCCTCCATCCGCTTCACGTAGCCGTGATGGTCGGCTCCCCAGATGTCGATGACGAGATCGAATCCGCGATCGTACTTGTCGGCGTGATATGCGATGTCCGCCGCGAAGTAGGTGTAGCTGCCGTCGGCCTTCTTGAGCACTCGGTCCTTGTCGTCGCCGAAATCCGTCGAGCGGAACCAGAGCGCGCCCTCGTGTTCGTAGAGGTAGCCCGCCTCTCGCAGTCGGCCCAGCCCCCGCTCGATCGCGGTGGCGCCGTCGTTTCCGCGCTCGTGGAGCGTACGCTCCGAGAACCACACGTCGAAGTCCACGCCCATCCCGTGCAGCACGCGCTTCAGATGCTCGAGCACGGCCGTATAGGCCTGTTCCTTGAAGTGCGCCTCGCGCTCGGTGGCTGGCATGTCGGCCCAGCGGTCGCCCTCGGCATCGAGGATCTCCTGCGCGATGTCGGCTATGTACGCACCACGGTAACCGTCCTCGGGGAACTCGACGTCCCGCCCGCAGAGCTCGAGATACCGCGCCGAGACGCTCGACGCGAAGATGTCCATCTGCACGCCGGCATCGTTGACGTAGAACTCCCGCTGCACCTGATCACCAGCGTGCTCAAGGATGCGGGCGATGCTGTCCCCGAGCGCCGCCCAACGCCCGTGTCCGACATGCATCGGGCCGACGGGGTTAGCCGAGACGAACTCCACCTGCACGCGCCTGCCGGTGGGCTCCCCTGCGCCGAACCGCTCACCGTCTTCTCGGATGCGCGTGACGACATCGGTGACCACGTCACGTGCGAGGCGCACGTTGATGAATCCGGGGCCGGCGATCTCGACGGCCTCGGCGACACCGGCAAGACGCTGGCGCAGTCCGGCAGCGATGAGCTCGGCGATGTCCCGCGGCACCATACCGGCAGCCTTTGCGGAGACGAGGGCCGCATTCGTGGACCAGTCGCCGTGGGAAGGGTCGCGCGGACGCTCCACGTGCACCGCCGGCGGCTCGGCGAGCGGCAGCTGACCGCCCGCGATCAGCGCGTGGATGGTCTCGGTGATCACTGCGGTGAGTGTCTCGCGCACGGTGACGGCTCCTGGGTCGGCGGGCATCGGGGAATCAGGATACCCCCGCCGATACGGCGCGGCAATGACGGCACAGCCCGCACGCCCCTGTCGCGGAGCGTTGCGCGGTCGTATACTCACGCCATCGCACGCACAGCACCACGAGTCTCCACCCCCGGCAAAGGAGCACACACATGGGACTCCTCGACAGTTCCGAAGTCTCGACCTCCGGTAAGCGGGTCGAACGCATCCGGTGCGACCGCATCGGCAACGCTGGCGGCAGGCAACTCTGGTGGGTCGCCCTGGGATTCGATGACGAATCGACCAAGCCCTCGGGGATGTTTGGCGCCTTCGACGAGGCGAAACAGCTCGCTGACGAGCTCGCCACCGAGCACGGCGTGCAGGTCGTCGTGACCGAGGTCGTGTAGTCGGCGCCTATCGCTCAGGTAGAGTGACCGCGGAGTCTTCGGTACCGCAGCAGCCGCCCGCGTGAAACGCGCTCGATGCGCGACTTGATGCCCGGTGGCGCCATGTCCCAGGAGTCGGGCTCCCGGCGCAGGCCCACATCGGCCAGCAGGTGGTTCTCTCCCAGCGTGCCGTGCGCGACCGCATCTTGTGCGCAGTGGAGCGCATACCCGAGCATCACGAGGTCGCGGGTACCCACCGCGCGCCGGAAGTACGTGCGCGACCACAGCCACGCCCACGGCGCGAAGTGCCGGGTGAGGTTCGCGAGCGATCCACGCGCCGGGAACCGGGCGTCGAACGCCAGGTTCGACTGGGCGATGACCTCAGCGTCCTCACCGGAGAACCCGCACTCTCGCGCCCAGGCCCTCGTCAACAGCAGGTGTACCGTGGGACCCATCACGTCACCTGTGGTACGGTTCGCCGCGGCTGATGCGGAACGCACGGTAGAGCTGCTCGAGCAGCACGACACGAGCGAGCTGGTGCGGCAGCGTCAGCGGTCCGAGCGACAGCCGCTCGTCCGCGCGGGCGCGCACGTCCGGATGCAGCCCCGCCGCCCCGCCGATGACCAGCGCGATGCGGCTCCGCCCGCCGAGCGCCAGGGAGTCGAGCCAGGCCGCCAGGCCCTCGGACGTCCGGGCGGGCGCCTCCACATCGAGCACGACCACGTGCGCACTGGACGGGATCGCCCGGAGCACGTCGGCCGACTCGGCAGCAAGCGCACGGGACTCGTCGGCGGTGACGTCGCGGTCGGCGATCTCGGTCACGGTGACTCGCGCGTACGGGCCGAGGCGCTTGAGGTACTCGGCGGCGGCATCCCGCCAGTACCGTTCCTTGAGACGCCCCACACACACCAGGTCGAGCTGGATCACCGCGCTCCGTCCGAACCGAGCGTCGCCTCGAGCGTCAGTTGCGCATCTCCGCGTACGATCACGACATCGACCCGATCGCCCACGCGGTGTGACCTGATCGCGAGAAAGACGTCCTCGACGCTTGCCACGGGCGTATCGCCGATGCTCGTCACGATGTCGCCGGGCTCGATGCCCGCAGCCTCGGCAGGCGACCCGCTCGAGACCACGTCGATCAGCGCCCCGGCGTCTACCGGCAGCTCGTAGAGCTCCGCGACCCTGCTGTTGATGGTCATGCTCGAGATGCCGAGGTATGGATGCTCCGCCCGGCCGAACTCGATGAGGTCGTCCGCGATGGCGATGGCGTAGTCCACCGGGATGGCGAAGCCTACGCCCGCCGACTGCGCGACGCCGCCAGAACCGGTCTGGATGAGCGTATTGATGCCGACGAGCCGTCCGGCCGCATCGGTGAGCGCACCACCTGAGTTGCCCGGATTGATCGCGGCATCGGTCTGAATGAGGCTCGTGTATGCGGTGAGAAGCGCCTCGGCGCTCTCCATGAAGCTCGTACGACCCAGCGCTGAGACGATGCCGGTGGTGACCGACTGGTCGAGACCGAAGGGGCTCCCGATCGCGACGACCGGCTGGCCCACACGCAGCCCGGCCGAGGATCCGATCTCGATCGCCGGAAGCCCGGTGCGATCGACCTTGAGCACCGCGAGGTCCGATGACGGGTCCCGGCCCACGAGTGTCGCGGAGACGCTCTCGACACCCATGGTCACCGTGATGCCGTCCGCACCCGCGATGACGTGGTCGTTGGTGAGGTTGTAGCCGTTCTCCCGAATGATCACGCCGCTGCCGTTGCCCACGACCTGCGTCTCGGTGCGGCCGGTGAAGGGGTTCACCCCGGTCTGCTCGACCGCGATGCTCACCACCGACGGCATCGCCTTGAGCGCGACAGCCTCGGCGTAGGTGAGGTCCTCCTCCGCAAGTTCGATGTCGTAGCACTCGCACTGCTCGGCTGGTTCGGGAGTCTGCTCTGCCGGCTGCTCTGTCGCCGGGGCACCGCCCCAGAGCGCCCAGAAGGCTCCGGCCGTGACAGCCGCGCCCAGAAGACCGCCCAGTACGCCTCCCGCAACAACGCCCAGGCACGACCGGCCGCTACGTTCGCGGGTGCTTGCCACAGGCGCGGGCTGAGGCGTGGGAGGAACATCGTACGGTGAGCTCACTTCAGGACCACTTCCCTTCCGGGGAACGGATACCCGGTCGAGGACAGCCTACAACCGGAGACCGAAGAGCTCCAGCACTGGCGATGCCAGGATACCGAGTGCGAGCGTTGCAAGCGTGAGAGCGGCATAGGCGACGGCCGCCGCGGGACTGCGGGTCGCGCAGCACGCGTCAGCACGCTCACCGAAGAAGACCGCGCGCAGGACCCTGAAGTAGTAGCCGGCCGAGATGACGCTCATCGAGACCGCGACGATCACAAGCCACAGAAGGCCGCTGTCGAGCGCCGCGGTGAACATCGTCAGCTTACCGAAGAAGCCCACCATCGGCGGGATCCCCACGAGGGAGAGCAACCACACGACCGACGCCCACGCCACCGCGGGCCGTCGCGCGGCCAATCCCGAGAGGTCATCGAGCGCCGTGCCCTCCTCGGAGCCGAGCAGCATGATCGCCATCGAGGGCACCGCATAGGCGACGACGTAGAAGACCGCGGCGACCGCGCCGGCACGACCGGATGCGACGGCCAGCAGGATGTAGCCGCTGTGCGCCACGCCCGAGTACGCCATCAGGCGGCGGAGGTCGGTCTGCGGGTAGGCGGCGAGATTGCCGACGAGCATCGAGAGAAGCGACCCGGCGACCAGGACCGGAACGACGGTCCCACCGTTGTCGGTGAACGCGGCCACCAGCTGCGCGAGTGCGACAACGCCGGCGATCTTGGGCACCGTGGAGACGTACGCCACCGACGACGCGGGAGCACCGGCGTAGGCGTCCGGTGTCCAGTAGTGGAACGGAGCCGCCGAGAGCTTGGCGAAAAGTCCCACGAGCACGAACGCGACGGCGAGCTGACCGAGCGTGCCGGAGTCCACGACCCCCAGATCGCCGAATGCGGTGGAGCCGGAAATGCCGTACGCGAACGAGAGCCCGTAGAGCATGATGAGGCTCGTGAGCATCGAGAGCAGGAAGTACTTGAGCGCGCCCTCGAGCCCGCGCGCGTCATCGCGGCGGTAGCCCATGAGCACGTACGCCGGCATGGTGGAGAGCTCGAGCGAGATGAACAGCACGATGAGGTCGCGCGCGGAGACCATCAGCATGCCGCCGACGGCCGAGAGCATCGCGAGGGCGACCGCCTCGGCGGACCGCTCGCTGCCGGTACCCCGGCCGGAGACCCAGCGGAGCCAGACCGCGAGCAGCGCGGCGATCCCTATCCGGGCGAACACCGCCATCCCATCGAGAGAGAGCATGCCTGCGAAGATGCCGCCGCGGGTACCGATGACCGCCGCGACGACCGCCGCGACGAGCGCGAGCGGCGCGCCGATGTGCGCTGCGGCACGAGGGTGCGTGGTGACGCGGTCGGCGAACAGCGCGACAAGCGCGCCGGTCAGCACGAGGAGCTCGGGTGCGAGCAGCAGCAGCTCGGACATGCTAGGCGCCACCCATCATCACGAGGATCGACTGCACGGCAGGGTCGGTGAAGCGCAGGAGCGAATCCCAGTAGATGCCCACCACGAACGTGAGCACCACCAGCGGCACCAGGACGAGGACTTCGCGCCTGGACAGATCGGTGATGTGATCCACGGCCGGACTCGGCGAACCGAGCACCACGCGCTGGACGAGCCAGAGCATGTAGGCCGCGGCAAGCAATACGCCGATGGCCGAGACGACCACCCAGCCAACGGGGATGTCCGACGCCCACGCACCGAGCAGGCTCAGGAACTCGCCCACGAACCCGGAGAGCCCTGGAAGGCCGAGCGAGGCGAACGAGGCGAACGCGAGCAGACCGCCCGCGACCGGCACCTTTGAGGACAGGCCCGAGACCTCGGCGATCATCCGGGTGTGCGTGCGCTCGTAGACCATCCCCACGAGGAAGAAGAGCATGCCTGTGACCACGCCGTGACTGAACATGACCGCCACAGCGCCGTTGAGTCCCTCAGGCGTCATCGAGGCGATGCCGAGCATGACGAAGCCCATGTGCGACACCGACGAGTAGGCGACGAGCTTCTTCATGTCGGTCTGCGCGAAGGCCACCGCCGCGCCGTAGACGATCGAGATGGCGGCAAGCGCTGCGATGAACGTGCTCCACTGGTGCGCGGCGTCAGGCAGGATCGGAAGCGAGATGCGCAGGAAGCCGTACGAACCCATCTTGAGCAGGATGCCCGCGAGGAGCACCGAGGCCGCGGTCGGCGCCTCCACGTGTGCGTCGGGGAGCCACGTGTGGAGCGGAAAGACCGGAACCTTCACAGCGAAGCCGAGGAAGAACGCGGCGAAGACCCACCACTGGAACTTCGGATCAAGTCCGGCGCCCACCATCTCGAGGATGTCGAAGGTGCCCGTCTGCAGGTAGAGCGCGATGATGCCCACGAGCATGAACACGCTTCCGAAGAGCGTGTAGAGGAAGAACTTCACGGCGGCGTACTGACGACGCGGACCGCCCCACGTGGCGATGAGGAAGTACATCGGCACGAGGACGAGCTCCCAGAACACATAGAAGAGCACGAAGTCCATCGCCAGGAAGACGCCGTTCATCCCCACCTCGAGCAGCAACAGCATCGAGAACCACAGGGCCGGATTCTTCTCAGTCTTCCACGAGGCCACGATCGCGAGCACGGTGAGCAGTGCCGAGAGCGCGACCATCGCGAGCGACATCCCGTCGAGCGCGAGATGGTACGTGATGCCTGCCTGCGGCACCCACACGGCCTTCTCCACGAACTGCATGCCCGTGGAGACGTCGAAGCGCACCGTCACCCACGCTACGAGTGCGAGATCGACCACCGCTACAGCGACGGCGGTGATGCGCCCCACGCCGGCACGCGCGTTGCCGAGCAACGCGACCGCGGCGGCCCCGAAGAGTGGGAGGAAGACGATGAGCGTGAGCAGAGGGAGATTCACGCTGCTAGGCCCCTTTCACGAGGATCCAGATCACGAGAAGCACGACAGCTCCCGCGACGAGCGTCTGATAGCCGCGCACGCTTCCGGTCTGGAGCGTGCGCATCCGGGCGCCTGCGGCTCTGACCGCCGACGCCGCGCCGTTGACCGCGCCGTCGATGACGCGGCCGTCGAAAAGCCAGCCGACGGATGCGAGAGATCGCCAGAGGCGCGCAGCGCCGTTGACGACGCCGTCCACGATGCTTCCATCGAATGTCGCCAGGCCGCGTGCAAGCGCCGTGTAGCCGCCAACGACGAAGTACCCGTAGGTGAGATCGAAGTAGTACTTGTTCGTCAGCACGCCGTACGCGTGCGGGAAGCGCTGCTTGATGGCCTGCGTGTTGACGACCGACGTCGTGCGACCGTAGACCCACCACCCGAACGCGATACCAGCGACCGCCGCAGCCGTGGAGATCGCTGCGGTCCCGAGTGCAGGCCACGGGATCTCGTGGCCGAGGAACTCGCCGAGGGTCGGCCCGAAGAAGCCGACGACCGCCGTGATCGCAGCGAGCACCGCCATCGGTGCAAGCATCGAGCGATGCCCCTCGTGAAGCCCGACCTGCTGTGTCGGCGCCGTGAAGACACGGAACCAGAGGCGAGCCACGTAGAAGGCGGTGATGAAGGCAGCCAGCAGCGCAATCCCGAACGCGGCGTACTGATGCTCGTGCAGCAGTACGGTGAGGATCTCGTCTTTGGACCAGAACCCCGAGAACGGAACGATGCCCGCAAGCGCGAGAGAACCCGACGCGAACGCGAGCGAAGTGACCGGCAGCTTCTTGGCCAACCCGCCCATCTCGCGCATGTCCTGCGTGTGCGCCGCGTGGATGATCACACCCGCACCGAGGAAGAGCAGCGACTTGAAGTACGCGTGCGTCACGAGGTGGTAGAGCGCGGCGGTGGATCCGCCCGCGCCGAGCGCGATGAACATGAAACCGAGCTGGCTGATCGTGGAGTATGCCAGCACTTTCTTGATGTCGTGCTGCACCATCGCGAGCAGTCCCGCCAGAAGCGCCGTGACCAGTCCTACCCACAGCGTGATCGTGAGTGCGACGCCGCTCGCCTCGAAGATCGGCAGCGCGCGTACGACAAGGAAGACACCGGCGGCGACCATCGTCGCCGCGTGGATGAGCGCGGAGGCCGGCGTGGGACCCGCCATCGCGTCGGGGAGCCAGACGTGCAGCGGGAACTGCGCGCTCTTCCCCATCGCGCCAAAGAGCATCAGGAGCGCTACGAGCGTGGCGGTTCCGGCGCTCCAGTCATGGTGGAGCACCGTCGCGAAGTCGAACGCACCCACCTCGGCGTAGACGACGGCGAGTGCGAGCATGAATCCCAGGTCGCCCACCTTGGTGGTGAGGAACGCCTTGATGCTCGCGAGCCGTGGGGCCTCCTGCTCGTGCCAGAAGCCGATCAGCAGGTACGAGCAGAGCCCCATGACCTCCCAGGCCATGAACAGCCCGAGGAAGTTGTCGGATAACACGAGCGCGAGCATCGCGGCCGTGAAGAGCGAGAGCGCGGCGTAGTACCAACCGATGCGCTCCTCCCGGTGCATGTAGCCGAGCGAGTAGACCTGCACGGCCGCGCCCACGACCGCCACCACCAGGAGCATGATCGCCGAGACGGGCTCGAGGGCGAGGCCGAGCGAGAGAGCTCGGTCGCCGACGTGCGCGATGGTGACCGCGCCCTGCCAGGTGGGCTCTCCCACATGACCGCCGGGCCACACCGCGAGGAAGGCCGCGACGGAGAGGGCGAGCGAGCCGAGAACGGCCCCCACGGCCAGTGGGACGAGCCGGGTGCGGACGGTGCGCGGCATCGGGGCGAGTACCGCAAAGGCGAGCGCTGGAAGGAGCGGGATGAGGAGAACGTAGCCCATGCTCACCCCTTCAGCTCCTGCATGGCGTCGAGCTCGACGCTGCGCTTCCGCCGGTAGATGGCAAGCACGAGTCCGAGGCCGAGACCGATCTCGGCAGCCGAGACGACCATCGAGAAGACGGCGAAGAACTGGCCGGTCATCGCCTCAGGAGTGACGAACCGCGAAAAGGCCACGAGGTTGAGGTTCACGGCGTTGGCCATGAGCTCGAGCGACATCATCACGTGGACGGCGTTCTTGCGCGAAAGCGCGCCGTAAAGACCGATGCCGAACAGCATCGCGGAGAGTGTGAGAAGGTGCGGGAGTCCGACGGTCACCGGTCGTCACCCCCCGTCCACCACACCGCGCCGATGAGCGCGGCCAGGAGCACGAGCGAGGCGATCTCGAAGGGCACCATCCAGGTGGTGAAGAGTTCGCGCCCAAAGTCCTCGAGGCCTGGCGCGGTCGCAGGCATGCCAGTCGGCACCGAGCAGAAGCCGTTGAGCGCAAGCAACACGCCGCCAGTGAAGAGCGCAGCCATGGCGAGCGAACCCCATGCGACCGGGAACGGCCTGACCGCGTCCTCCCGCCGGCGCAACGTCAGCATGACCGTGAAGAGCGTCAGCACCGCCACCGCGCCCGCGTAGACGAGCACCTGGACGAGCGCCAGAAACTCGGCGCCGAGAGCGAGGTAGATCCCGGCGGTCGCCAGCATGACCTCGAGCAGCCAGACCGTGGCGTGCACGACATTGCGCGTGGACATCATCGAGATCGCGCCGTAGAGCGCGGCGAATGCGAGAAGGTAGAACGCCACGGTGGGAAGCGTCTGGCTCATGAGGCGTCACCGCCCCCCGCGGTCTCGGCGTTCAGCGCGGGCCCGGCGTTCAGCGCGGGCTCGGCGGCCGTGGCCGCACCCTTCTCCGCCTTGTGGCGCGCATTCGTGGCCGCGTCCACATCCACGAGCAGGTTCTCCGCAAGTGCTGCGGGGTCGATCACCGCGAGTTCATACTCGTGGCTCATCATGATGGCGTCGAACGGACACGCCTCCACGCACAGGCCGCACATCATACAGGCGCCGACCTCGTACCCGAACGCCTCGATATGCTTGACCTTGTCCTCGCGCGACTCCAGATCGATCGACAGGATATGGTCCGGACACACGCGCACGCACGTCATGCACGCGGTGCACCGGGGTGAGCCGTCGTCGAAGTATGTGGGCCGCACCGCCCAGCGCGAGCGCTCGGGCAACTCGAGCTTCTCGTACGGATACTGCACCGTGATGGGCCCGCGCATCGCATTCTTCAGGCTCAACCGCAGCCCGTTGATGAGTCCCTTACCCCACATCACCAACTCACCGCCCCGTTGAACAGCGGCACGATGAGCTTGTCCACCACGCCGGTGAGCACGATCATCACGAGTGCGGCGGGGATCAGACGCTTCCAGCCGAGGTCCATGAGCTGGTCGATACGCACGCGCGGATACGTTCCACGTATCCACCACATGAGCACGATGCCAAGATACGTCTTGAGCATGAACACCGTCGGAGCCAACACCGGCACCGCCTCGTACCAGCTCATCGGGATCCACGGCACGAGCCAGCCACCGAAGAACAGCGTCACACCCAGCGCGGACATCACGAAGGTGTTGGAGAACTCGGAGAGGTAGATGAGGCCGAACTTCATGGCCGAGTAGTCGGCGCCGAATCCCGCGACGAGCTCCGACTCGGCCTCCGACATGTCGAACGGCGTCTGGTTCACCTCGATGAGCGAGGCGATGACGAAGATGAGGAACGTCGGCCAGATGAGCGGGTTTGTGATGAACCAGCGCGGGATGACCGATAGCCAGGTACCCGCCTGCGCGTCGACGATGCCGCCGAGGTCCGTGGTTCCCGCCAGCATGACGACAGGCAGCGCCGAGAGGAGCAGCGGCACCTCATAGGCGATCTGCATCGCGGCAGAGCGCATGCCACCCAGGAGGCCCCACTTGTTACCCGACGACCATCCCGCGAGCAGGATGCCGATCGGTACCACCGAGAGAACCGCGAAGGTGAAGAGCAGCCCGGTCTCGAGCGATGTGGCCTTGAGCGTGTCGGAGAACGGCAGCGCGAGGTACGCCATGAACGACGGCACGAACACGATCATCGGTGCGAGGAAGAACAGCGCCTTGTCCGCCAGGCGCGGTGTGAGGTCCTCCTTGGTGAGCAGCTTGATGACGTCGTTCATCGTCTGCAGGATGCCGTGCGGACCCACGTGCATCGGGCCGAGGCGGATGTGCAGGTGCCCGAGCACCTTGCGGAGCAGGTAGATCATGAAGACGCCGTTGGTGAGCATGAGTGCGATGATCGAGACGAGCTTCACGACGACGGCGAGCGTGGGACTCATCGGTCCACCTCCCCGAGCATGATGTCGGCGGAGCCGATCATGATGCAGCCGTCCGCAAGCAGATAGCCCGGCATCAGGTCCTCGAGTGCTTGCAGCGCGTAGAGCGAGGGGCCGTGGTAGTGCATGCGATACGGTGACGTGCCGCCATCGGTGACCAGGTGGATGCCTACCTCGCCGCGCGCGGACTCGACCGACGCGTAGACTTCACCCGCCGGAGGCTTGAGGACCTTGGGTACCTTGGCGGTGTACCCGCCCTCGGGCATCCCCTCGATGCACTGGCGGATGATGCGACTCGACTGCCTCATCTCCTCCATGCGCACACTGAACCGGTCCATGGCGTCGCCGGTGACGCCGAGCGGCACGTCGAAGATCATCTCGTCGTACGCGTCGTACGGCCGCCTCTTGCGCAGGTCGAAGTCCACGCCCGACGCGCGCAGGTTGGGACCCGTGAGACCGAACGCGAGCGCCATCTCGGCATCGATCACACCAATGCCGTCGAGGCGCGCCTGGAATATCTCGTTGCCCGCGAGGATCGCGTCGTGTTCGTCCACGTACGTATCGAAGGCATCACAGAACTCGCGGATCTTCGCCTCGATGCTCACCGGGAGATCGGCCACCACGCCACCGGGGCGTACGTAGTTGAACATCATGCGCGCACCGCTCACCGCCTCGAGGATGTCGAGCAGCGACTCGCGATCACGCATCGCGTACAGGAAGGGCCCCATCGCGCCGGTGTCGAGCCCCATCGTGCCGTACCAAAGCAGGTGGGTGGCGATCCGGTTGAGCTCGGCCATCATCACGCGGATCCACCGCGCGCGGCGCGGGACCTCGATCTCCATCAGCTGCTCCACCGCGAGCGCCACGGCGGTCTCGCCCATGATGCCCGAGACATAGTCGCCCCGGTCCATGAGCGTGCCGAGAGCATCGAACCGGCGGTGCTCGGCCAGCTTCTCGATACCCCGGTGCAGGTAGCCGAGGGTGACCTCGGCGTTCTTGACCTCTTCGCCGTCGAGCTCCACGAGCATGCGCAGGACACCGTGCGTGGACGGGTGCTGCGGGCCCATGTTGACGATGAGGTGCTCGGTGGCCAGGTCGTCGACGCCGGTGGGCGCCCGGCGGATGCCGGCCGGCGGCACGCCGGGGTCGTGCATGCCCTCGGCGAGCAGCCCGACGGTCACGATGTCGTCGCGCGCGTCGCTCACCGGTTCTTCACCTCCTCGACGCTGCGGATCGGAACGTCCTTGCGCAGCAGCGGAGGGATGCCGTCGGTGGTGAAAAGCCGCTTCGGGTTGGGGTGGCCGGCCAGGCGCAGACCGAGGAGCTCGGCGGTCTCGCGCTCGGGCATCAGCGCCGAAGCGTAGATGTTCCACGCCGAGTGGATCTCGGCGTCGTACGGCACGGTCGTCTTGAGGTACGCCTCACAGTCCATCGAGTAGGAACGCAGCCGCCATGTGAGCTCGATGGCCTCGCCGGTATCCATGCCATCGAAGTCCACAAGCGACTCGTAACCGTCCGCCCTGAAAGCCGCCAGCGCGTCGATGGCGTCGGCGGCCTGCACGCGCGCGACCGTCCCGAGGAGGACCGTGTCCACCTCGGCGTCCACGCCGCTTCCCGCCAGAAGCGTCCTAATCTCGTTCGCGTCGGGCAGCAAGTCGCTCCTCCGTCTTCGCTCTGATCTTCTTACGGAGCTCGATGAACGCGTACTGGACCGACTCGGGCCGCGGAGGGCAGCCGGGGATGTAGACGTCCACCGGGATCACCTTGTCCACGCCCATGACCACGTTGGGGTACTCGCGGAACGGGCCGCCAGTTGATGCACAGGCGCCCATGGCGACAACCCAGCGCGGCTCGGGCATCTGCTCGTACAGGCGGCGCACGGTGTCGGCCATCTTCACGTTCACGGTACCGGCGACGATCATCACGTCGGCCTGGCGCGGGGAGTTGCGGAAGAACACGCCCGAGCGGTCGAAGTCGAACCGCGGGCCCGACGCGCTCATGAGACCTTCGATCGCGCAGCACGCGATGCCGAAGGAGATGTACCAGAGGCTGTTGGTGCGCGCGAGGTCGAAGAGCTGCTCGCTCCTGATGAACAGCAGCGAGTTCTCGCCGGTGAGACGGTCTAGCGCCATCTGAGCGCCCCCTCCTTCCAGGCATAGCCGAGGCCCGCTGCGAGAATGGCGATGAAGACGACCATCTCCACCAGGATGAAGACGCCGATGTTCCCAAAGGCGACGGCCCACGGGTACAGGAAGACAGTCTCGATGTCGAAGACGACGAAGAGCAGCGCGTAGACGTAATAGCCGACGCGGAACTGCACCCAGGATGGGCCGATCGGCTCGGACCCGCACTCGTACGGCTCGAGACGGTCCGGCGAGTTTGCGCTCTTGGGCGACAGCAGGTTTGAGACCCACACGACGAGCACCACGAAGGCGGCGCCGAACAGCACGAACGCGCCAACTGCCAGATGGTCCATCGCAGCAGACTCCACGCGCGCTCGCCTCCTTCCCGCCCTCGCGATCGGCGCCTGCCGCTACGCGGCCGCGCCCGGGATACGAACACGCCCTCTCTCCGGAGCTAGCCTACACTGGCCGAGGGCGCGTCGCGACAAAGTAACACGAGTTACATTGTCATGCAAGCGGTACCCCCCGGGGGTATGCGATGCTCCGCTACTGCAGCGCCTGGAGCGCCTGGGACCGGGCGGTGATGCTCAACGCACCCGTGCCTCCGAGGAAGCGTACGGAGGAAACGTCCGCGCGATGTGTGAGAAGCGCATCAGCCACCACAGGGTCGAGCGCGCCCGGCGGTGACAGCAGCAGCACGCTCCCCAGCCGGCCCTGCATCGCTCCACCGGCAAGGGCATCGGGGAAGTCCTGGCCGGTCGTGATGGCAAGGCCGTCCCACTCAAGCCCCGCGAGCTGCACCCCATGCTCCGCGACGGCTACCGCGGTGGAGTAGCGGGTGCTCCCCGATATCCGGTCCGCGAACATCGCCCCGAGCGCCGCTTGATACGCATCAGAGACCGCTCCCCCTCCCCCGAGGATGAACACGTTGCTCGCCCCATCGGCGCTCAGGGTTGCCGCAAGGGCAGTGGCGTTGGCGGGATCGGGGTGCGCCAGGTAGATCGGCCAGCCGAGAGAAGCCGCCAAGGGCGACGCACCGAGCGCGTCCGGGAATCCGGCGCCGGTGGCGATGAACGCACCGCCGTCGTAGCTCGAGCCCAGGAGGCGGATCGTCTCGTCGGCTATCGCACGCGCGGTCGCGTAGCGGTCGGCACCCGCGATGCGCTGCACGCTCTGCACACCCGGGACCCGTGCGAGCGCCGTGACCACGGTCGGCGACACCGCGCCGGTGCCACCCAGCACGACGACGCGTGTGGCGCCCAGGCGGACGATCTCGGCGGCCACGGCCGGCGAGAGCTGCGTCGGCGGGGTGAGCAGGATCGGTGCGTCGAGCACGCCGGCGAGCGCGGAGCCTCCAAGCGCGTCCGGCCAGTTGAACGCCGTGGCGATCACCACCGTGCTCGCGTGATCGGGAAAGGCCTGCTTCGAGGCGGCGATGGCGGTAGCGATACGATCGGCGCCCGCCACCTCAGTGACCGCGATCGACGACGGTACGACCGTAGTGTCAAGCGTGTAGGGGCCGGAGCCGTCGTAAGCGTATACGTCCACATAGTACGTGCCGCTCACCCCGGCGGTGTACGTGAGGGTCTCGGCCGAGGTCCCCTCGGTAAGCGACCACGCTACGTAGCCCTCATCGAGCACGCTCTTCGCACCGGGAGCGCACAGGAAGAGGTCGAAATCATCGCCAGAACCGGGCATCTCGTGGGCGAGCGTAAGCGTGACGGTGTCGCCGGCCTCGAGCGTGAGCGGCAGCACGTCGTCCGTGTCGACCAACCAGTTGAGCAGGCTCGAGTAGGCGCCGCTCTGCAGCGGGGCACCGAGCGTTGCGCCGGGGATATCATCATCGTCGCCGTCATCCGCCGACCAATGCAGCTCGTAGTCGTAGCGCATGTCCGTCGCCGGACGCGGCACCTCAAGGCTGTAGACTCCATCGGCAGGTGCCGTGTACCGCAGCACATGGGCGAAGTATCCCGGGCTGTACGTGTCGGACACCGATGAGATCGCAAGGAATGGGTCGATGGCCGGATCCACGGCAGCGGGGCCGAACAGGCGCAGCGGTGCAGCCGCCCATGGGTCCCACCACAGCGCCGCCTCGAGCGTCTCACCGGCGTACAGATACACCTGGTAGAAGTCGCGGACATCGGTGGGGTACTCGGCGGCATCGAAGTGGCCGATGGCGGCAGTCTCGGAGAGCGCGTAGCCCGGAAGCGTGTCGCCCTCGTCGGCGTATGCGGGAGTCGCAGGCAGCACGAGTACAAGGAGCGTAGCGAGCACCAGAGCCTGAACTCCACGCGAACCTCGCAGCAAGTGCGCCACCTTCTTCATCGTTCGGAACACCCCACCGTCTCGTTGGGATCGGAGCACCGGCCAATCGTACACCGGAAGGAAAACGAAAGCGGGGACCGGAGTCCCCGCTACTGGTTCTGTGGAGCCGACGAGCGGATTCGAACCGCTGACCTGCGCATTACGAGTGCGCTGCTCTACCAGCTGAGCTACGTCGGCATGATGCCTATTCGGTTGTCGCCGCTCCACCATCGGAGCGGGGGCGCCGCCGCCTGCGGCGACGCGTGCTCGTGCTGCCCGCACTCTCGCCCTGCGCCGTCGTCCCTGGCGCCTTCGGCGAGCCGTCCTGCTGCTTGCCCTTCTCCTGTCCGGACCGCTGTCCGGAGGACTGGCCGCTCTTCTTCGAGCTCCCGGCCTTCTTCTGGCCCTCGCTCTTGCGCGACTGCCCGCCACTCTTCGTCGCCTGGGGCCGCTGCTCTCCGGCCTCCGCACCGCTTTTCGAGCTCCGGCGCTTGCGCCGTGACGAGCCCGACCGCTCCTGCGGCTCGGTCTCGACGACCCGCTCCGCCTCTCGCAGCGTCGGCGTCGTCCCGCGTGCGATCGATGCCGCCGTGTGCTGCTGCTCGATCACCTCGACCTCCAGCTTGCACGGACACCCGCGTCCGGCACTGCAGTCGAGCGCTGTGAGCGGGACCGTGACCTCCGGGCCGCCCTGCTGCCTGATCGTCATCATCTCTCTCGGCACGTTCATGGACGTGATCTTGCCGAACGTGCCGTCGGAGAAGTCCACCTGCGTACCGCACTTCGGAGCGCGTTGCTTGAAGTCCTTGTACGCCTCGTACTCGTACCGCAAACAGCACATGAGTCTGCCACAGAGCCCGCTGATTTTCAACGGGTTCAGCGGGAGATCCTGCTCCTTGGCCATACGGATGGAAACCGGCTGGAACTCACCACCGAACCGTACGCAACACAGCTGCTCGCCACAGTGGCCCAGACCGCCGATCATGCGAGCCTCGTCGCGCACGCCAACCTGGCGCATGTCGACGCGAGCGTGCATCTCGGCGGCCAGCTCGCGCACGAGCTCCCGGAAGTCGACACGCTCTTCCGCGGCGAAGTAGAACACGACCTTCGAGTCGTCGAAGAGGTGCTCCACGCCGATGGGCTTCATATCGAGACCGTGCTTGCGCACGAGTTCTCTGAAACGCTCGAGCTCGGCGGATTCACGCGAGCGCATGGCCTCGTCGCGCGCTCGGTCGTCCGGCGTCGCGATACGAAGCACCGGCTTCAGCGGCGCCGCCACGTCCTCGTCGGCCACATCGCGAGGAGCGAGCACGATCTCGCCGTACTCCTGGCCGCGCTCGGTCGTCACGATCACGTTATCGCCCTCTACGGGCTCACAGCCGGCGGGGTCGAAGTACAGCACCTTGCCGGCGTATCTCAAGCGAACTCCCACTACCGTGGGCATCGTAGGACCTCCTGTATGTCGAACAGCATGGCCTCGACGGCCAGCTGGGGGCTCACATTATAGGACATGTGCTCTCGGGCGCGAGACACAGCGTCAAGCGCCCGCAGCGCGGCAGCGGAGCTGAGCACCCGCGCGAGCTCTGCCGTCGCGTCCGCGGCATCGGCGTTGGCCACCAGCTCACCTGCGCCACGCGCCATCACCAGACAGTCGCGCAGCCAGCTCTCGGTCACGCTCATGAGCTCGGTCACACCTTCGCGCTCGCGCGCGGTGAGCTCGCGCTTCTGCCGCTTCTCCATATCGGTGAGCACGCCGCGCGAAAGGAACTCGCGGACACGCTCCACCTCTTCGGCCTGTGCCGACTTCATCTCTTCGACCGGCGCACGGACCGCACCAAGCAACTCCCGGGCCGCCATGAGCACGTCGTGCCCGTCCATCACCGGAAGACGCTTCAGGATGCCGAGGATCGTCTGGCGCGCGTTCCGCCTCCCAGGGGAGCGCAGGAACTCGATCGCACGCGGGATCACACCGCCGGCCGCGGCGAGCGCCGCGCGCGCCTCGGCCTCCCCCGCTCCGGTCCGCTCCATCACCAGGCCGAGCGCGACCGTGGCGGGCACGGGCGCGAAGCGCACGATCTGACAGCGCGACGCGATCGTCGGCAGCACGTCGTCGTACTCCCGTGCAAGCAGCACCATCACCACGTCGGACGGCGGCTCCTCGAGGGTCTTCAGAAACGCACTCGCACTCGCATCGTTGAAGCGGTCCGCATCCTCGATGATGTAGATCTTGCGGGACGCCTCGGCGGGCTTGAGGTGCACGTCACGCACGATGTCGCGGATCTGCGACACGACGTACGTCACACCCTCGGGTCGAAGGAGATGCAGGTCGGGGTGCGCGTTGTTCCGCACCCGGGTGCACTCGCGGCACGCGCCGCACGCACCGTCCGCGCAGAACAGCGCGCATGCAAGCGCCCGGGCGGCGCTCTTCTTGCCCGCGCCGGTGGGGCCGACGAACAGGTACGCGTGCGCCGTGGCGCCACTCTCGACGGCCGATCGCAAGCGGCCGACCGCGCGCTCCTGACCGACAAGGTCGTCCCAGACGCATCCCCGGGGACTCACGTGCGGCTCACGCTCGCCAGAAGCGGCTCCACGAACTCCCACACTCGCCCGGCCACGTCATCGATCGAGCCACGAGGGACCATCTTGATGCGGTCAGGCTCCGCCTCGGCCATGGCACGGTAGCCCGCACAGACGCGCTCGTGGAACGCTGCGCCCGCCTGCTCGAGACGGTCGGCGCCCTGCACGGTGGCCTGCTCGAGTCCGTGAGCCGCGTCCACATCGAGCAGCAGCGTGAGGTGGGGCACGAGTCCTCCGGTCGCGATACGGTTGAGCTCGTGCACCTCCTCTACGGGCAGCACCGCGCGACCGTAGCCCTGGTATGCCACGCTGGAGTCCGCATAGCGGTCGCAGAGCACGATCGCGCCGGCCTCGATGCCCGGCCGGTAATGCGCCGCCACGAGCTGGGCACGACTGGCCTCGTACAGCAGCAGCTCGGCACGCACGCCGAGCTCGGTGTGCACGGGATCGAGCAGGATGTCGCGGATACGCTCACCCGGGTCGCCGGGGGCCACGCCGCCCGGCTCGCGGAACGTGCGCACATCGTGACCGAGTGCACGCAGACGCTCGGAAAGCAACGCGATCTGGGTCGACTTGCCGGAGCCATCGCCGCCCTCGAAGGTGATCATCAGCCCGCTCATCGAGGCTCCACTCCCCTGTCCGGCGATGGCGGCAGCTCGCGCACCCACTTGGCGCGAGCCTGCTCGTACCAGTCTACGCCGGCAGCGTCGATCGCCACCCATACCGGGAGATCGTCGAGCTCCATCCGCACGAGCGCCTCCGCTCCGAGGTCGGCGTATGCGACCGTCTCTGCCGTCCGCACACACGTCGCGAGCAGCGCGGCAATGCCGCCCACCGTCGCGAGGTAGACCGCGTGATCAGCAACGCATGCTTCACGCACGGCAGCCGAGCGGACGCCCTTGCCGATCGTCGCCGCCACGCCGGCCGCGTGCAATTGAGGTGTCCACGCATCCATACGGCTTGCTGTCGTGGGGCCCACCGAACCGACAGGTCTGCCTGCGGCGGCGGGCGTCGGGCCTGCGTAGAAGAGCACCTGTTCGCGCAGGTCGAGCGGCGGCGTGCCCGCCTCGATGTCCGTCACGAGTCGCACGTGCGTGGCGTCACGCGCCGTGTAGACGGGGCCCGACAGCAGTACGGCCGTCCCCGCTGGAAGCCCGCGCAGCATCGCGGTATCGCCCGGGATGGTGATGCGTACCGGATCACTCACGCGTGTCCTCCTCGGCGGTCTGCCCGGTCCCCGCACCCTCGGGCGCCTCACGACGCCAGTCGAGCGTCCGGTATGCATAGTATGCCGCGCCGAGCACGATGAGCGATGCGATCTGAAGCGTCACCCGCGAGCCGGTGAACCACGACGGGTCGGTCATGCCTGCGGAAAGCGTGCGGATGATGCCGGCGAGCACGTCGGCAAGCGGCGCCACCACGACCATCGACATGAGCAGGGACACGCGGACCACCGACTCCATGGCCGTGAACACGCGGCCGCGGATGTCATCGGTGACCGTCCGAGCCACGTAGGTGTTGCCCGCGACCGTGAGACACGCGATACAGAAGCCGGCCGTGATGCCGAACAGAAGCGAAACCCAGTACACGCCGACGCTCGCGAAGACGAGCATGCTGACACCGAAGGTGGTGACCGCGCCGAGGAAGAGCATCTGCAGCGGGATTCGCTCTGCCAGGCGCGGCGCGAGGATGGCGCCCGCGACCATGCCGAGTGCGAGGAGCACCAACACGAAGGTCTGCGGCGCGGCGACGAGCGTACGGATCGCCTCGAACTGATCGAGGATCGGCACGCCGTGCGCCAGGATCTCCTGAACGTACGCGAGACCGACGGTGATGATCGACCCGCCGCCGAGGAGCGCCATGGAGATCGTGATCAGCAGCCCGCGCAGCTGTCGTTGATCGCGCAGGAACCGGAACGACTCGACCACGTCCTTGCCGATCAGCGACAGGTGGAACCCTCCCCCATCGCGCTGGGGGCGAACGCGCACGCGAATGGACCATAGGAGCAAGGCCGAGATGAGGAATGTGAGACTGTTGAGCACGACGCCGGCCCGCGGTCCGAGAAGCGCCGGAGCGAAGGGGCCCACGAACACGTCGATGAACGGGAACCCGCTCTCGAGGACCCACCGGACGATGGCTTCGAAGCCGGCGAGGATACCGCCCGACATCGTGAGGCCGATGAGCATGCTCGCCTGCTGCGTCGTGTACGCGAGCCCGTTGGCCACCGCCACCTCGTCCTCAGCGACGATCCGCGGGATGAGCGCGTTGCGTGCCGGCGAGAAGAACAGGGACGCGATCTCCATGAGCAGCACGACAAGGTATATGAGGGCGAGGTTGTTCGTGACCAGCAGCGGCAGCGTGAGCAGCGCACGGACGAGGTCGCAGGCGATCATGAGCCGCCGCCGATCGAAGCGATCCACCAGCGAACCGACGACCGAGGAGAACAGGAGCGACGGGATGATCTTGGCGATCATGATGCCCGCGACGGCGAACGACGAGCCGCCTGAAAGCGTGGTGACGAGCGGGATCAGGAGGCCGACCACGAGCCAGTCGCCCAGGCCGCTTACGAACTGTGAGAGCCAAAGCGCGCGGAAGCGCTTGTTTCGCAGCACGGCGCGGTAGGGGCCCGTCGACGCGCGCGCCTGGTCGACCGCTGCAGGAGTACTCGCGGCCATCCTAGGCGATCTCCACGGTGGCGCTCCGCATAGCCGAACAGCCAAGGTTGACCGCGACCGGCAGCGCCGCGATATGGCACGGCGCCGTCACCACGTGCACCGCCAGCGCGGTGGTCCGGCCGCCGAGACCCCCGGGACCGATGCCGAGCGCGTTCACCGCCTCGAGCACCTCGGCCTCGAACGCAGCGACGCGCGGGTCGGAGGCGGGTGTCCCCACGGAGCGCAGCAACGCCTTCTTGGCAAGCTTCCCCACTGAGTCGAACGTGCCGCCCACTCCGACGCCCAGCACGAGCGGCGGGCATGCGCAGGAGCCCTTGGCCGAGACCCGATCGACGACGAAGCGCTTCACGCCCTCCATCCCCGCTGCAGGTTCGAGCATCCCGAGCGCGCTCGCGTTGTCCGAGCCGCCACCCTTGAGCATCACGTGCACGGTGGCGCCGGTACCCGGCCTGAGCGTCACATCCAGGAAGGCGGGGGTGTTGTCGCCGGTGTTGGCGCGATCCACAAGCGCATCCCGCAGAACGCTCATCCTGAGCCCGCCCTCGCGATAGGCCTGAGCCACGGCGTCATCGATGGCGGCGAGCAGATCGCTCCCGGGGCACTCCTCGGCACCGAGCTCGACCCACACCCACGTGGTGCCCGTGTCCTGGCACAGCGGCACCCTGTCGCGCCCGGCGATGCGGGCGTTCTCGAGGATCCGCGAAAGCACGTCCCTACCCGATGGCGAGGGCTCCTCGACCCAGGCGCGCTCCATCGCCCGGTAGACGTCGGCGCGCAACGTGGTCGCCGCCTCGGCGATCGCCGAGCGCACCGCACCGGCTATGGCGCCTGAGGTCAGCACCGCTCTCCTTCTGCCGCACCGATGGCGCGGGCAATACCGGGAACGATCCGCGGGTCGAAGATCGAAGGCACGATACACTCCGGACACGGGTCATCCACCAGCGCCGCGAGCGCTTCGGCGACCGTGATCTTGATCGCGGTCGTCACCTGCGGGACACCGTGGTCGAGCAGGCCGCGGAACAGCCCGGGGAACACGAGAGCGTTGTTGATCTGGTTGGGAAAGTCCGAGCGCCCGGTCGCCACGACCGCCGCGCCGCCGGCGCGGGCTTCGTCAGGCATGATCTCCGGCACCGGGTTGGCCAGCGCGAAGACGATGGGGTCTGTTGCCATACCGCGAATGTCCCCGGCTGTGAACAGTCCCGCCTTAGACACGCCGATGAAGACGTCCGCACCGTCGATGAGGGTCTCCCCGAGCGGCCAATCGTCCCCGGCGGTGCTGAGCGCGAGCACTTCACGCTGGCTCGCGTTGATGTTCTCGCGCGTAAGCGTGAGAACACCCTTGCTGTCACTGATACGGATGCGCGTCATCCCGTACGCAACGAGCAGATGCGCGATGGCCAGGCCAGCCGCGCCGGCGCCCGAGATGGCTATCCGTACATCGGCGCCCTTGCCGGTGACCGCGAGCGCGTTTATGAGTCCCGCGAGCACGACGATCGCGGTGCCATGCTGGTCGTCATGGAAGACGGGGATGTCGAGCGCTTCGGTGAGCCGGCGCTCGATCTCGAAGCAACGAGGTGCCGAGATGTCCTCGAGGTTGATGCCGCCGAAACTCGGCGCAAGATACCGCACCGTGTCCACGATCGCATCGGTGTCGGTAGTGTCCAGACAGATCGGCACGGCGTTGATGTCGGCGAATTCCGAGAAGATGGCGGCTTTGCCCTCCATGACCGGCAGTGCCGCAGCCGGGCCGATGTCACCGAGGCCGAGTACCGCTGTCCCGTCCGTCACGATCGCGACCGTGTTCTGCACGCCCGTGAGTTCGCGCACCTTCGCGGGGTCGTCAGCGATGGCCGTGGAGACCGCGCCCACACCCGGCGTGTAGACGATGCTCAGATTCTCCGCCTCGAGCGGGACCTTCGAGCCGATCGTGATCTTGCCCCGTAGACGCCGGTGGAATTCGATGGGGTCGGACGTGTGGGTCATTGATCTCCCTCTTCTGGCGCTGCGTTGGACGGCGCGGCGGACTAAGCCTCGGATGGCCACGGTGATTCTACCATCGCCCGCGCCAGAAGCCCTTCAGCCGAGATCGGCCGGGTAGTCGACCTCGAGCTTACGGCCGCTGTGCGCAGCCACACGCTGCGCCAGAAGCGGCGGTACGGGCGGAAGCGAGCCGGGTAACTCGGGAGGTCCCGCGGGGCTCTCCACATCGGCGTAGATGATGGTGTCTCCCGGTATGGCCTGCGCTACCACCTCGCCGAGATACACGATCGCGGAGCCTCCGTGACCAGCCTCGCCAAGCTCTGCACCGTCGGTCTCTACAAGGATCACCACCGAGGCGAGCGAAGTGCTGAGCTCGATCGCGAACTCGAGGGTGGCTTCGATCTGTATCTCTGACTCGGCGCCCGGCGCCAGCACGGCGATGCCGGGGGCCGCGACGCGTGCCTCGCGGAGCGCAGCGGGCGAGAAGCAGTCGTCGCCGACGAGCACGACTGTGACTCCGGGTGAACCGACATCGCCGCTGGCGACCATCGCGCCACCTGAGTCAGCAGCAACGACGACACCGACGCCGGGAACGTCCGCTTCGAGACGACGCCAGAGCTCCTCCTGGAGCGGACCGCCATCAAGTGCGGGGAGACCCGGGAGCACCACCCACTCGGCTCCGGATGCAGCTGCACGCAGGGTCGCGGCAACGAGCGCTTCGAGGTCCTGCGCTGGCGCGGGACGCGGGACGTGCTGCACGACTGCGATCCTCACCGCTGGCTCCTTCCGGCTTCAGGCCACAGAGGGTACATCCCCCCGGTGGTCGTCCGGCTCACGAGCTCGCGGGCTTTTTGCGAGCCGTGGTCTTGCCGGTTCCCTTGGCGGGGCTCTTCGTGGAGCCCTTCGCCGTGCCCTTCGTGCCGGACTTGGCCGTGCTCTTGGCGGTGCTCTTCCTGGCACCTGTGCGCGCACCGCCGCGCCGCGGTGCGGTGCGGGGAGGCTTATGCTCGCAGTCGGGGTCGATGCAAATCTTCCATGGCCCCTTCTTAGTGTGCACGATGACCTTGGGGACGCCGCATTCGCACAACTCGTCGGTAGCCTCTATCTCGCCCTGCTGTGGCAGCGGATAGGCGGTCTTGCACTCCTCGTAGTTGGTGCAGCGCACGTAACGGCTACCCACTTGCGAGTACGCCACCTTGAGGTCGCCTCCGCACTTCGGGCATCCGCCCGGAGCGATCATGATCTCGGGGCCCTTCTTGGTGGGACAGTCGGTGCTCAGACACATCACCCGCGGCCGCTTCTTGAACTGGATGACCTTCACCTGCGGCGATCCGCAGACCTCGCACAGCTCTTCGACCGCCTGGTACTTGGCGTTCTTGGGAAGCGGATAGGTCACGTCGCACTCCGGGTAGCCCGTGCATCCGACGAAGTACGTGCGATTCCGCGGCGAGTACTTGATGAGCAGGTCGTGCCCCGACTTCGGGCAGATGCCGACCTTTGCATCCTCGTCGATCGCACCCTTGAGCATGTCCGCGATGGCGTCCACATTGCCGAGGAGTTCCTCCACGACCGTGGCCAGCGCATTCTGCGAGTGACCCACCACGGCAGGCAGCGTGGACTTGCCGTTAGCGATCGCATCCATCTCGCGGTCGAGCGCGACAGTCATGTCCGGGGTGGTGATCTCGCTCGCGTACGTCGAAAGCGCGTCAATCACCGTGCGGCCCTTGTTGGTGGGCTCCATCGGGTCGTTCTGCACGTACTTGCGGTCGTAGAGCGTCTGGATGGCGTCGTGGCGGGTCGCCTTGGTGCCGAGTCCCAGCTTCTCCATCTCCTGGATGAGCTTGCCCTGCGAGTAGCGGGCGGGCGGCTGCGTCTGCTTGGCTTCCATCTCGGCGCCACCGAAGTCGATGGTCTCACCCTCGGCGACCGTCGGCAGATGATCGTCCTTACGCAGACCGTACGGGTAGATGGCACGGAAGCCCGGCGAGACGACGACATCACCCTTGGCGCGGAACCGCTCCGCCGCGACGTCAAGATCTACGCGCGTGCTCTCCACGATCGCGGGATCCGAGAGTGTCGCCATGAATCGGCGTGCCACGAGGTTGTACAGCTTCCACGCCTGCGGGTCGAGCTTGTCAGGGTCGGCAGCGCCGGTGGGGTGGATCGGCGGGTGGTCGGTCGTCTCCTTGGGGCCGCGTGTCGCCTTGAGCGTGCCCTTCTTGAGCAGCTTCTGCGCGTGCTCGCGGTAGAACGGCACATCGGAGAGGGACTTCAGGATGCCCTTGAGGTCGAGGCTCGGCGGATAGACGGTGTTGTCCACGCGCGGATACGACATGTAACCGCTCATATAAAGTGACTCCGCGATGCGCATCGTCTGGGAGGGCGAGATGCCCTCGGAGGCGGCAGCGGCCATGAGCGCCGTGGTGTTGAATGGCACCGGAGGCTGCACGGTACGCTTGCTGCGCTCGACAGAGACCACGGTAGCGGTGGTATGTCCGGCGACCGCATCCATCACGGCCCGGGCGGCCGCCTCGGTCTTGAAGCGATCGGTCGAGTGCGGGGCCGTGAACTCGTTGTCGTCTTTGGCGAACGTGCCGCGCACCTGCCAGTAATCCTCTGACACGAACGCCTCGCGTTCCTTCTCCCGGTCCACGATGAGCTTGAGCGTGGGCGTCTGCACGCGGCCGGAGGAGAGCACGTCTCCGAACGGCTTGCGTGTCTGGGTCTGCAGCGCGAGTGTGAGGTAGCGCGTGAGCACGGCGCCCCAGATGAGGTCGATGTCCTGACGCGTCTCGCCCGCCTGCGCGAGCTCCTCGGACAGCACGTCTTCCTCGGAGAATGCGCGCTCGATCTCGTCTTTGGTGATGGCCGAGAAGCGCACCCGGGAAACCGGAACGTCCTTGTTGACCTCGCGGACCACGTCGCGGGCGTCAGCGCCGATGAGCTCGCCCTCGCGGTCGAAGTCGGTCGCGATGATGACCTTGTCGGCCTTCTTCGAGAGGTTCTTGATCGACTGGATGATGCCCTTCTCCTTGGGCACTTTCTCCACGTGCACCCGCGTCAGCACCGGAAGGGTCTCGAGTCGCCACTTCTTGAGGTCGACGGCACCGTCGGCGGCGAGCAACGCCTCCGCACCACCGGCGAGCACGCGCGGATCCGACGCAGCAAGGTCCCGGACTGCCGCCTCATCGAGGACCGGGGCGAAGTCGACCTCCATGATGTGGCCCTTGAGACCGATGGAGACCCAGTCCTCCCCGTCACGGCGGAAGCGGTAGACGGGTGTCGTGTAGACCTTCTCGGCCGTCGGCTTCCCCACCGCCAGTATCTCGGCGATGCGGCGCGCGGCGATGTTCTTCTCGGAGATAACCAGGTTCATGTGCTGTCTTCCCGCGTGGGGGCGGTCACTTCCGCCGAGTATATATGGCTCGTCAACCCCGGGGGTAAACGGAGTCCGACCGAAACGAGCCGAGGGCCGGCAGCTGGATGCGAAGGCGCACTGCCCTTACCTCCGCACTGGAGATCTGCTCTCGAGGGCCCGGCAGAGGAGCGTGCGCCTCAGTCTTACTACGTCTTGGCCCTCTTGGTCTTGATCTCAGCCGCTCGCCCCGCGCCTGCGCTGCAGGAGAGGTCCGCCGCAAGTTCCGCAGGACGGGGAGGTGGCGAAGACGCGAAGCGGCTGAGCCGCCGAGGGGCCCCTCCGAGGACTGTCTGAGCGCCGGACCTCGCCTGCAGCGCAGAAGCATGAACCGGCCCGAACGCAGAACTCCGCCTCAGCCGCAGACGACCCTACAGCCCGATCTCGCCCGCCCGCTTCTGCATGGCTTCGAGCGCAAGGCCGAGGAACTCCTCGCGCGTAAGCCCCAGCTCCTCGCACGCGGCCATCTGCTCGCGGTTCGCACCGCGGGCGAACGCTCTTTCCTTCCAGCGCTTGAGCAGCGACCGCACCTCTACGTTGGAGAGCGCCTTGTCCGGGCGCACCAGCGCAGCGGCCACGATGAAGCCGGTCGTGGGATCGGCTGCGAAGAGGGCCTTGTCCATGAGCGACTCGCGCGGCGCTTTGTCGGCATGCGCGAGGATCGCGTGCAACTGCTCGTCATCAAGCTCATCGGCGAGCAGTTCGGCGGTCACCACACCGTGACGCGCGAAGTCCTCACCGGTCTCGGCGTAGTCAAGGTCGTGCAGCAAGCCAGCGAGCGCCCACCGCTCCACCTCGGCTTCCTCGAGCTCGAAGTACCTGGCAAGCGCCTCCATGATGACCTCGGTGGCCACGCAGTGGTTGACGAGATTCGCCGAGGGGATCCGTTCGCGCACGAGGGCGAGCGCCTGGTCGCGGTCCATCATCGGGCATCCGTCTCCTTCGCGGCATCGATGCGTCCAGCCAGCCAGCCAGCCCAGGCGTCCACACCCTCGCCTTTGGTGGCCGATACCGGGAACACGGGCACCTGGCCGTTGAGACTGCGCACCACGTCCCGGAACTCCTCCTCGTCGAAGTCGAACACTCCCATGGTGTCGTACTTGTTGAGGATGACGGCCTCCGAGACCTGGAAGATGTTCGGGTACTTGTAGGGCTTGTCGTGGCCCTCGGGCACCGAGAGGATCATGACCTTCGCGTTCTCTCCCAGGTCGAAGTCCGAGGGACACACGAGGTTACCGACGTTCTCGATGATGATGAGGTCGAGCGCGTCGAGGTCGAGCGTGTCCACGGCGCGTCGGATCATCGCTGACTCGAGATGGCACGCACCGCCGGTGTTGATCTGTACTGCCGGGATGCCGTGAGCGCGAACCTTCTCGGCGTCCACCTTGCTCGCTATGTCGCCCTCTATGACTGCGATGGCATACCGATTGCGGAGTGCGGCTATGGTGGCGAGGATGGTCGACGTCTTACCCGCACCGGGCGATGCCATGAGATCGAGCACGAATACGCCGTGCGCAGCGAAGAGTGCACGATTGGACGCCGCTATCTCATCATTGGCCGCCAGGATGCGCTTCTCGATGTCGACCTTCATGCGTCCCCCTCCTCGTCGATGTCGATGCTGTCGATCTTGAGCTCGCGACCCGCGAGCAGCATCACGACCCAGCCGCCGCAAGCGGGACACTGCGAACCGGAGTAGCGATCGTGTTCCCACTCATTGCCGCAGTCGGCGCAACTTGAGGAGGCGCGCACCATGGTGATGTCAAGCGACGAGCCCTCGGCGAGCGTGCCCGGCACTATCGCCTCCCAGGCGAACTGCAGGGCGTCCTCAGAGACCTCAGTGAGCTCGCCGATGGTGACGTATACGGCGGAGATTCCGCGCGCACCGGCCTCGTGTGCCGCGCTGACCGACGATGAGAGGATGCCCTCGGCGATGCCCATCTCGTGCATCGCGGCCTACGACTCTTCGGCGTCGGCGTCGGCGTCGGGCATCGCCTCGGCCTTGATCTTCCGAGCGAGCGCGACGCGAACGAGCAGCATGCTCGCCTCGAACAGGCCGACCATGACACCGGATAGCGCGGCCATGCTCCAGGGGTTCCAGTCGGGCGTGATCATCGAGGCGATGGCCAACCGCTTCCGTCTGGGCATGTTCGGCGCGGTCGTCGTGGGTAGCCCCATCATCATCTACGAGTCGTTCGCGT
>JAFGUS010000049.1 GCA_016938395.1 Coriobacteriia bacterium | reverse complement strand
CGGTAGAGGTAGCGTATCGGGGTCCAGTCGATGGTGCCGTACTTGCCGTTGATCGACCCCACGAGCTCGTCGACCTCGGTCTTGAGCTGTCGGTAGGTCTCCACGCCCTCGCGGGACGGCACCGCCACGCATACGAGCGTCACCCGACTCCGCCACTCGGGGTAGCGCTCGAGGAAGGCGTCGAAGGCGCGCAGGCGGTCGGGGATGCCCTTGGAGTAGTCGAGCCGGTCGATCGAGAGCACCACGCGGCTCTCTCCGGTACGCAGGCCGATGCGTTCGGCCTCGGCCATGGCCGCGGGCTCGCGGGCGCCGTCGCGGTAGCGCTCGTAGTCGATGCCCATCGGGTAGGCGTCGACGAGTACGAGGCGGCCGCCCGTGAGGATCCGGCCGAGCTGGTCGTCCAGGCCGAGCAGGCGGCGGCACGTGTTAAGGAAGTGTCGCGCGTAATCGTAGGTGTGGAAGCCGATAAGGTCCGCGCCGAGCAGCCCGTCGAGCACCTGGCGGCGCCAGGGAAGCATGCGGAAGATCTCGAAGCTCGGGAAGGGGATGTGCAGGAACCAGCCGATGGTGGCATCCGGCATCCGCTCGCGGATCATCGCCGGCACGAGCATGAGCTGGTAGTCGTGCACCCAGATGATGTCGTCGGGACGCGCGATGTCGAGCACGGCGTCGCAGTAGATCCGGTTCACGCGCTCGTATGCGTCCCAGAGCTCCGCATCGAACTCGGCGAACTGCGTGAAGTGGTGGAACAACGGCCAGATGGTGCGGTTGGAGAAGCCGCGGTAGAAGCCCTCGACGTCGTCGGCCGAGAGGAAGATCGGCGTGCACCCGTACTCCTCCGAGAGCGTCGAGCGTACGTGCTCGGTCTCCGCGGGGCCGAGCAGCTCCGCGTCCACGTCGGCCCAGCCGACCCACCGGCTTTCATGGGTGTCGCGAAGGGAGCTCAGGCCGGTTGCCACGCCGCCGACGCTCGGTGTGAAGGTGAGGTCGCCCTCGGCGGAGTGAGCGATGCCGACCGGGAGACGGTTGGCGACGATGATGAGGCGTTTCATGCGTGGCACCCGGGGACTTCGATCGACACCGTGCCGTCCGGCCCTCGTGGTCCCCGCCGGACAGGTCCGTACCCTTACCCTACCACGAGGTGGTGCAGGCCCCCGCGAGTGGTTTGCCAGCGGACACGTGCGCCGCTGATTGCCGCGTGCGTGTCGCCTCGCTATACTCGCCCTTGCGCTTGGAGCCGCCCGGATGCGGCTCGCGCCACCTCGCGGAGGGGTGGCAGAGTGGTTGAATGCGGCGGTCTCGAAAACCGTTGTGCGGGTATCCCCCG
>JAFGUS010000048.1 GCA_016938395.1 Coriobacteriia bacterium | reverse complement strand
TGCAACGCGATCATCGTCGACCAACGTGGGGTCCGGACCCGTTGGCTCGACTCCGCCGAGTTCGAACATCCCCTCTCGCTCGGGCTGCTACGGCTCATCCGTCACAATGCGATCTTCGTGCAGTGCGCTGTTCGCGCGACAGCCATGCGTGAAGTCGGGGGGTTCGACGCGCGACTCAGGGCGTGTGAGGACTACGACCTGTGGCTCCGGCTACTCGCTGCCGGCCATCGACATCTCTACACCCCCGAGTGCCTGGGTCTCTACCACCGCACACCGACGAGCCTCTCCTCGCACTACCAGCGGGAAGCACAGCACGTGGCGCTCGTACTCCAGTCTCTGATCGACACCGGCACGCTCTCGACGGCGGAGGAGCGCGCGGCCAGAATGCGCATCCGCGCCGCTCTCGCCCGCATGGAGCTCGAGCGCCGCAGGGCGGAGAACGATCTCCGGATCTCGCGGCGAGATGCGCTGGCGACCGCGGCAGCGTACGGCACGCCGACCCGGCGAGCAGTGGCGAGGGTTCTCGCGCTCGTCAGCCCGGGCACATACCTCAAGATCGCGTTCCGCCGGCGAGGCGAGCAGGTGGACGCGCTCTACGAGGGAACGCGGGACGTCGACGAAAGGACTTCCGACCAAGCGCTGTGAAGTATACTGCCTCTCGATCAGCTCGCAGGTAGACCGCACGTGCGCTTCATCCAAGGGATCCCATGTCGATCGCCCGAAACAGCGTGCTTTCATTCGTCCCTCAGGCGGTTCTGGTCGTCACCAGCCTCCTGACGTCGATCGTGACGGCGCGGCTGCTCGGACCTGAGGGTAGAGGCCTCCTCTCCGTAGCGCTGCTGGTGACCGTCATGCTCGCCTGGATCGCGGACATGGGACTGGGCTCCGCCCTGACGTTCTTCAGCGGCAAGAAGCGTATCCCGGAGTCTGGCGCGATGATGTACGTCATCTACGCCACGCTCGGGCCGGCGGCGGTCGTTCTCGGAGCAGCGCTCCTCGCCTGGCCCTGGTTGTCGGGCGGTGTCCTCGGCGGCGTCCCGTTCCCCACGTTCGTCGCCGCGCTCTGCGCACTGCCCGCCATGCTCTTCGTCAACCTCTGGATCCGGCTCGAGATGGTCTACGGGCGGTACCGCTCAACGATGCTCTATCAGTCCGCCCAGGCGGTGGCGGCACTCGCCGGCACCTGGTTCGTGCTGCTCGCGATGGACGGCGGCCCCCACGAGGTCGTCGTGGTCACTGCCGTCGTGTACACCGCGTCCGCCCTGCTGATGGCTGCCGACAGTGCGCGCGTGCATGGTTTCTCGAAACGTGTCGCCGGTCCGCGCCTTCGGGAGGTGCTCTCCTACAGCGTCCGCTCGTACCTGGGAGGGCTGGTCTACTACACCGCCCTGCGCGTCGACTCGTTCATCCTCAACGCGAGTGCCGGAAACGCGGCGGTCGGCCAGTATTCCATGGCTGTCACGCTCGCCGAGAAACTCTGGCTCGTGGACAGCTCGATCAGCCAGGCGACGATGCCGCAGGTGGTGGGACGAGACCGTGACTCATCCGCGGCGATCGTGGCCGCATCGAGTCGCATGGTGGTTCTGATCCTGGGTGTGCTCGCCGTGACGCTCTGGGTCGCGGCACCGTTCCTGATCGGGCTGCTCTACGGGTCGGACTACCTGCCCGCAGTCCTCCCGCTTCGCATACTGCTCCCGGGAGTGGTCCTGTTCGGGTCGTCACGGATCCTCAGCCAGTACTACATGGGACAGCTCGGCAGACCGGGAGTGTCTTCGGCTGTATCGGTCGGCATGGCGGTGGTCGGCGTGGCGCTCTACATGACGCTCATCCCCGCCTACGGCTTCGTGGGAGCGGCGATCGCATCATCGGCCACCTACTCGCTCGGGTTCGTCGCCAACGCCGTACTGTTCTGCCGGGCCACCGGCACGCCATACCATCGGATCATCGTGCCCACCTCGGAGGAGGTCTCGCGGATACGCGCTGCGGTCGAAGCGGGACTGCACGTGCTGTCGCGCCGCACACGCTGAGGGCCCGGACCGTCAGTCGCGGGCGTCCTCCGAGCACGTCAGCGTGAGGTACGGTACAGTGTGAAGCTGAATCGCTGCTTCCGATCGACAGGAGAACCCCTCGTGAAACCACAGAACGGCGATACCGTGCGCGTGCACTACACCGGTACACTCGCCGATGGCTCAGAGTTCGACACCAGCCGCGGCCGCGATCCACTGAGCTTCACCCTCGGTGAAGGCTCCGTGATCCCGGGCTTCGAATCAGCGGTGACCGAACTCGAGGTCGGCGAGACCACGACCGTCACCATACCTGCCGCGCAGGCGTACGGGGAGCGGATCGAAGAGGCCCGGCAGCAGGTGCCGCTGGACGCCTTCGGCGAGAGCCTGCCCCAGGTGGGCTGGGGCGTCGAGCTCCAGGGCCCCGATGGTCAGCTGGTCAACGCCATGGTCGCGAATATCGACGACGAGTTCGTGACGCTGGACTTCAACCACCCGCTGGCGGGCGAGGACCTCACCTTCGACCTGGAGCTCGTGCAGATCGTGAGCGAGTAGAACCACCCGTTCCGGGCGCGACGAAGGGCGGGGCATCATGCCCCGCCCTTTCGCATCTCCAGAGCCGACGCCTGACGTACAATCGCAGCAGCCGCAGCGACACTGGAGCACCGTGGAAGAGCAGCTCATCCTCGATCGCTATCGCCCGCTGGCCGACCTTGGCTCGGGAGGGTTCGGCTCGGTCGTGCTGGCCTTCGACACCAAGATGGCCCGCCGTGTGGCCATCAAACGGCTGAAGCTACCCACCGACCGTCACGGACGTCCGCTCGATCGCACCGGCCTCGCCGAGGCGCGGACCGCAGCGATGCTCAACCACCCCGCCATCGTGACCGTACACGAGTGGGACACCGATGGGGCGGACGCGTACATCGTCATGGAAGACATCGACGGCGCCTCGTTGGCCGACATCATCGATGAGCGGGGCGAACCGCTCGACGACGACGAAGCGGCATGGGTGCTCGAATCCGTCGGCGCCGCGGTCTCATTCGCGCATGACAACGGCGTGCTCCATCTCGACCTCAAGCCCGCTAACGTGCTGGTGGCGCGCGATGGGCGGGTCAAAGTCGCGGACTTCGGCATCTCCGCGCTGACCGATGCGTCCGGCCGAGCGGTCGGCGCAACCGGCACGATCGGCTTCATGCCTCCCGAGCAGATCCGGGCAGAGCACGTGGATGAGCGCACCGACGTCTGGGCGCTCGGTGCGCTGTTCTACGAACTCCTCACCCGGGCGAACCCGTTCGACGCGGAGACTACCGAGGGCTCGCTCTTCAAGATCGAGGTGGCGCCGGTACCTGCCCCCTCGGAGTTCGACGCCACACTCTCCGCTGACATCGACGAGGTGCTGCTCACGGCCACCGCTCCGGAGCCCGGGGACCGGTACGCGTCGGTCGGGGAGTTCGTCGCGGACCTTGGACCACAGCTCGGGGATGCCGCAGCGGGCAGACGGCGCCTGGCCAGCTATCTTGACGACACTCTCGGAGACGAGGAGGACTTCGACGGCGAGCACGGCCGACTCGGAGTCTGGGACGCGCTCGCGCCGTACGCGCCGTGGTTCCGGCGCGCGGGTGGGGCGCTTGCGTGCGGCTGGCTGGGCTGGGCCGGGACGGCAGCGGTGCTCGGCGATGCCACCCCCTCACTCGTCGCCGCAGCGCTCGTCGGGCTTGCCGGCGCCCTTGCGCCGGGCCTCGGACTCGCGCTCGGCGGCATCGCGATCTCAGCCGGCGTCGGCGTCGCCACCGTTTGGTGGGCCGGTGTGGCGACACTCGCGGTCATCGCCGGATCCTGGGTCGCCCGCGGACGGCACGGACAGGGGGACGCCCTCCTTCCCGCAGCCGCTCCCGTACTCGCCGTCATCCGTTGCGCGCCTCTGGCCCCACTCCTCGCCGGATTCGTGTTCACGCCGCTTCCCGCAGCAGTGGCGGGATGTGTGTCCGCACTGCTCACGCTCATCGTAGCGGCAGCGGGAGGCTCCGCGGCGCCGCTGCTGCAGGCCGACTGGCAGTGGCTTCTTGTGCCGTGGGAGTTCGGCGTCCCCACGTCGGCCATTTCAGGGGTCCTTGCGGACCCGGGTGCGCTCATCGTGGTCGCATCGTGGGCGGGCGCCGCTGCTGCCTGCTCGGTGGCGTGTCGCCGCCTCACGCGGACCTGGGCCGTGGTCGGCATGCTCGCGGGAGTGGGTCTGATGGCCGGCGGATACGCCCTCTGGGGCCTCGTCGCTCGCAACACGGCCCTGCTCACCACTGCCGCTCCCGACCTTCTCGCCGCCTTGGCGTTGATGGCCGGCGTCATCGCGCTCGGCCCCCCTGCCCGGCCTGTCGACGAGTGAGAGCCCTGCCCGCGTCGAGGCCTTCTGTCAACAGCCCGGCGACATCCTGCGCGGCAGGTGCCCACGGCGCTGGTATCATGAAGAATCCGCATCGACCCCGATGACAGCGCAGGCACATGGGCATCCTCTCCGACTTCGAAGACAGGATCGGCGGCGCCATCGAAGGCATGTTCGCCGGTGCCTTCCGCTCGCCCGTGCAGCCGGTCGAGCTCGCCAGGGCGCTCGCCCGCGCAGCGGATGACGGCCGGTCGCTCGGTGTAGCGCTCGTCTATATCCCCACTTCGTACACGATCGCCCTCTCGGCGGAAGACAGCGCCAAGCTCGGTACGTTCCGGGCCACACTTGCCGGGGAGCTTGCGACCTACCTCGCCGATCACGCCCGGGAGCACGGCTACCACCTGCACGAGCGCCCGAAGGTGGACTTCGTTGTACACGACGACCTCAAGCTCGGACGCTTCCGTGTGAGCGCATCGCTCGCCGAGGATCCGGAGCACGGCGACGCGCGCGATGTGCCACCGCAGCCGGAGGCCGCGCCCGTGCCGGGCATGGCGACAGTCACGGTCGGCGATCTTGGCCACGATGTGGTCCTGGGTGGCGACGAAGTGCTGGTCGGCCGCCTGGCCGAGTGTCAGATCCACATCGCCGACGCGAACGTCTCCCGGCGCCATGCCGCGTTCATGCGTCTCGATCGAGGCTGGGCCATCGCGGACCTCGGATCCACCAATGGGACCCGCGTGAACGGCCGCAGCATCGAACGTGCGCGGTTGCGGGACGGTGATGTGATCGAGATCGGGCTGGCCCGGCTCGTCTACCACGACCCGGGGAGCTGAGCGATGGTCGACGTCGTCCTCCTGTTCGGGCGCATCGTGCTGATCGGCCTGCTCTACCTGTTCCTGCTCGCGGCAGTGAGGACCGGTATCGGGATGGTCGGGGGCACCGCGCGGCGCACCACCGGGACGCTCGCACTGCGAGTGACACGCGGGCCGCGCGAGATCACGGGCGTGAGCATCCCGCTCACGGGACCCGTGCTCATCGGCCGCTCTCCGGACGCCGACCTCGTGATTGCGGACGACTTCGTATCATCCACGCATGCGCGCGTGAGCGTCACCGATGACGGTCCCGTGCTCGAGGACCTCGGCTCCACCAACGGGACGCTCCTCAACGGCCAGCCTGTCACTCGCGTGATGGCGCTCAAGAGCGGCGATGCAATAGAACTCGGCCGGAACCGCATCGAGGTGGTGAAGTCATGACCGCGGCACACGATCCCGGATACGCAGGCGACAGCAACGTCGGCCGCGTGCGCTCGGAGAACGAGGACGCGTTCCTGATCGCACCCCCGCTGTTCGCGGTCGCCGACGGTCTCGGCGGACACCAAGCGGGCGAGATCGCGAGTTCGCTCGCGATAGACACCCTGCTTGAGGCCGCCCCGCGTGCCGCGGACCTCAAGGCACTCGGCCGGGCGGTCCGGCAAGCCAACGCGGCGGTCATCGACGCCGCGGCCACGGGCCGAGGCAGGTCGGGTATGGGAACCACGCTCACCGCGGTCATGGTCGACGGCACGCGCCTCGTCGTCGCTCATGTCGGTGACAGCAGGGCGTATCTGCTGCACCTCGGCACGCTCGAACAGCTCACCGACGACCACTCACTCGTGGCCGACCTGGTCAGGCAGGGGCGCATCACCGCCGAGGAGTCACGCGTGCACCCCAACCGCAGTGTCATCACGCGTGCGCTGGGCTCCGACCCGGACATGATGGCCGACACCTTCGAGGCGCAGGCAGCGCCTGGTGACCGGCTGCTGCTCGCGACCGACGGACTGACATCGATGGTGCAGGACACGGAGATCGCCCACGTCCTGGCCACCTCGCCCACTCCCGACGCTGCGGTGGACGAGTTGATCGACCGGGCCGTCGCGGCCGGCGGCCAGGACAACGTCACGGTCGTGGTCGTCGACATCGAGCGACGCGGTGGCCGCACCTCCAAGGGCAGCGGCTCGGCGCGGAGCGTGTGGGCGCGGCTGCTCTGGCTGCTGGCCGCGCTTGCTGTCGTCGGCGGTGCGGCCTGGGCCGCTCGCTCGTACGCAGCATCCAAGGCGTACCTCATCGACGAAGGCGGCTACGTCGCCGTCTACCAGGGCGTCCCGGGCACCTTCGCCGGGCTGACGCTTCATGAGCGATCCGACCTCACCACGATACCGGTGAGCGCACTCGATCCCATCACCGCGGCGCGCCTCGGGCAGAGCATCCAGGTCGACGGCCTGGACGAGGCGGCCGCACTGGTGGAGACGTACCGCCTCCGCGCTGCCGAGACATCCTCGGCTCCGGCGCCGTAGAGCGCCTATGCGAAGCCGACGTGCGACAGAGCTGCTCCTCCTGCTGGCCGCCGCACCCGCGGTGGTCCTCTTGTTCGTGCTCGTACACGGCGCCCAGGGCGGCGATGTGGGTCTTCCGCAGCTGCTCGTGCCGCTCGGGCTCTTCGGTTGCTTCCTGATCGCGCACGTCGCCGCCCGTTTCCTCGCACGCGGTGCCGATCCGGTGCTCATGCCCATCGTGTTCCTGCTTACCGGGATCGGACTTGCAACGATCACCCGCCTCGATCCGGAGTTGGCCGCCAGCCAGGTCCTGTGGGTCCTTGCGGGCATCGTGGCGCTCGTGGGGACGCTCGCGCTCGTGCCCTCGCTCGAACGTTTGGGCCGCTACAAGTACACGATCGCGCTCGCCGGCATCGTGCTGCTGGTGCTGCCCGCCATCATCGGCGTAGAGGTCAACGGCGCAAAGCTCTGGCTGCGCTTCGCGGGCTTCTCCTTCCAGCCTGCCGAGGTGGCGAAGATCCTCATCGTCGTGTTCCTCGGCGCATACCTAGCCGAGAAGCGCGAGGTGCTCTCCGTCTCGACCAAGCGGACGCTCGGCGTGTGGCTTCCTCCCGCGCGGCACCTCGGACCGCTGCTGCTCATGTGGGCGGTCAGCCTGGTGGTCCTCGTGGCCGAGAAGGACCTCGGCTCGAGCCTGCTGTTCTACGGGACGTTCCTCGTCATGCTCTATGCCGCCACCGGCCGTCCCGCCTACGTGGCCACTGGCTTCGGGCTCTTCGCGGTGGGCGCCGTCGTGGCATACACGATGTTCGACCACGTGCAGCAGCGCGTCGCGATCTGGCTCGATCCCTTCGCAGACGCCGCAGGACGCGGCTACCAGCTCGTGCAGTCGCTCTTCGCGCTGGCCGACGGACGCATGATCGGGCTCGGTATCGGACGCGGACTTCCCGGCCGCATACCGTTCGTGGAGACCGACTTCATCTTCACGGCGATCGCCGAGGAACTCGGACTCCTCGGGGGTGCGGCCATCATCATCGCCTTCCTCGTGTTCTGTCTGCGCGGCCTCGCCACCGCTTCGCGGGCGCGATCGGATATGGCGGCGATCACGGCGGCGGGGCTCGTCGCGATAATCGGCCTGCAGTCGTTCGTGATCGTCGGCGGTGTCACGCGCCTCATCCCGCTCACCGGCATCACGCTCCCGTTCGTGAGCTACGGCGGCAGCTCGCTGCTGTCCAACTTCATCCTCCTCGGCCTGCTCATGCGCGCAGGGGACGCCGGTACCGGGCGGGCCACCGAACTGGAGGTGTCGGGCGGCACGGGGATGCTCGGCAGGTTCGCGCTCACCCGTCGGCTCACCGGCGTTGGCGTGATGGTCGCGGTGCTCACGGCGGCCCTCATCACGAACCTCACGTACGTTCAGGTGATCTCCGCAGGCGCGCTGGCCGCGAACCCTGCGAACACGCGTGGACTCACTGCCGAGATGCGTCAGGAGCGCGGGGCGATCATCACGGCCGACGGGGTGGTGCTTGCCGACTCCATGCGGGACGGCGAGACGTACACGCGACGGTACCCTCAGGGCACCCGGGCGGCGCACGTGCTCGGCTACTACAGCCTGCGCTACGGACGGGCTGGCATCGAAGCGGCCGCCAACGAGGCACTCGCCGGCAAGCGAGACTTCGCCAACCTCGCCGACATGATCGAGGCCGCTGCCGGAACGCCCGTTCCCGGAAACGACGTGCGCCTCACCATCGACTCCCGTGTGCAGGCCGCCGCCGAAGCTGCGCTCGGAGACCGGCGCGGCGCGTGCGTGGCGATCGACCCGACGACGGGCGCGATCCTCGCCTACGCCTCCAACCCCGCGTACGAGCCATCGTCCATCGATGACGAGTGGAGCGCTCTCGCCGGAGATGGGACCGGCGCCCCGCTGCTCGACCGTGCGGGCGGGAGCCTCTATCCGCCAGGCTCGACGTTCAAGATCGTGACCCTCGCCGCCGCTATCGGGAACGGTGTCGCATCGCTCGAGACCACGTACACCGGACCCGCGCGGCTGGACATCGGTGGCGCGCCGGTGACCAACTACGGTGGCAGCGCCTACGGTGCGATCGACCTGCGCAAAGCGACCGCGAGCTCGGTGAACACGGTCTTCGGCCAGCTCGCACGCGATGTGGGTGCGGATGCGCTCGTGGCACAGTGCGAGGAGTTCGGCATCGGCTCGCGCGTACCCTTCGACCTGCCGACGACGACCTCGCTCATGCCCGATCCCGCCGAGATGACCGCGTGGGAGACCGCATGGGCAGGCGTGGGTCAGCCGGTGGGTGAGCACGACAGCCCGGCCGGACCACAGGTCAGCCCGCTTCAGATGGCGCTCATAACGGCCGGCATCGCGAATGATGGTGTCGTCATGCGCCCGTATCTCATCAATGCAATAACCGATCGTTCCGGACGGATCATCACCAGCACCACGCCCCGCACGTGGACCACAGCGCTCGATCCCGTGACGGCCGAGGCGGTGACAGAGGCGATGATCGGCGTCGTCCGATCGGGCTCGGGCGGCCGTGCGGCTATCGAGGGTGTTACGGTGGCCGGTAAGACCGGTACGGCAGAGGCGGGGAAGTCTGTCGAGACACACGCCTGGTTCGTCGCCTTCGCGCCCGCCGAGCAGCCGCGTGTGGCCGTCGCCCTGGTCCTGGAGAACTCCGGCGTGGGCGGCAGCGTCGCGGCACCGGCCGCCAGAGGCGTGCTCGAAGCGGCACTCGACACTGCGCGGTGAGACGCGCTGCGGCACTGGTGTCCATACGGTAGAATGAGGCGGCGCTCTGGCGCTGCATAGGATGCATGAGAGGGCGGTCTTTCCGTGGAAGATGTCGTATTCGGACGCAGATACAGGGTCATAGAGAAGATCGGCTCCGGCGGCATGGCCGATGTGTTCAAGGCCGTCGACGACGTTCTCGGGCGGACCGTCGCGGTCAAGGTGCTGCACGCCCGCTACGCGGCCGACCCGACGTTCGTCGCCCGCTTCCGCCAGGAGGCGCAGGCAGCCGCGAACCTCTCCCACCCCAACATCGTCAACATGTACGACTGGGGCCGTGACGGTGAGACGTACTACATCGTCATGGAGTACGTGAAGGGCACAGACCTGAAGTCGCTCGTGTCCCAACAGGGACCGATGGATCCACGCAAGGCCGCGGAGTACGCGGCACAGATCTGCAGTGCACTCGCGGTGGCGCACGGGTACGACATCATCCACCGCGACATCAAGCCGCACAACATCGTGCTCACGCCCGACGGCACCATCAAGGTGATGGACTTCGGCATCGCCCGCGCCGGCAATACCACGATGACGCAGACCGGCTCGGTCCTCGGCACCGCACAGTACATCAGCCCCGAGCAGGCGCAGGGCCGGCAGCTCTCCCCCGCTTCAGACCTCTACTCTCTCGGCGTCACACTCTACGAGATGGTCACCGGCAGGCCGCCATTCGATGCGGACACGCCGGTGGCGACCGCACTCCAGCAGGTGAACGACGAGCCGATGCCCCCGCGCCAGGTTCGGGCCTCGATCCCGCCGGCGCTCGAGGCGGTCATCCTGCGCGCGATGCGCAAGAACCCCGCAGAGCGGTACGACTCGGCAGCCGAGATGCGCGATGATCTGCGGCGAGCCGCAAACGGCGACATCCCGAGCGGAGGCGTCTACGCGGGTGCTGTGGACGCCGGCCACACGAGCGTGCTCCCCGCAGTCGAGCGGGCCGCAAGTGCCCGGCCGGCCGGTGCGCCCCAGATCCGTCCGGTTCCCGAGCGGCGCAGCAGCCCGTGGCCGTGGATCGCTCTCGTCGCCGCAGTGTTGGTGGTTGCGCTCGGTGTCGCCTACGCGCTCGGCGTGTTCGGTCCTGGTGGCATCGTCGTGCCGACGCTTGCCGGCCTTACCGAGGACGAGGCACAAGCCGAGCTCGAGGCTGCGGGACTCACCCTCGGCATCGTCGGCGTCGAGAACCATGACACCGTGGAGCCGGGCCTGATCATCAGCCAGGATCCTGCGGCAGGCGATGAGGTGGAGGAAGGCACCGCGGTCAACATCGTCGTCAGCCAGGGGATCGCCCAAGTGGCTGTGCCCGATTTGACCGAGTACATAGAGGCCGATGCCATCGCGGCGCTGCGCTCGACCGGAGAGCTCGCGTACGACCACACCGAGGACGAACATAGTTCGACCGTCGCCAAGGGCCTGGTCATCCGCACCGAGCCCGCGGCCGGTGCTTCTGTCCCCAAGGGCACGTCGGTCATCCTGTACGTTTCGCTCGGTGTCGAGCAAGTGACGGTACCGGACGTCACCGGCCTCACGCTCGCGAAGGCACAGGCGCAGCTCGAAGACCTTGGCCTGAAGGTGACCACGACAGAAGCGTTCAACGACACAGTGGCAAAGGGCAGCGTCATCTCGCAGAAGCCGGACGCCAACGTCCTGCTTGAGGCCGGACGCACCATCACGCTCGAGATCTCCAAAGGCCCCGAGGTCATCATCGTCCCTGATGTCCGCACGATGAACGAAGAGGACGCCAAGAAGGCGCTCACCGACCTCGGTCTCGAACCGAAGGTCGTGTACGTCACGAGCCCGGATGAGGGCATCGTCGTCAACCAGTTCCCGATCCCGGGTGCGTCGGCGAAGCGCGGTGACGTCATCGAGATCGAGGTCGGGAAACTGCCGGACGGTGATGGAGGCGGCGACTAGGCCTGCCACACACTGCGCAGCGCGTCAACGACCTCCTCATCGGACACCTGTGCGAATCGCGTGTAGTACTGACTGATCGCTCGCAGGTGAGGGTCCACCCAGAGGGCCACCACGTCGTCGGCGACCCGGCTCAGCTCTCGCTCGGCGGCCGTCGATGCGACAGGTGTCGCAGCGGTGATGTGAGCCGCGCCCCTCCTGCGCAAGGAGCGCACGGCAGCGAGCAGCGTGAAGCCCGTGGCGACCCCATCGTCCACCAGCAGGACCGACCGTCCGGCCACGCGTGGTGCGGGATGGTCACCCCGGTACGCCACGAGGCGTCGGCGGATCTCCTCTCCCGCTTCTGCGGCGGCCCTCCGCAGGTACGCGGCATCCGCTGAGAGTCCCTCACCTCCGATGATCTCGCCGTCGGCGTCCACCGCCGCGATCGCGTACTCCGGGTCGCCCGGCGCCCCGATCTTCCGCACGACCTCGATATCGAGCTCGTGGCCGAGAGAGCGCGCCACCTCGGCGGCCACTATCACGCCACCACGTGGGATACCCAGGACGAGCTCGCTCACGGGCTGCCGGTCCCTGAGTGCGTCTGACAGTCGGTGACCCGCGTCGTGCCTGTCGGTGAACATCGCTCCCACCTCCTCGACGTCCGATGTCCACCAACATGTATTCCCAAGAGGCGCCGGACGCCGGACCACGTCATGACAGACGGGTATCATGAGACAAGGAGGTGACGAGATGCTCACTGGACTCGACGATACCGTCAGGCTTGCCAACGGCGTGGAGATGCCGCGGCTCGGCCTCGGCACGTACAAATCGGCCGAGGGGGGCGACGTGGAGGGCGCGGTGACCGCAGCGCTTGAGCTGGGGTACCGTAGCATCGACACAGCGTCACTCTACGGGAACGAGGAGGGCATCGGTCGGGCGATCGCCGCAGCCGGCGTGCCTCGTGGCGAGATATTCCTCACAAGCAAGGTCTGGAACGACGAGCAGGGGTACGAGCACACGCTCGCCGCGTTCACACGCAGCCTCGAGCGGCTCGGCACCGACTACCTCGACCTCTACCTCGTGCACTGGCCGCGTGCCGAGACCCCTGAGACCTGGCGTGCGCTAGAACGCCTCTATGCCGAGGGCGCAGTGCGGGCGATCGGCGTATGCAACCACCTCGAGCATCACCTGGAAGAGATCCTCGGCTATGCCGACATCGCTCCGATGGTGGACCAGTACGAACTGCACCCCTGGCTCCAGCAACCGTCGCTGAGGTCGTACTGCCAGGCGCACGATATCGTCGTCGAGGCGTGGGCCCCGCTCATGAAGGGCCGCGTGGCCGAGGAACCGGCGCTCGTGGCTGTCGCCGGAAACCATGGCAAGAGTCCGGCGCAGGTGGCGCTCCGCTGGCTGCTGCAGCACGGCGTGGTCACGATTCCCAAGTCGGTGCATCGCGAGCGCATCGCCGAGAACGGCGCGGTGTTCGACTTCACGCTCACCCCCGAGGACATGACCGCGATCGATGCCGCTGACCGCGGGCATCGCTTCGGGCCGGAACCAGACCGCGGCGGAGAACGCTAGGTCCCACGGCTTCCGGCCGCGCGCACCTGCTACTGCGATGCCCCCGCATCGTAGAACCGCATGCCCGCAGGGTCGGCCGCCGCGCTCGTGCTGCCGCCGAGGTGCGAGGTCGTGTCATCCCACGCCTGCTGGATGCGCGTCCGGTCGACGGTATCCACACCGGGGTACGCCACGTCGGCGAGTACATCGCCGATCGGCAGCACACGGTGCAGCTTGCCGTCCTCGTCGGTGTCATCGACCCACACCGGGACGTACTCCGCGGATACCAGCGTGGTGATACCGCTCCTGAGGTCCTTCTCGAAACCGAGACTCAGCAGCAGGCCCGTGTTGCGGTACCGCTCGCGCTGGTTGGAGATGAAGTTGCCGAGCGAATGGATGATGAACCCCGTGCGTGTCGAGCCGTCTTTCCCCGTCAACTCCACAGTCTCCATCGGCTGGATGACGTGCGGGTGGCTGCCGAGCACCACGTCCGCGCCCGCTTCGAGCATCGCCGTCTCCACGCGCTTCTGGGACTCGGAAGGCTGGCGCTGGTACTCGACGCCGTTGTGGATACTGACGATCACGAGATCGGGCTCGAGCTCCCGGGCCCGCGCGACATCCGCCGCCATCCTCACGGTGTCTATCGTGTTCACCATCCACTTCTTGTCCGCAGGTGCGGTGAACCCGTTCATGCCGTAGGTGTAGGCGAGGACGGCCACCCTGGCCTCACCGACATCCACCATCAGGACGCGTTCCGCTTCCTCGGCGGTCCGCGCGGTACCCGTGTGCTGCGCGCCGAGTCCGTCGAGCACGTCCAGCGTGCGCGTGAGGCCTGCCGGACCGCGGTCGAGCGTGTGGTTGTTGGCGGTGGTGAGCACATCGAATCCGGCACCCACGAGCGCCTCGGCGAACGTATCAGGTGTGTTGAACATCGGGTAACCGGTGTAGCCGCGCTCCGGCCCGGACAGTGTGGTCTCGAGATTGCCGATCGCGAGGTCCGCCTCGGCGATGCGTGATGCGACCGGCTCGAAGCATGGCTCGAAGTCATAGCCGTCAGCGGTCCTGGCCGAGGTGAGTTGCGGTGTGTGTGCCATGAGATCGCCCACCGCGAGGATGGTGAACCGCTCGACAGGCGGCAGGGGCTGCACGACGGCACGCTCCGCTGTCGCCTCGGGCCAGAGAGCCGCGGAGGTCGTGGCCGACGCGTCCGGCACGAGGGTGCCGGGAAGCCAGACGAGGCCCGCAACGGTGACCGCGGCCGTAGCAAGCACGACGGCGAACAGTATCCCTATGGTCTTGATTGCTCGCACGACGGGCTCTCTGTCCGGTGAGGATGCAGCCACGAACGGTCACAACATTCTACGGGGCGGTCCTGCAAAACGCACGCCGGACGTCGGCTATACTCGAACCGAGCGGCGCGATCCACCGACCGATGCCCACAAACCCGCTCCAGAGGGGGCACAGTGGCCCAACAGAGCGAGATCATCTCCCTGGTACTCGCTATCGCGCTCGTACCCGTGGTCGTCTGGACCTATCGCCGCATCAGTCTACCCCGCAAGCCTCTTCTCGCCGTGGGGCTCTCCGCGATTCTGGGAGCGTACGCGGCCACCGTGTTCGAGAGCTTCGTCGCCCCCGACCTCCTGAACAATCTCGAGCATCTCCTGTACGCCGTGGGAGGCGCGTGTTTCGCGACGCTGGGTGTCACGGTGCTCTACGCTCACGCTGACACCGGCGACGAGGACGCGTGATGATCCGCGCCTTCGACATCGTCGCCACACTCGGCTTCGGGGTGACCCTGATCGCCTCCGTCGTGGTCGTGGTCGGTTCGCGCAACGCCGCCAACCGCAGACTCGCCCTGCTCCTCATCGCAGCGATGGGCATCATGACTGCGGTCAGTCTGTACCACGCGATGATGTGGTTCCCCTCCCAGGGTGCCGAGGACCTCACCGAGGACTACGCGCAGACACTGTTCCTGCCCCTCGTGCTCTACGCGATGCACGGACTGTACAGCCGTAGCGAGGCCGAACGTGCCGAGCGTGCACGCGCATCGGTCACGGAGCTGAGCACCCGCCTTGCCGCGTCGCTCGAGGAGTTGAGTGGTTACCGGGTGAACGTGTTCCAGTCGCTCACTGCGGCCGTGGATGCACGCGACCACTACACGGCGCTCCACTCACTGCACGTGGCGGACTACGCGGTGGCCATCGGCGAACACCTCGACCTGCACGACCGACTCAGCAGGATCGAGCAGGCGGCCCTCCTTCACGACATCGGCAAGATCGCCATCGCGGACGCCATCCTGCTCAAGCCCGCCTCCTTGGATGCGGACGAGTATGCGGAGATCAAGCGACATGCGCAGGTGAGCGCCGAGATCATCGGAGGCATACCCGTCCTCGCCGACCTCGTGCCCGGCGTGCGCCATCACCACGAGCGATGGGACGGTGCAGGCTATCCGGACAGGCTCGCCGCAGAGGAGATCCCGCTCGAGGCCCGCGTGCTGGCGGTCGCTGATGCGTTTGACGCGATGACGAGCGACCGTCCGTACCGGGAGGGCATTTCGCTCGAGACCGCACGAATGGTGCTACTGGAGGAACGCGGCCGCCAGTTCGACCCCGGAGTGGTCGACGCGTTCGTGGCGCTCCTGGACGACGGCACCGTCACGATCGGAGACCACAACGCTCGCGGCACTCAGCGCACGGTGCCGTCCTAGCCCTCCACGCCATCCGCGTGCCGTATCTGCTTTCGCTTGATCTTGCCGCCGAGCGTCTTCGGGAGCTCGTCCACGAACTCGACGATGCGTGGGTACTTGTACGGCGCGGTCGTCTTCTTAACGTGGTCCTGGAGTTCCTTGGCGAGTTCCGGCGACCCGCTCCAACCCCTGGCAAGCACGATCGTGGCCTTCACCACCAGGCCGCGCACTGGGTCGGGCGCCGCGGTCACGGCGCACTCGACCACGGCGGGATGCTCGATGAGCGCGCTCTCCACCTCGAACGGCCCGATGCGATAGCCCGAGCACTTGATGACGTCGTCATTGCGGCCCACGAAGTAGTAGTAGCCGTCCGGATCCCGCCAGGCCACGTCCATGGTGTCGTAGTACTCCCCGCCCACGGCCGCCTCGGTCATCGCGGGGTCGTGGTAGTAGCCCACGAACAAGCCGGGAGGGTACGCGTCTTTGAGTCCGGTCACGCAGATGGTGCCCTCTTCACCGTCCTCGGCCTCAACACCGTCCTCGGTCAGGAGCTTCATGTTGAGCAGCGGTGACGGCTTGCCCATCGAGCCGGGACGCGGCTCCACCCACGGGAACGTCGCCACGAGCACCGGGCCCTCGGTCTGCCCGAAGCCCTCGCGGATCTTCTTGCCGGTGAACTGCTCCCACTGCTTGGTGACCTCGGGGTTGAGCGGCTCGCCGGCGGTGGCGAAGGTCTTCACGCTCGAGAAGTCGTACGCCGAAACATCCTCCTGCAGCATGAACCGGTACATCGTGGGCGGCACACAGAACGTGTGGACGCGGTAGTCCTGCACCTTCCGCATGAGTGTGGCCGCGACGAACTTCTTCATGTCGTAGCCGAGGATCGTGGCGCCGCAGATCCACTGGCCGTAAATCTTCCCCCACCCGAACTTGGCCCAGCCCGAGTCCGAAACGGTGAAGTGGAGCTCGTTCTCGCGCACCTGCTGCCAGTACCGGGCGGTGATGATGTGACCGAGCGGGTGCAGGAAGTCGTGCATGACCATCTTGGCCAGGCCGGTCGTGCCCGAGGTGAAGTAGATGAGCATGGTATCGCGACCGCCGGCCGCGGCGTCGCCGGTGGGGCGCGCCCACTCGTCGCTGTGCGCCTCCAGCAGCTCGCTGAACGACAGCCAGCCATCGCGCGCCGGACCCGTGACGACACAGGTCGCGATCGTCGGTGCGTCCCCGCGTGCGCCATCCACCTGCGAGATCACGTAATCGTCGTCCACGCAGACCAACATCTTCACGGCGGCACTCTTGGCCCGGTAGGCGAGGTCCTTGGTTGTGAGCTGCACCGAGCCGGGGATCAGGATCGCGCCGATCTTGTGCAGCGCCACAGCGGTGATCCAATACTCCCAGCGGCGCCGCAGCACCAGCATGACCACGTCACCCTTGCCGATGCCGAGGTCACTGAACGCATTGGCCATGCGGTTGGAGAGCCGTGCGACCTCCGCGAACGTGAACGTGCGCTCGGCGCCATCGTCGTCGCACCACACAAGCGCACGCTTCTGGGGCTCCACGCGCGCCCATTCGTCCACGACGTCGTAGCCGAAGTTGAAGTCGGCGGTGGGTTCGACGCGGAAGTTCTCGACGAAATCCTCGTATGAATCGAATTCGAGGTCGGGGCAGTAGCGGGAGATGACGTGGTCCATGCGCGATCCTACTCGACGATGACGGTCACGAACTGCGCCGGCTCGTCGCCGCCGCACTTCTGCCCGTGCGGGTGGTTCGGGTTGAAGTAGATGCTGTCGCCCTCCTCGAGGACGAGCGTCCGGTCGTCGAACGTGACGATGACCTTCCCTTTGAGCACGAGGTTGAACTCCTGGCCGCGGTGCGTCACAAGTTCGGCGGGCTCATCGGAGGGATCGAGCGTCACCAGCAGGGGCTGCATGATCTTGTGGTTGAAGCCCCAGGCGAGATCCTCGTAGTTGTAGCCGGGATAGCGGTCCACCGTGCGGCCCGTACCGGCCTTGACCACCTGGAAGGTGTCGAGCCGGGCGGGGATGCCCGTGAGGATCTCGGTGAGGTCGACCCCGAACTTGCTCGCCATATGGAAGATGGCCGAGATCGGCACGTCCGTACCGGTCTCCTCGTAGGCGATGTAGGTATCCGGGTCGATGCCGAGATCGGTCGCCATCTGCTCGCGCGAGATATCACACGATTCGCGCAGGCCTTTGATCCTCAGCCCGATGTCTTTGAACTGCGTGGTCATGTACCACTCCTCACCCCGGCGTCCTGCCCGCTACTCGACCGACCAGTCCTCCGGCAGCGAGCAGACGGGCACCGATTCGCCGTCCTCGTTGAGCATGCCTATCTCGAACGCCTTGCGGTTCTTCGGCAGCAGGTGCGCCTTCTTGGGCGGGACACTCTTTACGATCGCCTCGTCGAGCGTGCGCGGATCGCAGAACCCGATCTCGCGAAGCAGCTTGCCGATGAGGATGACGCTCGCCAGACCCTTGAGGCCGTTGTCCTCGGCGAGCTGGGTGGCGGGCACCGGGAAGATATCCACGTCGTCGCGTTCGGGCAGACGCTGGCACATCGTGGAGTCGATGATGACCTTGCCGCCCGGAACCACCGAGTCGATGAACTTGTCGAGCGAGGGCTGGTTCATCGCCACGAGCACGTCGGGCTCGAGCACGAGCGGCGAGCCGATCGGTTCGTCGGAGAGGCAAACGCTGCAGTTGGCGGTGCCACCACGCATCTCCGGCCCGTACGACGGAAGCCACGAGAGCTCGCGACCTTCGATGAGGCCCGCATAGGCGATGAGTTTCCCCGCGAAGAGGATGCCCTGACCGCCGAAGCCGGCGAGCAGCATGTTGAGGGACGCAGCCATCAGACCTCGCCTCCCCCGGCAAGCTCGAGTGCGCGCGCGGCGGCGGCCTCGGCCACGTTGGCGAAGCCGTCGGCCTTGACGTCCTTGTACACGCCCGGCGGGTAGTACGGCAGCATGTTGTCGCGCACCCACTGCAGTGCATCGACCGGCGAGAGACCCCAGTTGGTGGGGCAGGTCGAAACCACCTCGATGATGGTGTAGCCAACGCCCTCGACCTGGTACTCGAAGGCCTTCTTGATGGCCCGCTTGGCCGCCCGCACGTTCTTGGGCGTGTCCACCGTGACCCGCTGCGCAAGCGCGACGCCGTCGAGCGTGGAGAGCATCTCGACCACGCGGATCGGGAAGCCGGCCTCGTTCACGTCGCGCCCGTACGGGCTCGTCTGTGTCACCTGGTCGGGCAGCGACGTCGGGGCGAGCTGCCCGCCGGTCATGCCGTAGATGGCGTTGTTGATGAAGATGATGGTGATCTTCTCACCACGGGTGGCGGCATGCACCGTCTCGGCCATACCGATCGAGGCGAGGTCGCCGTCGCCCTGGTAGGCGAAGACGACGTTCTCGGGGAGCGCGCGCTTGAGCGCGGTCGCCACCGCCGGAGCGCGACCGTGCGCGGCCTGGACCATGTCGCAACCGAAGAACTCGTAGGCGAGCACGGAGCAACCCACCGGGGCGACGCCGACGGTCGTGCCCTCGATACCGAGCTCGTCCATCGTCTCCGCGACGAGGCGGTGGACGATGCCGTGCGTGCAGCCGGGGCAGTACGAGAACTGGGCGTCGGTCAGCGAATGCGGGCGCTCGAAGACGATCTTGCTCATCGGGCACCTCCTTCCAGCGACGCGGCGATCCGCTCGATCACGGCAAGCGTCTCGGCGGGCGTGGGGATGATGCCGCCCGCGCGGCCAAAGAACTCGACCGGCACACGGCCGCAGACGACAAGCCGCACGTCGTCGACCATCTGGCCCATGTTCATCTCGACGGTAAGGATCGCCTTGGCGCGATCGGTGGCAGCACTGATGGCATCTGCCGGGAACGGCCAGAGCGTGATCGGGCGGATGAGTCCGGCCTTGATGCCCTTCTCGCGGGCCTTGTTGACGGCGCTGCGCACGATGCGCGAGCTCGCGCCGAAGGCGACGACCACGATCTCGGCGTCCTCGACACGGTACTCCTCGGCGAGCTGCTCGGTGGCCTTGATGCGGTCGTAACGCTGGTAGCGCTCGACATTGGTCTCCTCGAGTCGCTCCGGCTTGAGGTGGAGCGAGTTCACGATGTTGTGCGTCCGCTGGCCCTTATGCCCGGTGACGGCCCACGGCTTGGCGGGGAACTCCGTCTTCGGCTCCGGCAGCACCACGGGCTCCATCATCTGGCCGAGCATGCCGTCCGCGAGGATCATCACCGGCGTACGGTACTCGTCGGCAAGATCGAACGCCCGGAAGACGTAGTCGGTCATCTCCTGCACGGTGGAGGGCGCGAGCACGATGAGATGAAAATCGCCGTGGCCGGTGGCGCGGGTGGCCTGGAAGTAGTCGGACTGCGAGGGCTGGATGCCGCCGAGGCCGGGACCGCCGCGCTGGACGTTGATGATGACACCCGGCAGATCGGCGCCCGCCATGTAGCTGATGCCCTCACCCTTGAGCGAGATGCCTGGCGAGCTCGAGGACGTCATCGCGCGCTTTCCGGCAGCCGACGCCCCGTAGACCATGTTGATGGCCGCGATCTCGCTCTCAGCCTGCAGGTAGACGCCACCTTCCTTGGGCATGCGCTTGGCCATGTAGGCGGCAAGCTCGGTCTGCGGTGTGATGGGATACCCGAAGAAGAAGCGGCAGCCGGCACGGATTGCTGCCTCGGCGAGTGCTTCGTTGCCCTTCATCAAGACTTTCTCGGTCACGTGATCCCTACCTTTCGACCGTGATGGCGACGTCGGGGCACATGATCGCGCACGACGCGCAGCCGGTGCAGAGCGACTCGTCCGTGAGCATCGCGGGGTGGTACCCCTTGTCGGTGATCGTGTCTGGATCGAGCACGATGCACTTGCTCGGACAGACGTCCACGCACAGGCCGCAGCCCTTGCAGTAGCGTCCGTCGACGATGATCCGTGGCATGAGCGGACGACCTCCTCATCAGAGAACGGGAGCGAGCCCCCGGGGCAGTGACATGCCCGACACCCTACGAGGCTTCCTCCCAGGGTGTGCGGACGTGAATCTCGATAGGATACGCGTTTTCCATGAGTCCCGCAGCACCCGGTATACCCGAAATCTCCTGGGCGAGGCGCTTCGGGACGGTCGTGAAGCGTAGCGGCAGGCCGAGCAGGGCCGCCGTCTGCCCGGCGAAGTCGAGAGAGTCGAGTACGGTGGCTGCGGTGGTCTCGTCGCGCAGGTGCGAGTTGTTCACCACGCCCGTCGCCTTCAGATGGCACGCAGCCTCGATCTCAGTAAGGAGCGCAGCCGCCTCTGCGGGTTCGGCCGTGAGGTTCCGATAGTGGTTGATGACGTAGAGCATGTCGTAGTCGATGGCCGAGATCTCCTTGGAGTAGCGACCGAGCGCTGTGGCGCCCACGTCGTCCCCGCCCACGTCGAAGATCACGGCCCCGCTGGTGTCGAACGCACCATGCACGGCCGCCGAGAGCGACGGCGTGTCGAGCGTGGTGCCGGCGAACGTGGGCGAGATGACACGCACACCGTGTCCCTCGAGCATCACGGCGTAATCCGACGAGCGGAAGTACGGGTTCACCACGTCCAGGTCAACGAGCAGTACCTCGTCGTAGGTGGCGGTGAGGTCGAGCGCGAGGTTGATGGAGAGGTTCGTCTTGCCGGATCCGTAGTGGCCGGTGATCACGGTGAACCGGCCGATCATGAGCGGATCGAACATGAGGTGCTCCTCGCCTTGTTCGCGGTCGTGTGTCAGCTGTGATTGTAGGATGGTCATGGGTATCGTGCGCCGTCACCCGGAGAAGCGACCGACGTCCTCTTCTAGAGGTTCATCTCCGAGAACCTCGCCGCCTATACAGGTACGCACGAGCGACCCCGTGGGTGCCCCGTCACGCCAGGCCGAGCGTCCCGAGCGCAGCATCCACCATCGTGGCGTCTTGTGTGTCATCGGCCAGCACATCGAGCACACACCCCGGAGCGGACAGCGACAGCATGATGGGCTGCATCAGGCAGCCGAGATAGCACGCCGCCAGTACCCGAGAGTCACCGGCGCGCGTGCCGCCCTCCACCCGCGCGCGCTCGATGACGCTGGCGATGATATCGATGGGCAGTTCGTGATGATCGGGCATGCTCGCAACTGCCGCCGGGGGCGCCTGCACCAGCGCATAGACGAACGCAGCGGGCTGCTCGCGGTACAGGGTGAGCACGCGTGCAGCCATCTTCCGCAACGACTCCGTAGAAGTGGGAGCATCGGCGGCGTCCTGCAGCTCCTCGGAGAAGGTGGCCATGGCCTGCACGTGCAGCTCGCGCGCCAGATCCTCCTTCGACGTGAAGTGCCGGTACAGTGCGCCCTCGGACACGCCCGCCGCCTCCGCGATGTCGCGGATGCGCGTGGCGTCGTACCCGTTGCGGGCGAAGCACGCAAGCGCGGCATCGATGATGGTGCTGCGTTGGCTGGGTCGGGGGGTCACGATGCCGACTGCGGTACGAACCGCGCCAGGTCCCCCGCCGGATTCGCCGTCCAGCGACCGGACACGCCCGCATGCGCCGCCCCGAGCTCGGCGTGCAGCATCGTGATCCCCCGGTCGAGCGGCGCCGTCCAGTACGGCTTCGGGGCCGTGGTCATCACGAGCGCGTCTCCATCCATGTGGAACCTGCACGGCTGGCGATTGGCGCCCGTGGGCGCGAGTCGCGCAGCGACGATCGCTTCTTGCGCCCATGCGGGCCAGCCCTCGTGACCCGGCGCGATCTTCTCGAGTGGCAGTCGCTTCCGCGCGCGCATCGCTGCACGACCCAGGCGCTCGGAGAAGCTCGGCGTCTCCGTGGCATGGCCGAGCGCGAGGATCCCGTGCACCCGCTCACCGTCCGCGAGACCGACCAGCGGGCCCACCCTCTCGGCATCGAATGCCAGGGCGATCCAGCAGCTCTCGATGTCGCCGATGGTGGCGTCGAGCACAATCGCCTCGCCGATGTAGCCGATCTCGTGCCCTGCGTCATCCGCACCGACGAGTGCGACACATGAAGGCGCCCCCTCGATCCTTCCGTAGCTTCCCACGAGACCCGTGAAGACCTCGGGCGGGGCGGTCCGGATGAGGATCGCACGTGCCGAGCCGGAAGGCGTAGAGAGCCGCTCGCACGTCTGCTCGAGCCGGTCGAGTTCGGCGGAGGTCAGGGCCTCGCCGGTGAACCGCCGGCTTGAGATGCGCGCCGGTATGGCTTCGAACCAGGCGGTCTCCAGATCGCGGGAGATGGTCGTTTCACGGGACATCGTGGGCTCCTCGGGTGATGGTCGTAAGATGGTGTAAGTAAGTATTCACTCACATTGGTTAGTAGTCAAGACATGCCGCCACAGCGAACCGCTACAATGTGGGCGCGCTCATAAGATGCCGCACGGCGGGAGCCCGCCAGCGTGCTGGAGACACCAGGGAGGGGCCGTATGGAACCGAGGATCGCCGAGGTCGCTGGCAGGATACGCGCACTGCGCGAGGACATGGACCTCACCATGCAGGAGATGGCGGAGTCCACGGGACGCAGCGTGGCCGAGTACGCCGCGATGGAGTCCGGCGAGGCCGACCTCTCGTTCACCTTCCTCTACCGTGCAGCCGAGCGGTTCGGCGTAGACATGATCGAGCTGCTCACCGGCGAGAACCCGCACCTGACGGGCTACTCGGTCGTACGCGCGGGCGAGGGCCTGGCGATCAAGCGCCGCGAGGGCTTCGAGTACCGCCACGTGGCCCCCACCTTCAAGGGCAAGAAGGCCGAGCCATTCATGGTGACCGCGCCTTACATCGCTGGCGCCGAGGACGAGCCCATCCATCTCTCTCACCACGCCGGCCAGGAGATCGACCACGTGATCAGCGGACGGCTGCGCTTCGCCTTCGAGGACCACGTCGAGGACCTCGGTCCCGGCGACACCGTCTACTACGACTCCGGGCGCGGCCACGGCATGGTCGCCGCCGGAGGCGGGCCCTGCACGTTCCTGGCGGTCGTGCTCCACGACGAGGCAGCCCGCTAGCCCCGCCCCTGCCGGAACCGGCACCGACTGAGAAGGGCTTACCCATGCGAGACATCAACCTCCGGTACGTCGAGGAGACGTACGACGAGCACGGCATCCTCAGCCGCTTCGGCGTGAACTGTCCCACCGACTTCAACTTCGCTTACGACGTGGTCGATGACATCGCGGCTGTCGAGGCCGATCGCCCCGCGATGGTCTGGTGCAACCCCGAGGGCGAGGAACACACGTTCAACTTCGGCGACATGAAGCGCTGGAGCGATAAGACCGCGAACCACCTCTCCTCGCTCGGCATCGGGCGCGGTGACATGGTGATGGTCATCCTGAGACGCCACTACCAGTTCTGGTTCATTGCGCTCGCCCTCCAGAAGATCGGGGCGATCATGGTCCCGGCCACGTTCATGCTCAAGGAGCACGACCTCACCTACCGGATCCAGAGCGCGGGCGTGAAGGCGCTCATCTGCACGTCTGCAGGCGAGATCGCGGCCACGGCCGACGCGGTCCAGGCGCAGTGCCCAACGCTCGAGACAAGAATCATCGTCAACGGTGCCGGCGGTGGGATGCTCGTGGGCCAGGAGACCGACGCCGACGGCAACCGCATCGGTGCGGCCCTCTCGGCACCTGACGGCATCTGCGCCGCGCGATGCACCCGTGAGGGCTGGCTCGACTTCAACACCGGCGTGCGCGAGGCGTCGGAGGAGTGGACACGCGTTCCCACGCGCGCGGCAGACCCGTTCTTGCTGTACTTCTCCTCGGGGACCTCGGGCAATCCGAAGATGGTGCTCCACAGTGGCTCGTATCCGCTCGGACACATCCCGACCGCCAAGCACTGGCACAACGTCGTCTCCGACGGCGGCGTACACCTGACGATCGCCGACACCGGCTGGGCCAAGTCGGTCTGGGGCAAACTCTACGGCCAGTGGCTCATGGAGGCCTGTGTCTTCACCTATGACTTCGACCGCTTCGTGCCATCCGAGATACTTGGCGCTATCGAGAAGTACCGCATCACCACACTGTGCTGTCCGCCCACGATGTACCGGCTGATGATGGCCGAGGGGCTCGGCGGTTTCGACCTCTCCTCGCTCGTCTACTGCACCACCGCAGGCGAGGCGCTCAACCCCGACCTGTTCGAGGGCTGGAAGGAGCACACCGGCCTGCCGCTCGTGGAGGGCTTCGGCCAGACCGAGATGACGTGCTGCATCCTCAACACGGTGGGCATGGAGTGCAAGCCCGGCTCGATGGGCAAGCCCTCGCCGCAGTACACGATCGAACTCCAGGACGGCAGCGGGCGTCCATGCCCCGCAGGTCAGACCGGCGAGGTCGTCGCGAAGATCGACCCCGCACCCGTCGGACTGATGATGGGCTACTACCTCGACCCGGAGCGCACCGCCGAGGTGATGCGCGACGGTTGGTATCACACGGGCGACCTCGCATGGGCCGACGAAGACGGCTACTACTGGTTCGTCGGGCGCAACGACGACGTCATCAAGAGCTCCGGCTATCGCATCGGCCCCTTCGAGGTGGAGAGCGTGCTTCTCGAGCACGATGCTGTGCGTGAGGTCGCGGTCACAGGCGTTCCGGACGAGGTCCGGGGTCATGCCGTGAAGGCGACGATCGTGCTCAACGGCGGCTACGAGGGCAGCGAAGAACTCGTGCGCGAGCTCCAGACCTGGGTTAAGAAGCGCACCGCGCCGTACAAGTACCCGCGGATCGTCGATTTCGTGGAGGTGCTGCCCAAGACCGTGAACGGCAAGATCCGTCGCGCCGCCATCCGGGACAACGACGCCGGCAACCGCGAGGAGTAGGGGCGCCTACCGCACGACGCGTAGGAGCACGAATCGGCGGGTCTCCACGACGACCTCGAAGAGATCCGTCTCGGCACGCATGGCCTCCCAGGCAGCGACTTCCGCGTCCACGCCGGGTGACAGTGCCACGTAGTCGGCGTCCCGCGCATCGAGGATCGCGCGCCGTTCGGATGTCGAGGTGTCCGGGTCGAGGAGTCGCTCCATGTCCTCGCGTCGGGCGGGTCCGTCAACGATCTCGACCGCGAGCGGGCTATGACTCGGCGGAGCCGCCACGATCGCCACGTTGGCCAACCCCGCCAGGTAGTACCCGGTCTCAGGGGCAGCGGCCACGATCGGGTAGTCGTCACCAAACGCGGCTCTCGCATCCCACAGCGCCGGCATCCCCCATGACGACCGGATATCCCGCTCGCGCGATTCGAACACCGTGTACGCCTCGCCGAAGCGCATCCTGTCAGGCACGCGGATGAAGGTCACCTGCGTGGACTGCCAGCTTGCCAGGCCGTGCGCGACGAGGATCGCCGCTCCCACCGCGCAGGCCAGGACCCGCTGCCGTGAAACCGGTACATCACGGGATGCGCGCGCGGCGAGCGCGCCCTGGCCGAGCACCCACGCGGCCGCAAGGAACGGCGTGAACCGCATGAGCAGTGTCACCCTCGCGAGCATATAGACCGACAGTTTCACGCCAAGCGTGGTCACCGGCGGGAATCCAAGCAGGACCACCGGTACCAGGATGAACGCACCCATCACGATGGACGCGCCGTTCCGGCGCCGCGCGCCCTGCCACACCGCCCAGAGCCCTGCCGCCGTCATCAGAGCGAACGCCACCGGACCGCCGCCGACGTACTTCCCGGGCTGTGCGACGAACATGCCCGCACCGATGGAGACGAACGCCTCCGGAAGCCCACCGCCGGCATCGCCGAGCGACACCGAGAACACGGTCGCGGCCTTCGCGCCGATGATGGCCAGCGCGGCGAGCAGCACGCCGCCTACCGCCACCATCGACGGCCCCCGTGTCTCGGTTTCGGACAGCCGATGTCGGAAGACCACGACGACGAGCAGCGCCGCGACGACATAGATCACGAGCGCGGCCGCCGTGGCCAGATGTGCGAGCAGGGCCGCAGCTCCCGACATCAGGACAGCGAGCGTTGCGAGACGTCGCCGCTCAGGACGAGCCGCAGTGGACTCGATGATCGTGAAGAGCGCGAGGCAGAGGTACGCGACCGTGAAACGGTTGGGCAGTCCCGCCATGCGGAAGTCGCCCCAGAGCCCGAACGCAGCGAACCCGACCGTGCAGACCGTCGCCACCCACGATGACCCTGACACCCGTTCGGCCAGCGCCCAGAAAGCCCATGCCACGGCCGCGGCGGCAAGCGCTGCGAACCCGGCGTACACGTATTCGACCTCGATCCCGGACATGCTCGAGACCATGGCAAGCCATGTGTGGAAGATCCCGGAGGTGGGGTCGAGCGATGTGGTACCACTCCGGTAGAATGGGTCGGTCACGAGCGGAGAGTTGGTCGCGAGGAGCGAGCGCGCCGCTGCCAGGTGATAGAACGTGTCGGATGTGAATGCGAACCAGGGCCGCTGGAAGAAGGCGAGCCCGCCGACGAGCAGCCCGGTCACCACGCCCTGGACTCCGGACCGCACTCCCCTCTCGCTCCGATATCGCCACCCGATCACGAACGATCCGAGCACCAGAGCCAGCACGATACCGAGCGCGACATCGAGCGTCGCACCCAGCAGATGCGCCACGGTTCCGCCGACCCCGGTGGCCACCGCCGCCAGCGAGAACGCACCCGCGAAGATCGCGGGGACCGTCCACTGCAGCCGACGTCCAAGCACCCAGGCAGACGGAAGCCACGCCACAAGCGCGCCGACGAGCGCTACACCGATGCCGTACGCGTCGAGCCCCGACATCACGAGCCCGCCTCACCGGGGGGTTCGGCGTCGGTGGTGGACGCCCCGTAGGGCATTGCCACCGCGAACGCCGACATCGCGAGCTCCGTGACCGTCGACCAGAGTCGTGCCAGGACGGAGACGACGGCGGCCATCGGTGCGCCGAGCGGACCCGCCAGCACGAGCAGCAGCGCGCCCTCCCGGGCCCCGATTCCTCCGGGTGCGAAGAGCACGAGCAGGCCCACGACCGCGCCGAACGCGAAGTACGCCGAGTACGCCAGCCACCCGGCGCCGGGATCGCCGACGAGCGATGCGGCAAGGGTCCGGAACGCCGCCCCGGCCACCATCCAGGTGATCGCGTAGTACCCGACGAGACCGGCGACCTTTGGGTAGCCCATGCGGAGGGGCTTCCCGGCGGCCTGTCCGGCGCCCGTGGTCAGCGACACAAGAGCACCCAGCAGGCGTGGGTGCATGACGATGAAGAACGTAAGCAGGACGGCGGCAGCGGACCAGTACACCCACTCGGGCATCCCCGGCACCGGGTGACCGGACAGACCGGACAGACCGGCCAGCACGATCACCGCACATGCACCGGCCACACTCACGCCACTTTCGACGACCGAGAGGAACGCGGCAGCACCACGGCTCACCTGGATGCGGGGCGCCATGGCTACTCGCGCCGCGACCGGCCACACGCCACCCGGCAGGTACTTCCCGAGATTCGCCATGAACGAGATCTTGAAGATGTCCGCATACCGGACCGGGCTTCCGTTGGCGCGGAAGAGCAGCGCGAGTCCACCGGTGAACAGGGCGTAATAGAGTACGAGCAGCGCGAGCGAAGCAAGCAGGACGAGCGGATCCACCGCGAGGGAGCCGAAGTCCGCCTGCGACATCTGCGTCACAAGCGCCCGGGTGATGTAGTAGAGCAGCAGGATCAGGAGCGCCGCCCGAAGCAGCCGGGTGGTGATGCGCCAGGCGCGCGGTCGGAGCGGGAGGGACTGCCCATCCCGGGATATCCCGGCGAGCAGACGCTCGTAGAGCTCCGGACATCCGCCGAACCCGCGGTCAGGAGCATCCTCCGGAGCCGACACCACGGTCGTCGGAACCAGACGCTTGATCACCGCGGCGATCATCGCCCTATGCCACGGCACCCGCGAACCGTCGTGGCGCGTGCTCACGACCGCCGGTACGCCTGCGAGGAGCGCGGCGACCGGGACCAGCAGCTCACCGTCTGGTAGGTGCGTATGCACGATGTCCGGTCTCACGGTCCGGAACTGCGAACTCATTCTGATCAGCGCGGAGAGCGCCGACAAACCCGTCGCCCTGGCGATCCAGTACTGAGGCATGCCCGTCTGCTCCACGCGACCGCGGGCCGGACCGTCCCCGACGATCACCACGGACACGTCCCAGGCTCGCGGTTCCAGGGCGCGCGCAAGATCGATGGCGTGACCCTCAACACCCGTGCGCTCCAGGCCGTCTATCACCTGGATCACAACCGGCCTCTCCCGTGCGCCGCTCATGCTCGCACGCCCCCGTTGGCTCCGCCCGCTGAACCCTTCGCTGCTGCGCGGTAGAACGCGTCGGTGGCACATGCGATGGCGCTCCACGACAGGTGCGTCCGCGCCCACTCGCGGCCGTCGTGAGACAACCGCTCGCGCAGCGCAGGGTCGCCTGCGAGCCGCTCCATCGCCTCGAGCAGGCCGACGGTGTCGCCTGGCTCAACCACCAACCCGCCGGCGCCGAGCAACTCGGGAATGGCGCCGACACGAGTCCCGATGACGGGCGTGCCGAGAGCGAGGGCCTCGGCCACCACGAGCGGGCTTCCCTCGCCATGCGACGGCAGCACGAGCGCGTCCGAAGCCGCGATCACCTCGAGAGTCTCACCATGCTCCAGCGCTCCGCGCATCACGACGCGGTCGCCGACCCCCGCACCATCGGCACGCTCGCGAAGCACGGACTCCAGAGGCCCTGCACCCACGAGGCACAACCGCGCATCCACTCCGCGGGCGTTGAGGTCGATGAACGCCTCGAGCAACTCGGGGACGCCCTTGGTCGCCAGCAGTCTGCCGACGAATACGAACTCGAACGCTCCGTCGCTGCGGCCGATCGGTGTCCGCTCGACAAGCTCGTCTTCGACGCCCGAGGGGATCACCACGAGCGGACGCCCCGCGCTCCACAGGCCGTCCTGCAACAGGTACTCGCGCTGCTCCTCGGCCACCACGTCCACACCGGCCGCTTGGCGCAGGGCCACGCGCAGCAGCCGTTCCCAGATGCCACCGCGCCGGGCGAGCGTCACGTCGCTCCCGTGCAAGGTGATGACGTACGGGGTTTCGAGACGCCAGGGTGCGGCGAGTGCGGCAGTCGGCCCCCAATGGACGTGTACGATGTCCGCATCGGTCGCCAGGCGTCGGGTCGCCCGACGCAGCGCATGCGCGAAGAACGGCAGTCCGATCGCCGCGAGTGGGCTGCGGCGCACGTTCTCCACGATCCCGTTACCGTACGCCACCCGCTCGGCTGCGCCCGGAAGGTATGCGAACCGCTCCACGTGGATTCCGCCGAGCATCTCGCGCAGCGGTAGCCGACCTTCGTGCGGGGCGAGCACCGTGACCACGTGCCCGAGCCGCACCAGGTGCTCGGCGAGCGCTGCGACGAAGTGACCAGCGTGGTCGCCAGCATGTCGTGGATACGAGGTGCTCACCATCAGAACCCGCATCGTGCCACCCATCTGGCTCAGCGTATGTCTCTGTTGTAATCCATGTCGAACCACATCGCGAAGAACACGAACTGGAGCCCGGAGATCAGCAGGATCGCGGCGAGCACCGTCGTGGCAAGAGACAGCGGCCTCGCATCGATCCTCGCGATGACCTGCAGCAGGCCGAGGACGAAACCGATGACCGTGAAGGCGATACCCGTCATGTAGAAGAGGACGAGCGGGTGTGTGTCCCTGATGACGTACTTCTGGAACATCCTGAACCAGAACCGCCGGAACAGAAGCCAGGACAGGGTAGGAATCACCTTCCAGAGCCGGATCCCGGACTTCTCCCCTACGTCGTATACGGGCTGTACAGGTATGTCGAGAACCCGGAAGTTGTAGATGTTGAGCTGCACGAGCATGTCGTTGGGGAACCCGTAGCGCGGGTACAGCCCGTCCAGATCGATGGTGGCGAGAGCCTCATGCGTCGCCACGCAGTAGCCGGTCTGTGAATCGGCAACGTGCCAGTACCCCGATGCGATCTTGGTCATGAGCGAGAGTGCCGAGTTACCCAGATAGCGGACCTTGGGGATGACTCTCCACGCGTCTCCTGTGAAGAGTCTGTTGCCCTTGGAGTAGTCGCAGCGCCCCTCGACGATCGGATCGAGCAGCGATGCGAGGTCACCGGGGTCCATCTGCGCATCGCCCGCCATGACCGCGGTCATGGCCAGGCCCTCTTCGACGGCAGCCTTGTACCCGGTCACTATGGCGGCGCCCACACCGCCGTTGCGATCGTGGCGGATGAGCCGGACCTTCTCCGGCATGCGCTCGGCGTAGGATCCGACGATGGCGGCGGTGTCGTCAGAGCTGACGTCATCGACGACGATGATCCGGTCCACGTAGTCCGGCATGGTGTCGATCACCGACCCGATAAGCCGAGCCTCGTTGTGGCATGGAACCACTACCCCGACCGACATGTCTCGGTACATCAGTCCCCTCCCGGGTGCTGAAAGATCCGAACGTACTCCAAGCGCTTACGATAACCCGAATCCGCGCGGGAAAGGTATGGGATCGGGTAACGGTGCCCGATGCCCCGGCATGGTCTACTCGGCGGAGGTCGTCCCCGCAACGGGCTCCCCGAAGTGCGCATTACCCTCGTCGACAAGGATCTCGTGGCTGCTCACGAGCAGCATCACGCAGTCGGGCTGATGCGCAGCGACATAGTCATGCACTGACATCTCGTGATACGCACGCAGATCAAGGATCCGCAGCTGGTCGAAGTTGAGATACAACAGCGGTTCGATGGCGTTCGTGAACGACGTGCCCACCAGCAGTGCGTCGGGAAGCTCTGGCCGGTTCGTATCGATGATGACCTCGCCGAGGTCGCCGCCCATGAACGCCAGGTAGTCGACGGGCTCGGAGGGATCCTCGGGCATCGCGAACATCGGGACCGGTTCTCCGCCGGGGACCGTCATCGTGTACGGGACTGGCACCCTGGGTGTTGCGAACGCAAGCCTGTCGGTCGCCGTTACCGCCATACCGATGCGCCGGTTGTGCGACCCCACGAAGGGGTTGGGGAGCCTCGTCACGTCAAGGTCGTCGAGTGAGTACGGCGTCAGCCCAAAGTGCTCGACCAACCTCGTATAGCCGAGATAAGCGCCGTCGAACGTCCAGTGGTGGTCGGTGCGGTAGAACAACTCTTCGGACGTGCGCTCGAGAAACTCCGAGCGTAGGTCGATCGCGGGCACACCTTCGGCCTCCAGCAGGTCGATGAGCTCGACATCCACCTCGTCGAAGCCCTCGGGCCACTCGACGTACCAGGGGTAGTGCTTGCGATAGATCATCTGCTTGTCGGGAACGTGCAGGTACACGAACCGGCCGCCGTAGGACTCGACGCGCTGGTTCAGTTCCGCAAGGCGGGCCGCAGCCGATTCGATCTGCTCCCCGATATCCGGACCCGGAGCGAGCTGAGGCCCGTTCAGCAGATAGCCATCGCTTCCGAAGTACACCCCGTTGATGTACTGACGGCCGAGCACCTTCAGGCGGAACCCGCTGTAGAGCTGGACCCACTGCTCGCGCCACGGCATCTGCTCGCTCAGATACGTCTCCCAGCCGCCGAAGTAGCTGCCATCCTTCAGTGCCGCGACCGTCCATGTCGGCGGTTCGGCGAGATCGCGCCGCTCGAGCAGTGACGTCGTCTCGTCGGGGATGAGCATCTGGGCGGCAAGCACGACGAAGACCGTGATCACGAAGATCACGACCACCACGTGCTGCGCTATGCGTTCTCCGGAATGTCTCATGAGCCCCTAGAACTTGAAGTAGATGAACGGTTGATACGACGTGCTTACCAGGAAGGCGATCGATAGCGCGAACACGAGCGCGAAGCCCACGGGCCTGACTGTGCGCGCGATCGTCCCGATCGCCGACGACCCCGCCCTCTCAAGACGTTGCGCAACCCACGCGCCCACCGGCATCGACAGTATGATGCCGACCAGCAGGTCGAACCGGTACTCCACCAGGTAGAAGATGGTCCGCGGGCCCGTCAGCGGAGCTCCCGCAAGACCGAACATGACCTGCAGCCGGTCAAGCGCGGCGTACACGCCGGGCGCGCTGAAGATGACCCACCCCACGATCACGGCAACGAGCACCGCGCCGTGACGCATCGGCCGCCAGATCCGCTCGATCCTGGCCCCCAGCACCAGTTTCTCCACCACGAGCAAGGCGCCGTAGTAGAGGCCCCACGCCACGAACACCCAGGCCGCCCCGTGCCAGAGGCCGGTCAGGCCCCACACGATGAAGAGGTTCAGCACCAACCGCACGTTCCCGACACGACTGCCACCGAGCGGGATGTAGACGTAATCGCGGAACCACCGGCTCAGACTCATGTGCCAGCGGCGCCAGAAATCCGTGATCGAGGTTGCGACGTACGGCCACCGGAAGTTCTCGGGCAGCCTGATACCGAACATCAGGCCGAGCCCGATGGCCATGTCTGAGTACCCCGAGAAGTCGAAGTAGATCTGGAGTGTATACGCGATCGCTCCGAGCCACGCGTCGAGTACCGACAGCGCACCGATGCGGACCGCGAACACGTCCGCGTTGAGTGCGGCGAGACCACCGGCAAGGATCGCCTTCTTCCCGAGGCCGATGATGAACCGCTCGGCTCCCTCGGCGAACGTGGGGACCGACTCCTGGCGGTCGCGCACCTGCGGGGCGAAATCCTCCCAGCGAACGATAGGCCCGGCAAGCAGTGTCGCGAAATCGGCGATATACAGCCCAGCGTCAAGCGGATTGCGGGCAGCCAGCGCACGCTCGCGGTAGATGTCGACGAGATAGCTGATGCCGAGGAAGGTGAAGAACGAGACCCCCGTGAGAGCGACGACGCTCGGCACCTGGATCTCCAGACCGAACGCACGGATGAGTGTGCCGATCACGAATCCTGAGTACTTGAAATACCCAAGCAGCCCGACGTTGGCGAGAACGCCGACGGACAGCACGAGCCTGGCGGACCGCGCGGACCGCGCCCGTGCCGCCTCGATGCCCAGACCGAGGCCGTAGTTGCCGATGATCGAGGCGATCAGGGCGAGGAGCGCAGTGGTGCCGCCTGCCGCGTAGAAGATGAGGCTGGCGAGTACCAGGACCCCGTTGCGGAGCCCCCGTCCCCGTGCCAGGAAGTACACGAGCAGCAGGAACGGGAGGAACGCGAACAGGAACGTCATGCTGTTGAACGCCACGTGTCCTCCTGCGTCGCCCTGTGTCCGGTGCCGTGGTGAACGCTACCCCAGGGTCGCGCGCACCTCAAGTAGCCGTCATGACGACGAGCCGCCGGGCCGCAGACGACGCTGCCGCGCCCTGTGCCGCTTGTTTCTGCCTCCCGTGCGGTGCGTCAGTCCATGTCACGACGCTTTGATAGACTCGTTCCCGTCGGACGAGTAACACGGGGGGCAGTCAGTTCGTACGTTCTCAAGCGGAGGGGAGTCGCAGCAGCATGCTTCGATATCGTTCAGTCCTATACGGAGTCACAGTCGCCGTACTATCGGGGGCTCTTGTGGTGTCCGCGCCAACGGCAGCCGGAGCCGAGGGGCTCCTCGTCACCCCGGTCGATGGAATCGGCCGCATCGAGACCGCGATCGAGGCCTCAGTGCTGGCCTTCCCTGCGGGCGCAGAAGACGTGATCATCGCGACCTCAAGGAACTGGCCGGATGCTTTGGGCGGCTCGGCTCTGGCCGGAGTGCTCGATGCACCCATTCTCCTGACTGAGCCCGGAGAGCTTCCGGCGGCCGTGGCTGCCGAGATCGACCGCCTCAACGCCACCAAGGCCTACATCCTCGGTGGCACGGGAGCCGTGACGGTTGAGGTCGAAGCCGCTCTGGATGCGCTCGAGAACGTCAGTGTCGAACGTCTTGCTGGCGACACGCGCTATGACACCGCCTGTACCGTGGCCCAGAAGGCCATCGACCTCCAGGAAGGCACCTACCAGGGCTATGCGTTCGTGGCCACCGGTGCCGACTTCCCGGATGCGCTGGGCGCTTCGCCCCTCGCGTTCGCTGGCCGCGCACCCATCTACCTCGCGGACCCGGCGCTGGGTGACAATGCGGCGCTTGTGTCGACCATGCTGGAGGCTGGGGTCACGCGAGTCATCGTCCTTGGGGGCCCGGACGCCGTTTCCCCATTGGTGTTCGATGCGCTCTCTGCTGGGCTCCCGCCCCGCAGTGTGTCGAGGTGCGCAGGCGAGAACCGGTACGAGACTGCCGTGCAGGTGGCGGGGCTGGGCGCAAGCGATTGGCTCGGGCTCACCTATGACGGCGTCGCGATCGCTACCGGGCAGAACTTCCCCGACGCGCTCGCGGGCGGCGTGCTTCAGGGCAGGAGCGGTTCGGTCATGCTGCTCACGCCCACGGCATACCTGGACGGCTGGGTGAGTCTGGAGCTTCAGCACTACGCTGCACAGATCAACGAAGTCCGCTTCCTCGGCGGCACCGGAGCGATCTCACCAGCCGTGAGGACGGCAGTGACGGACATCCTGCAGGAGTAGGCCCACCGACGAGGCTATCGGGGGGCGTCGTCGCCGACCGATCCCCCGCGATAGCTTCACGCACTGGAGTGGTAGAATCCACAGCGCGCCCTCTTAGCTCAGGGGATAGAGCACAGGTTTCCTAAACCTGGTGTCGGAGGTTCGAATCCTCCAGGGGGCACCATCGATCACACCGAAGGGAGCGGACCTCGTCCGCTCCCTTCGCTACTCTCCGCGCTGTCTGCGAGGCTCCACGGGCAGGAATCGGCACCGGGCATGCGAATAACGTGGTGGTGAGGTGTGTCCGCATCGAGGGGACGACTATGCCCACAGACAAGGAACGGCGCTGCTTCTCGCACATCCGGGCGTTCATGGCCGGCACCCGCGAGGGAATGGTCGCGATCTCTCCCGACCGGACCGTGCGTATGCTCAATGAAACCGCCGCGGACATGCTCCAGGTGACGCGCGGCGAGACCGTCGGCTCGACTGCGAGCACACTGGGCGTCCCAGAACTCACACACGGGATCGAGGAGGCACTCACCGAGAAGGACGTGGTCAGAGGCACCTTCGAGCGGCGCAACCGGTGCTACTCGTTCACGATCACCCCCTACGAAGACGGTGCCGCCACCGGATCCGTCCTTACGCTCCGCGACGACACCGAGATCCTCGCTGCCACCAAGCGCTCCGAAGCCATCCTGCTGAGCACAAGCGACGGCATCATCGTCTTTGACGCCGACGACCGCGTGACCTTCGTCAATCCCGCCGCCGAGACCGTTCTCGGCAGAGGCGCCGAGGAGCTCGTCGGGCTCGTGACCGACACGTGGACGGTGTTCGGGCTCAGCGCCAACCCCGACGGGCCAGTGAAGGAGACCGGCACCCAGACCCGCGAGGTCCGGATGGAGGAACCGAAGCACCGGATCGTGGACGTGCGGGTCGATCCCGTCTTCGATGACCGCCACACCTACCTCGGCTCCGTGTGCACGATCCGGGACGTGACGGCTGAGCGTGAAGCCATGCAGATGAAGAACGAGTTCGTCTCCACCGTGAGCCACGAGCTGCGGACGCCGCTCACGTCCATCAAGGGCTACATCGACCTGATCCTCGATGGCGAGGCCGGTGAGATCAACGAGATCCAGCAGGAGTTCCTCTCCATCGTCAAGGAGAACTCCGACCGGCTCGTGGAGCTCATCAACGACATGCTCGACATCTCGCGCATCGAGAGCGGGCGGATCGTGCTTAAGGTACAACCACTCGATATCGCCGAGCGGATCGTGGGCGCTGTGAACACGTTCAAGGCGGTCACCGACCAGCAGGGCCGGACGATCCATGTGAACCTCGCCGAGGGGCTTCCCAAAGCCGCGGGTGACCCGGACCGTGTCGGCCAAGTGCTCATCAACCTCATCAGCAACGCCATCAAGTACTCGCCCGAGGGTGGTGACGTCCACGTCAGCGCACGTGTCGAGGACTCGAAGGTCAGAGTCGGCGTCACCGATGAGGGCATCGGCATCGCTCCGGAGGACCAGGCCAGGTTATTCACCAAGTTCTACCGTGTGGACTCCTCGCTCACGCGTGAGATCGGCGGCACCGGCCTCGGACTCTCGATCTGCAAGAGCATCATCGAACTCCTCGGTGGTGAGGTGGGGGTCGAGAGCAAACAAGGTGCTGGCTCGACGTTCTGGTTCACGCTTCCTCTCGCGTCGGAGCGCCACGTCAGGACGCCGTCGCTCGAGGGCCCGCTGGGTACGCCCGGGGGTCGCATCCTCGTCGTGGACGACTGTGAGGACGTGGCCAATCTCATCGGCACGTATCTCTCGCGCCGCGGCTACGAGGTCGTGAAGGCGTTCAATGCGACCGAGGCGTGGGAGCTCGCTCTTGAGTTCGAGCCCCGCGTGATCACGCTCGACGTGATGGTGGATCAAGGCGCGGGCTTCGGGCTGCTCGAGCATCTGAAGGCCGACCCGCGCACCCGGGACATCCCGGTCGTCGTCCTCTCCATCATCTGCGACGAAGGCCGAAGCGAGCGGTGCGGCTGCACCGGCTACCTCGAGAAGCCGATCGATAAGAACCGCCTGGTGAGTGTGATCGACGGGCTTGTGGGCTCGATCGCGTCTCCGGTGGTGCTCGTCACCGATGACGATCGCAACATCGTCGAACTCCTTACGCGCACCCTCAAGCAACGTGGATACGCCGTGATGGCCGCCTACGATGGCAGAGAGGCGATGGCTGCCGTAGCCCGCACCCGCCCGGATGCGATCCTGTTGGACATCCGCATGCCGGTGATGGACGGATACGAGGTTCTCGAAGCACTCAAGGCCAATCCCGAGACCGCAGACATCCCCGTGGTCATCATGTCCGCCTACCAGCTCGACAGCGACCGCTCGGGCATCCTCGACCTCGCGACACAACGCATCGGCAAGCCCTTCGATGTCGAGGACTTCATCACGCACATCGAGGAAGTCATCACGGAAAGCGAACCTCAGACGGACGTTTCCGGGGAGGACACACCGTGAGTCGCATCCTGATCGCGGACGATGAGCCGCACATCCGCAAACTGGTCTCCTTCACGCTCAGCAACCGCGGTCACGAGATCATCCAGGCCGAGGACGGAGGCCAGGCGCTGGAGATGGCCAGGGCCGAGCAGCCGGATCTGATCCTCCTGGATGTGATGATGCCGGTCATGACCGGGTATGACGTCTTAGACAGACTCAAGGCCGATGAGGGGACCGCCGCCATCCCGGTGATCATGCTTTCGGCCAAGAGCCAGCGCACTGAGGTCGAAGAGGGGCTGACGCGCGGCGCGGAGCAGTACATCTGCAAACCGTTCACGCCCAAGGACCTGGTTCAGCAGGTCAACGAACTGCTCGACACCTGAGGGGAAGGAACCGATCGTGAGTAAGAAGGTCCTGGTCGTCGACGACGAACCGTCGATCCGCAAGCTGCTCTCGGTAGCGCTCGGCAATCGTGGCTTTGAGGTGCTCGAGGCCGAGGACGGTGTCGCCGCACTTGGCGCGGTCACCGCGCAGAAGCCGGACCTGGTGGTGCTCGACGTGATGATGCCGGGCATGACCGGCCACGAGGTGCACGACCGTCTTCGCCAGCGCGAGGAAACCAAGGAGCTGCCAATACTGTTCCTGTCGGCTGCGGGCACCTTCGAGGAGCAGCACCGCAACATCGCCTCGGATCCGTTCGCCGACTACCTGCCGAAGCCCTTCAAGCCTTCCGAGGTGGCCGACCATATCGATGCGATGCTGGATCCGGCGAAGCGCGCGGAGTTCGAGCGCGAGCGTGGCCGGCGCGAGGCGAAGCTCTCAAAGATCGTCGAGATCATGCACCGGGACCGCGGCTGAAACAGCTGACCGTCACGATCGAGGGGCATCGGGACGATGGCGCAGAAGCTCATACTCACCGCTGACGACAACGCGCAGATACGCATGCTCGTGAAGGCGGCGCTCCGCTCGCTCGGACACGAGTTGATCGAAGCCGTCGACGGAGAGCAGGCGCTCGAGCTCGCGATCGCGCGCCAGCCCGACCTGGTGCTGCTCGACGTGACCATGCCGAAGCTCGATGGCTGGGAAGTACTGCGCTTCATGCGGCAGCGCCCGGAGACCACCGATGTCCCGGTCATGATGCTCACTACCGCTGCACAGAAGATGGACCTCGACCACGCCGCATCATTGGGTTGCAACGACTACCTTACGAAACCGTTCTCACCCGGCGACCTGCGCCAACACGTGGAGCGGATGCTCTCGGACGACAGCCCGTCACCGTCCGATGTCGAGGACCAGATCGTCAGCTGACACCCCGGCGATCTCGGGCCGCGCGCCGACGAGTGCGTCGAGGAACTGCTGCACGACGGTCACACCGGGGGCCGATGAGGGCCGGTACGCTCCGCCGGCGACAGTGGACCCTCCCGGGGTCATCCCACCCAGCGCCTCCTGGTACGTGGCCGGACCGGCCTGGATGCGGACCACAGCCGCATCGCTCGCCTCGAGGGCGGCGCGTGTAGCCAGAAGCCCTGAGGGGATCGCGATGTAGTAGTCGGAGACGACCAGGTAGGCACGCTCCACGCCCAAGCCGGACTCCGCCGGGGCCTGCCCCGCCTCGGGCGTGGAGGCCGGCCCGTTGGCCCCCATCGGATCCGCGACAAGTGACACGACCGCCACGGGTGTCCCTGCCGCCTCAAGCCCCGCAGCGACACCCAGCTCGGCGACCATCGCGTCGATATCACCGGCGACCAGCGCGGCATCACGCTCGACGGCAGTATCGAAGCGTACGATCGTCGCACCCACCCCCGCATCCGAGAAGAGACCTTCGCGCTCGGCCACCACGAACGGCAGCGCCTCCGCGCCCGCCGCGAAACCGATGATGATCTCATCAGGCTCGACGTTCGCGAACGCCGGCCCGCCGGCCTGAGGACCCGCGGCGTCAGATGCGGTCTGGCCATCCGCCGAGCAACCGGCGAGCACGAACGTGATGGCGGCGGCGCACAGCAGTGCAGCCCAACGTCGAGCGGTCATGAGCGTCCCTTCGGGGTGAGCGATCAGGCGGGGCAGACCGAGCGCCGCAGCCGGATCTCGTCTCGGACCAGGATGCCCGAGAAGCCCGGCTCGGCGGAACCGTATCGGTCGGCCAGCAGCCCTTTGGCAACCGAATCGATGACGAACGAGTGCCGCTGATAGAACGAGAACGACGGGACATCGTCGTTGCTGATGGCGGCCTTGATGCCCGGCAGGCCGCGAGCGGCTGCAAGCTCGACCGCCGAGCGGATGAGGGCGCGGCCCACGCCGTGACCCTGGAACTCCGGATAGACGCTCAGCAGTACGATGGCGAGATCACCGCCATCGACCGCCAGCGAGACCAGGCCTGCGAGGCGCCCGCCGGAGACGGCGACGAGATTCTCCTGTCCGAGTACGTCGAACGAGCGCCCGAACGCGTCCACATCGGTCTCGCCGAGCGCCTGGTCGCAGATATCCTCGATGTCGTGGCGGTCCTCGCGGGTGGCCGGACGCACACCCACCTCGACGTCTCCGCCTTCCCTGCGATGGTCGTCACACAACACCGCAAGGCGGGCAGCCGTGAGCGGCAGCTCCTTGCCGCACTGAGCGCAGCGGTACTGCGCATACGGGACCTGAGATGAGTCGATCACTGCCGGACTCCTTTGACGCGACGCAAGGTCTTCGAACGGTTGTCAGTATAGCCCGACCCCGGAACCGCGCGGGCCCGGGGTCGGTGGATGGCGGGAAAGCTCGGCAGACGGTGCTAGCCGAGGCCGAGCCACCTGCCCGCGAAGTAGCCGACCGTGGCGGCGAAGCTTGTCACCGCGGTGCCCCATATCAGGTCGATCACCGTGACCTGCCACGCCCAGCCTTCCAGGGTGGCGAGGTTCGTCAGGTCGTAGGTGCCGTATGCGAGCAGGCCGAGCAACGCACCGCGCCACAGTGCGCCCAAGAGTGCTCCCTCCCGAAGCCCCGGGATGGACGCAAGCGCGAGGACGCCCACCACGTAGAGCAGGTAGAACCCGGCGGCGACCGCAAGTTTCGGCGAAGAGGACAGCAGGTGCCCGATATACGGCTCGTAGATGCGCTTGGTGGCCGTACTGAGCCACACGAGGTCGACCACGAAGAACGCGACCGTGGTGATGACGTACAGCATGGCGAGCTTGGTCAGTGACATGAGTGCTCCTCTCAGGGGGCCATGCGGTGAGTATTCCCCTCATGCGCTCCGGGCGACCGCATCGCCTGCAACGCGCGCCGAAGGGGGCTCCCCTCGTGCCGGGCGCCCCCTTCGGAGGATCAGTGAGCCCGCGCCTGAAGGCACGCCGCTTACTTCTTGCCACCGTTCGGCTTGACCACCAGGACATCGATGAACGTGCTGTCTCCGACAATCCCGGTGAGCTCGAGCTTGTTGGGGGAGATCTCCTCGGCCATGAAGCCGGTCGACATGATGTAGTGCTCGTCGTTGTTCACGATTGCACCCTCAAAGCTGATGAGCGAGTCGTTCGTGTGGAGCCACACGCGATGCCAGCCGGGCATCGTGGGAATCCAGCCGCCGCCTGCCGACGCGAAGTTCATCTTCCCGCTCGGGCCAATACCCGGCTCGATCTCGAGCTTTGTGATGCTGCCGTCGGGATTCCACACCTCGGCGAAGAACCGGTTCGTCAGCACGGTCGCGTAGTACGACTCCCACGTGTACCCGCTGCCGTCGAGCGTGGATGTGCCGAACAGCTCAGTCTTGGTGCTGGGATATTCGAGACACGCCATCTTGTAGGCGGTCATCGGCTCCGTGAGCTTCTGGTACAGCGCAATCTCAACGGGGAAGCGCTGTCCCACCACCGGGTTGATGTTCTCCATCGGGTTGCCCCAGTCGATGAAGTCGATCATCACCGCCGCGTCCGTCTTCACCCAGTCGGCCTGCCAGCTGTTGGCAGCAGTGACATACGCGGTGTTCCAGATCAGGTTGGGGTCATCCGTGGTCGTGTCCACCGGCTGCGGATACCAGGGCGCCATCGAGCGCAGCCAAGTCTCCATATCGATGGGCTCAGTAGTATCGGCGATACCATCGAGGTCCAGGTCCACCGGTCCGCCATCGTCGCCGATGATGTAGGTGGTGTAGAACTCGCCCTCGTTGCCATCGTAGTTACCTGTGTACTGCTGCTTGATGTCCTCCACCACCGCGATCGGGACGGGGTTCCCGTCGGCATCGAGCGTGAGTGTGAACTCGTTGCCGTCGTACTCGCCATCGAGATCGAGATCGATCCACGTCTTCTGATAGAACGTCTCGATGTAGTCAGTTGCAACCACCGGGAACGACAGGTTCGGCATCGCGGCGAATGGGTCCTGCTCGCCAGTCCCCTCGTCTGGACCCGGCTTTGGCGGGTCGGTGTTGGGTGTGCCCGCAAGTACCGGTGTCACCTGCAGCACCAGAGCGATCGCCAGCACGGCGATCAGTAGGGGTCTGAAGCGTCTCATGGTTCTCCCTCCCTCCCCGTCCGGCATCTGAAGAGCCGGGCAGGTATGTGCGGCACCACCCTCGTCCCCCCGGGGCCCCTGCCCCGCGCGAAAGCCGCGAGACTTGTTACCCATGCGCTGGCTGCGTTACACGCGCCCGCACGGGTGGATCGACCCGCCGGAACGAATATGCCACGCGCGCCCGTTGCGTCGGCCCCCCCGTCGTCACTTCACCTACAATGGGAGCGACGAGAGGACTGCCCCATGACGGCCGACATCCCCCGTATCACCGACGACCCGCACGCCCGTGAGGCGCTCTCGAGGGTACGCGTGCTCTACACCGATCTCGACGGCACGCTCGTGGCCAAAGGTGGCAGTATCCTCGCCGATGCGGACGCCACGCCATCGCTGGTGGTGGCCGAGCAGATCGTGGCGCTCAACCGTGCCGGACTGGCTGTCGTGCCGATCTCGGGCCGCGGGCGCATCCAGCTCCGTGAGCTCACACAGCTCCTCGGCTGGGACGGGTATATCGCCGAGGCCGGGGGCATCATCGTGCACGGCACCGGGCTCGACTTCGAGGACCGGGTTGACCTCGGGGAGTGGCCCGCAGACGCGATCCCGCCCGGGGTGTCGCCGTTCGAGGCAATCAACGACGTTCGCGCCGCCGAGACGCTCATGGAAGCGTTCCCGGGCCGCATCGAACACTACGCGCCGTGGCAGCTCGATCGCGAGGTTTCCCTGCTGCTGCGCGGTTGCCTCGACACCCGTGAAGGGCAGGCGGTCCTCGACACACTCCCGCTGCCGCTCGATCTCGTGGACAACGGCATGCTGCGCAGCTACGGCACACTCACCTGCCGTGACATGCCACCTCATGCGTATCACGTCGTCCCGCGTGGAGTGTGCAAAGCGCGCGCTATCGAACTCGACCTCGCCTGGCGCGGACTCTCACGGGAGCAGGCCGCCGCCATCGGCGACTCGGCCACCGACCTGCAGATGGCCGATGCCGTGGGCGTTATGGCGCTCGTGGCCAACGCCTTCGGCAGCAACGGCGTCACGGCCGGACTGAAGCGCGAGCCACGCGACAACGTGTGGTGCACTGCGGGTGAGCGGACGGAAGGCTGGGCGGAGTTCGCACGCGCCTGGCGTGGCGCCATCGGCTGACGCGTCCGACACCAGCTCACCCGCCCTATTGCCGTTCGCGCTGGTCAGAGCCTACAATGCATATGCACTGCACTGCGGTGCATTGACAACGACACGAGCGCTCCATCTGTTACGGTGCGGCTCCTGTTCGAACACAGGCCACTGCCCGGAAATGTCGAGAGACGCCAATGGGTAGAACAGCCCTCCCCGGCTTAAGGGGA
>JAFGUS010000047.1 GCA_016938395.1 Coriobacteriia bacterium | reverse complement strand
GTGTTGATGTCCTCGAAGTCGTCCCAGCCGCCCTCGGCATCGGTGAAGACGTCGTAGGTGACGAGCTGTCCGTCAACGTAGTAGGCGGTCGTCTCGTCCGCGATCGCGTCGTGCTCCACGCCGTCGATGTCCCACGCGTAGTTGGAGCGCTCGTTCACCCGCGTGATCGTCGCGCCTGAGACGTCGTAGTACTCGCCCGCGGGCGCCGGGTTCTGCGCCTTGGACACCTTCTCCTTCATCTCGGCACATCCGCCGAGCGCACCCACGAGCACCAGCGCGAGCGTGAGCGCCGCGACCCGTCCGAGCACCCCTCTCATGACCTTCTCCGTTCGTCGGCTGCGGGACCTTGGACCCGCCAGCGCCTTTACGTCATGCGGACATCATCGGTTCTGCTGCTCGATGACTCAACTCTCCTGCCAGCGATCCATCCACCAGGCCACCGACCGGTTCATCTCCCGCATGAACGCAGAGGTGTACTTGCGCCGATAGACCGCTTGCGGGTAGTTCTGAACGCCCGACGGCAGCCCGTGCGGGGCGTGGAGCGTGGCAAGATCGTCGGCCACACCCGCCAAACCCTCCGCCGGCAGCCGTTGGTACCGATCGGTGTGTACCAGGTGTCGCCCGTAGTGCGGGATCGGCTCCTGCGCCTTCACGGAGCGTCCGAAGCAGACCATTGCCGCCGGCAGTGTGTGCGGTGGCAGACCGAGCAGCTCGGCAACCTCCTCACCGTTCTCGAGGATGTCCCCGATGTAGCACGAGCCGATGCCGAGAGACTCGGCGGCGATGACCGCGCTCTGCGCCGCTATGAGCGCATCGGAACACGCGAGCAGCAGGTCCCCGGGGCCGGGAGCGCTCCGATGCTCGACGCCCTCAAGGGTGCGGACATCGCACGCCTCGAAGAGGTCCGTCCACTTCTGCATATCGGCCACGAACACGAGCACCCACGGCGCCCTGGCGATGAAGGGCTGGTCGTCACAGGTGACCGCGAGCCGGTCTTTGAGCGCCTGGTCCTCGACCTCAAGGATGGTGTAGAGCACCATCCCGCCTGCGGTCGGCGCGCGGAGCGCCGAATGCACGATCGCCTGCTTCTCGTCGGCAGTGAGCGGCGCCGGATCGTAGGCTCGCGTGGAGCGCCTGCGGGCGATCAACTCGAGGGTGGAATTGGTGAGCGGACCGGGCTGCGTGGCGTCCATGGCTCACTCCAGACCGTCGCGGACGATCGGACAGGTCATACAGTGCCCCCCGCCGCGGCCCTTGCCGAGCTCGGAGCCGTCGATCTCGAGCACCTCGATGCCGGCATCGCGCATCCGTTGGTTGGTGCGAACGTTCTTGGCGTACGCGACGACGACGCCGGGGCTGATCGCCACCACGTTGTTCGCGTCGTCCCACTGCTCGCGGGCGGCCTGGAAGGTGTCGCCGCCGGTCTCGATCACCCGAAGCCGCTTCACGCCGAGCGCATCGGCGACCGCTTCCATGATCCCCCGCTCCTCGGTGATCTCGAAGGAGTCGGTGCGCTCGCCCGGGCGCACGCTGAACACACGCATGCCCTCGATGACCTGCGGATAAACCGTCACTGCATCGCGGTCGAGGAACGTGAACACGGTGTCGAGGTGCATGTACGCGCGCTCCTGCGCCATACGGCAGACGATGACGCGGTCGGCCTCGTCGGCGGCGAACAGGGCGGAGGCCACGTGTTCGACCATGCGTCCGGTCGAACGCTCACCGAGTCCGACGAGCACCGTGCGATTGCCGATGGGCATGATGTCGCCACCCTCGAGCGAAGCGCCCTGCACGAGGTCGTCGAGCGCGAAGCGGGACGTGTCACCCACCGGTGGATGCCAGAACGCGAAACGGCCGCCGGCGAAACCGGGATGGTAGCGGTAGATGAGCGAGACGTTCACGACCTCCATGCGACGCGCCGCCCAGAACAGCGGCGGCAGGACCACGCCGTTGTAGAGCCAGGCGCTGGAGTCACGGGTGAAGAGCGTGTTGGGCAGCGGCGGCAGCACGAAGCCGTCGGGATCCGAGAGGACCGCACCCAGCGAACGTCGTGCGAGCGCCTCGAGGTCTAGTCCCTCGAGCTCCCGCGAGAGCAGCCCGCCGATGAGCACGGCCGCGAGCCGCTCGGCCTCGAGGTCGTGCAGGAACGCACGCAGCTCGGAGACGAGCGAAAGG
>JAFGUS010000046.1 GCA_016938395.1 Coriobacteriia bacterium | reverse complement strand
TCTTCTCAGCGTATCTGGCATTGGTGCTTGCCGTCGCTGTCATAGGTCCGGGCCTGGCGGTGTATGGCTCTGAGGGCGAAGCGGTAGGTGTGCCGCCCGAAGAGCTCGTTGTACCGATCGAAGAGGTGGCAGTGGTAGAGCCGGAGCCGGTCATCGAGCCGGAGCCGGTCATCGAGCCGGAGCCAGCTGTCGACGCCGAACCGGAGCCGGTCATCGAGCCGGAGCCCTCGGTAGAGATCATGAAGACCGCTACGGTCGCTGCTCCACCTGTCGTTGTGAGCCCGCTAGCGCTCAGCAGCGATCCGAGTGGGCTTGGGATCGTGCCTACCCTCGTGGCAGGCAACCCCGGGCTGACCGAAGGCGGTCTGCGGTTGGACCCGCCCAATTCGGGAACGTACGACATTCCGGGTCATCCCGGGATGTCCATCACGATCGTCGTTACATCAACGGATGACGGCGAAGTGTTCAGCTTCACCAGTGACGTACCGGTCACGCGCGTCGTCGCCAAGGGTGGCAACGACGCCAACATCTATGACTACGATCCCGCTGTCTATGCGGATACGTACCTGCACGCTCCGGTGAACTCGAGCGGAGACTACGCGGATCTGAGCCACATCGACTTCTACTTCGGCGAGATTCCTGACGATCCTCAGTCGCACGTGATCGTGCGCAAGTTCCGTGATCTCGACTCTGACGGCGAGCACGATGGCGGCGAGGATTGGCTTGCCGGATTCGCGTTCCGTCTGGAGCGTGGCGAGTCCGAGACCGGGCCGTGGGAGCAGGTGGCCGAGTTGACGACCGTCGATCCCAATGGTCAGGCGGACTTCGGTATGCAGCCGATGGGCTGGTACCGCATCACCGAACTTCTGAGCGATGCGCAGATCGTCGCGGGCGAGACGCCTACGAACGGCGATCCGCTCGGTGTCATGGTCTTCTATCACACCGCGCAGCAGAACTCGGAAAAGCAGTTCGGCAACATCATCGTCCCTCCGGACGATCCTGAAGGCGACCTCAAGGTCTACAAGTTCCACGACCTTGACGGGAATGGCGTGCTAGACCCCGGCGAGCCGATGCTGGAGGGCTGGGAGTTCTATGTCTCCGGTTCTGTTGGGGCATCCGGCACGACTGATGTGAACGGCGAGCTGCTCTTTAGCGGCCTCACTCCCGGTGACTACACCGTGACCGAGACGCTCGAGGAGGGCTGGACCAACACCACGGACCTCGCACAGGACGCGACCGTCGTCGACGGCCAGACCGCGGAGCTGTGGTTCGGCAACATGGTCATCCCCGACGATCCCGAGGGCGACCTCAAGATCTACAAGTTCCACGACCTTGACAAGGATGGCCTCTATGACGAGGGCGAGCCGATGCTCGAGGACTGGGAGTTCACACTCACGCAGTCCACGCCGCCGGTCCTGGTGACCGAGGCGATCCAGCTCATCGGCAGCGGTTCCACCGACGAGGACGGCGAGCTGCTCTTCAGCGGCCTGACCCCCGGCGACTATACCGCGACCGAGACCCTCAAGGAAGGCTGGACCAATACCACGGACCTCGCGCAGGACGTGACGGTCGTCGACGGCCAGACCGCGGAGCTGTGGTTCGGCAACGTCGAGATCCCTCCGGACGATCCCGAAGGCGACCTCAAAATCTACAAGTTCAACGACATCGACGGTGACGGCGTCTATGACGAGGGCGAGCCGATGCTCGAGGACTGGGAGTTCACGCTCAGCGATGAGTCCGGTGAGGTCGACGACGGCCTTACCGATGCCGACGGCGAGCTGCTCTTCAGCGGCCTGACCCCCGGCGACTACACCGTGACCGAGACGCTCCAGGAAGGCTGGACCAACATCACGCCGCTCGCGCAGGACGTGACCGTCGTCGACGGCCAGACCGCGGAGCTGTGGTTCGGCAACATGGAGGAGTTCCTGCCCTTCACGGAGCTCGACCTGGCGATCACCAAGGCGGTCGACAAGGCGAGCGCGAAGCCGGGTGAGCTTGTGACCTACACGCTGACCTACTGGAACACCGATGAAGTGATCGCATACGACTTCACCATCACCGATGACTTCGACGAGCGGTACATCACCATCGTCGATGCGGCGGGTGGTACGGTCTCAGGCGGCAAGATCGTGTGGAACATGAGCGGCCCGCTCGCCATGGAAGACGGCAAGCAGACGATCACCTACACGGCACGCGTCAACGGCACGATGCCCGTGGGCACCACGAACATCGATAACACCGTCGTGATCGAGCACCCTGATGACAGCGACCCGTCGAACAACACTGACGATGCACGCACGGTCGTCAAGGTCGTCGGCGAGGACGAGCCGTTCCTGCCGTTCACCGGTGGCGAGTACCTGTTGCTCATCGGGCTTGCTGCCGCAGCTGCGACAGCCGGCGCGGCACTTCGGCTCCAAAACCGGTCTGCAGCGTGACGGGCGATACCATAGTCTGATGTGATGGTATCCAGGGGCACGTCGGCTGCACGGAGGTGCGTCCCGCATCAGCGGGGCGCACCTCCTCTTTCGGCCCGCATAGGAAGAGGCCCCGGGGAGGGAGCCGGGGCCTCTTCTGATCGTCAGGTGCTACGAGGTCTTAGCGCGGCGGTACGTTCTCGCCCCAGTCGATCACACCGTTGTCACGCCAGTCGATGACGTGCCAGATCTCGTGGCCGATGATGCGATCGAGGCTTGCGGTATGCGTAGGGCTGATGACGATCCGGCCCGACTTGTAGTAGCAGATGGCCTGGTAGCCCTGTGCATCACCGAACGAGACGGTGGTGCCTGCCAGGGCGGGATACCGGGCGATGTACCCGGCGAGGATGGACCGCGCCTGGGCGGTCTCGTCCACTGGTGCCGCGGCTGTGCTGCTCGAGGTCGCGGAGGTGGGACTGGCCGTGGTGGCGGTCCGGCGGGTTGTGGAGGCCACCGGGGCGCTGGCCTTGCGGACCGTCGTGGTCGTGCGGGTCGCTGTCCGGATCGTCTTGGCCAGCGAGGCGTCGGTGTTGGTGAGCACTGTAGCCGTGTTCGATGCCGCGGTGATCCTGCTCCGGAAGGTGCCAGTGAGCTGAGCCGCATCTGCGGCCTGCACCGGCGCGAATCCGGCGGTGAGCGTGAGCGCCATGGCGGCGGCGATGCCTGCCGCCACGTGCCGCGTGCTCCGAGTCTTCGTCGTCATTTCGAATCGCCCCTTGGTCGAGCCTGCGCGCACATCGGCCCGACTCCTCCCCAGGCTCTGAGGTGTCGGGCCGAAAACGCGGCTCGTACCTTCGGCAGTCCGGCCATCATGGGAAGCGAGGCTTCCTTTAGACCCGTGACTTTGCGAAGCCGGCCTTTTGGCCGACCGTGCCTTTATCGGGAGCGATCCGATGTTCGCTTTTCAATGGTGCCTTACACTGAACGTATCGGCACCGTGTCCGGTGTTCTTGATACCGTTTGTGCAATCCGTCACACGTGTTCTGTGAGATTCCTCACAGTTCGCGCGAGTGGAGGTGGGGCGAGGTGAGCAGGCGACAGCTATGGCTACGGGCCGCGAGCAATGTGTTGCTCGGCCTCGCGCTCGGCCTCGTCTCCTACTACGGGTTGACGACGCTTCTGGGTGCACGCGCTCAGAGTGAATTGCAGGACGAAGTGGAGACGGTGCGGGCCTACACGAGCGAGGCCCCCGATGTGTTGCTCGAGGATGCGGGCTCGGCGCTCGACTTCACGGATTGGGATATCGAGGATGAACCGTACTGGCGCGCGCTCGATCAAGGTGCGGTCTTCGCGCGAATCGTGATCCCGTCAATCGAGCTCGATGCGCTCGTGGTGAACGGTGTCTCCACCGCCGACCTGCGGCGCGGGCCGGGTTGGATCGACTGGACCGATCTGCCCGGGCCGACCGGGACGTGCGGCATCTCGGGGCATCGGACCACATATGGGGCGCCGTTCGCCAGGATCGGCGAGCTTGAACCTGGTGATACGATCGACGTGTACTCTCCGTACCGGCGGTACCGCTACGAGGTGACCACCGCTCTCGTGGTCCTACCGCATCAGACGGAGGTCGTCGAGCCGACAGAACATCCGTCACTCACGCTCACTGCCTGTCATCCGCCGTACAGTGCGCGGTATCGGCTTGCGGTTCAGGCGGAGTTGATCGAAGTGCAGCGCGTGACAGAGAGCAGCAGATAAGGAGACAGGATGAGGGTCGTAGTGACCGGTGGGGCGGGGTTCATCGGGGGAAACCTCGTGTATGCATTGCTCGGCGGAGGTTGGGAGATCACCGTCATCGACGATCTGTCCACCGGTTCGATGGATAACGTACATCCAGCGACCGGGTTCAGGCGCCTGGATGTACGGGACCCGCGGACCGCCGAGGCGATCATCGCCGCGTCTCCCGACATCGTCGTCCATCTCGCCGCGCAGGTGAGCGTGGCCGCCTCGATCGAGGACCCCGAGTTCGACCGCGAGGTGAACGTCGAGGGTACGCGCCTGGTGGCCGAGGCGGCCGTGGCAGCCGGAGCGCAGCGCGTGCTCTTCGCGTCCTCGGCGGCCGTGTACGGCGAGCCGCAGGAACTGCCGCTCACCGAGGACTCACCCGTGGCTCCGGCAGTCCCGTACGGTGCGTCCAAGCTCGCAGCGGAGTCGGTCCTTGCCGAGGTGCTCCGTCCGGCGGGTGTGGATTTCGCAGCGCTGCGCTTCGCCAACGTCTACGGACCGCGCCAGCGCGCCGAGGGCGAGGGCGGAGTGGTCGCGGAGTTCGCATCGCGCATGACCGCGGGCATCAGTCCGGTGATCTTCGGCTCGGGCACGCAGACGCGCGACTTCATCTACGTCGCCGACATCGTGAGCGCTATCGCAGCGGCTGCATCTCACGAGGGCGCGCTTGCCGGCCCGGGCCCAACAGGACCGGCGTACAACATCTCCACCGGGATCGCGACTTCAGTGAACATGCTCGCCGAGGGGCTGCGGGTGGCATTGCGGTATCCCGGGACGATCGAGCGGGCCGACGCACGCGATGGCGACGTCGAGGCGAGCGTGTTGTCGCCCGGCAAGGCGGCGTCCACCTTCGGCTGGAAGGCCGCTGTGGAACTGCAGGATGGGCTTGATGCAACCGGATCCTGGTTCGCCCGACAGCGATGAGCCGGGAGCAGGAGACCACAGCCAGGAGCGCACGGCTCGACCGCATGTTCCGCGAGAAGGCCAGGTCCGAGATCGCCGCGGCCGAGCAGGTCGGCGAGGGAGCGCCCTCTGTCCTCACACACGGCGACGAGCTCGCCCAGGTGTTGCTGGTCAAGGGCGAACCGGGACCGGCCGACCTCGACCGCGGGTACGCGCTCGCCGGGCCAGACGGCGAAGCGGCCGACAAAGCGCTCGACGCGCTCGGTCTGCCCGCCGAGCGGTTCGCGCTCTGCACGCGGATCCCGGGCGTCGGTGCCGATGAGCGCGCCACTCGCATCCGCATGCTCGTGGAGGCGGTCGACCCCCGCTTCGTGCTCGCGCTCGATCCGCTGGCGGCCGCCGACCTTGCTGAGGCCGTGGGCATCGATCCACTCGCGCCGGGCGTTCCCCGCACGTGGCGGGGGCGCACCGTGGTTTCGGTCGAGGGTCTCGAGGCATCGCTTGCCGACGAGGACCTCAAGCGGCGCGTCTGGGGGCAGCTGAAGGCCCTCTCGGTCGCAGCAGATCCCTCGTGAACGACAGCGGGCGCCCGTAGGCGCCCGCTGCTCACACGATCCAACACCTGCCCGCTAGTCCTCTTCGATCTCCGTTATCGCACCCATCGGACACTCTTCCATGCAGGTGCCGCACGCGGTGCAGTCATCCTCGTTGACGGGCTGGGCCACGTCGTCAACGAGTTCGAGAACGCTCTCGGGGCACGCATCGACGCAGATGCCGCAGCCGGAGCACTCGTCCTCATCGATGATCGGTCGGGGCATAGCTGATCTCCTTCGGTTCGAGCGCCGCACGGAGGCGGCAGCCGGTATGTCGCCGCCGGATGATACCGAAGCCTCAGCACGTATGTAAAGGATGTGGCGACACTCAGTCTGCCTCTCATGGACGCTTTCAGATAACTTGACAATGCAACGCTTAGATTTCATACTGTGCAAGCGTAACTACGACCCACCGTGCACGGAACGGCGCGGAACCCGGGCCCCGGCTGCATGGCTCGGGAGATGTCCGTTCGTAGCACCTCCGTGAACAAGCCGCTCCGGCATCACCGGGGAGGATCTGAAAGGAGCACCATCCATGGGCAAGATCATCGGTATCGACCTCGGTACCACCAACTCCGCGGTCGCAGTCCTCGAGGGCGGGGAGCCCACGATCATCGTGAACGCCGAGGGCGACCGCACCACGCCGTCGGTCGTCGCGTTCCGCAAGGACGGCGAGCGCATCGTCGGCAAGGCGGCCAAGAACCAGGCTGTCACCAATCCCGAGAACACCATCACGTCAATCAAGCGTTTCATCGGCCGCAAGTACGAGGAGACCTCCTCGGAGCGCGGTACCATCGCGTACAACGCCGAGAAGGGCAAGGACGGTCGCACGGTCGTCGACATCGAGGGCAAGCACTACACACCCGAGGAGATCTCGGCCATGGTGCTTCAGAAGCTCAAGGCCGACGCCGAAGCGTATCTCGGCCAGCCGGTCACCGAGGCGGTCATCACCGTCCCGGCGTACTTCAACGACATGCAGCGCCAGGCCACCAAGGATGCGGGCAAGATCGCGGGCCTCGAGGTCAAGCGCATCATCAACGAGCCGACGGCCGCGGCGCTCGCCTACGGCCTCGACAAAGGCGCACACGACCAGACCATCCTTGTCTTCGACCTCGGCGGCGGCACGTTCGACGTGTCCGTGCTCGAGATCGGCGATGGCGTATTCGAGGTGAAGTCCACCTCAGGCGACAACCATCTCGGTGGCGACGACTGGGACCAGCGCATCATCGACTGGCTCGCCGAGAAGTTCCTGGGTGACCACGGCATCGATCTCCGCGCGGACAAGATGGCGCTCCAGCGCCTGCGCGCCGAGGCGGAGAAGGCCAAGATGGAGCTATCCACCACGCAGACCGCGCAGATCAACCTGCCGTTCATCACGGCTGATGCAGGTGGTCCGAAGCACCTGGACTACACGCTGACGCGCGCCGAGTTCCAGAAGATCACGAACGACCTGCTCGAGCGGTGCCGCAAGCCGGTGCTGACCGCGCTCAAGGACGGCGGCATCAAGGCCGGCGACCTCGACCACGCGATCCTCGTCGGCGGCTCTACCCGTATGCCGGCCGTGCAGGAGCTCGTGAAGGAGCTCACTGGCAAGGACCCGCACAAGGGCGTCAATCCGGACGAGGTCGTCGCCGTCGGTGCGGCCATCCAGGGCGGTGTGCTCGGCGGCGATGTCAAGGACATCCTGTTGCTGGACGTCACCCCGCTTTCGCTGGGCGTGGAGACCCTCGGTGGCGTGATGACCAAGCTCATCGAGCGCAACACCACCATCCCGACGCGCAAGAGCGAGACCTTCACGACGGCGGCCGATGGCCAGACCTCGGTGGAGATCCACGTCCTGCAGGGCGAGCGTGAGATGGCGGCGTACAACAAGACGCTCGGCAAGTTCCACCTCATGAACATCCCGCCCGCGCCGCGTGGCGTGCCGCAGGTCGAGGTCACGTTCGACATCGACGCCAACGGCATCGTGAACGTCTCGGCCAAGGATCGCGGGACCGGCCAGGAGCAGAAGATCACCATCACGGGCACGACGGCTCTCTCGGACGAGGAAGTCGAGCGCATGGTGACTGACGCTGAGAGCCACGCCGACGAGGACAAGAAGAAGAAGGAGGAGGCCGAGGTGCGCAACACCGCCGACAGCCTCGTGTACGGCACGGAGAAGACGCTCGTCGACCTCGGCGACAAGGTTCCCGAGGATACGAAGAGCGACGTCGAGGCCGCTATCGCGGACGTCAAGAAAGCCCTCGAGGGTGACGACGTCGACGCGATCAAGTCCGCAACCACGGTCCTGCAGGAGAAGAGCTACAAGCTCGCCGAGATCGTGTACCAGCAGGTCCAGGAGGAGCAGGCCCCCGAGGGTGGCGCGGCTCCAGAGGGCGATGAGGAAGTGGCCGACTACGAAGTCGTCGACGGAGACGAGTAGCCATGGACCGGAAGCATCGAGCCCCCGGCGGAGGAGACCCCTCCGGTCTCGGTCCTCGGGAAGACCGCCCTGCGGAGGTTCCCTTCGGGGTCTCCTCCGCAGAGGGCGGCTTCACCGATCCCGAGCTGGAGCAGGACCTGGGCGCTGAGTTCGAGTTTCGGGGCGATCAGATCGAGCATGAGCTCGAGGCCGCGCGGGAGGAGGCCGGACGCCATCTGGAGACCGCTCAGCGGCTGCAGGCGGAGTTCGACAACTACCGCAAGCGTGTGGCGCGTGAGCAGGAGGACGCGCTCAGGCGAGCCGGGCAGCGCATCATCACCGAGGTCCTACCGGCCCTCGACAACCTTGAGCGCGCGCTTGCGCACGCCGGGGAGAGTGGCGAGTCGTCGGAGTTCGTCGCTGGCGTGCAGATGGTGCGGCAGCAGATCCTCGATGTCTTCGCGAAGGAGGGTGTCGAACGCATCGACCCCACAGGTCAACCGTTCGACCCCACGGAGCATCAGGCGGTGGGGCAGGCCCAGCGCGACGACGTGCCCGAAGGCACGTGTGTGGACATGTACCAGTGTGGCTACCGGATGCACGGCCGCGTACTCAGACCGGCTGCGGTCGTGGTAAGCGCCGGAGGGCCGGAGTCCTAAGGAGCCACCGATGGCCGACAAGGACTACTACGACATACTCGGCGTCTCCAAGACGGCGACTGCCGATGAGGTGAAGAAGGCGTTCCGCAAGCAGGCGCGCAAGCACCACCCGGACGCAGGCGGCTCCGAGGAGAAGTTCAAGGAGATCAACGAGGCGTACGAGGTGCTCTCCGACGAGGAGAAGCGGAAGCAGTACGACACCTATGGTCGCTACTTCGGCGGCAACATGCCTCCCGGAGGTGCGGGCGGTCCCGGCGCAGGGTGGCCGGGCGGCGGGTTCCCCGGCGGTGCCGGGGGCTACTCCACGGTCGATATGGGTGACCTCGGCGGCATCTTCGAGAACCTCTTCGCCGGGGGTGCCAGTGGCAAGCGCAGCAGGGCCCATCGTGGCGCGGATCTGCAGTACGACCTCACGCTCACGTTCGATGAGGCGCTCTCGGGCACCTCGACCAAGGTGGATGTGAAGCGCACCGAGCAGTGCAGCACGTGCTCGGGCACGGGCGCAAAACCGGGCACGAGTGCGACGACATGTCCCACGTGTTCGGGGAGCGGACACGTGACCCAGGGCCAGGGTGTGTTCGGCTTCTCGCGGCCCTGCCAGCGGTGCGCGGGCACCGGCAGGATCATCGAGCATCCCTGCACGACGTGCAAGGGCAAGGGAAAGGTGCTCCGGGTCAAGCCGCTCACGGTGAACATCCCGCCCGGGGTGACCGACGGAGGCAAGCTGCGGTTCGCGGGTAAGGGTGAGCCCGGAACCGGTGGCGCCCCGGCCGGAGACCTGTATGTGACGACGACGATCAAGCCGCACCCGTACTTCTCACGAGACGGCGCGGACGTGGTTCTCGAGCTGCCGGTGACGATCACCGAGGCGGCGCTCGGAACCGAGGTCATGGTGCCGACACCGGATGGCGGCAAGGTGAAGCTGAAGGTGGCTCCCGGTACTGCCGACGGGAAGGTGCTTCGCGTGCCTGGCAAGGGTGCGCCCAAGCTGAAGGGGCGTGGATCGGGCGACCTCAAGGTGCGCGTGAAGATCGCCGTGCCGCAGAAGCTGACATCCGAGCAGAAGGACCTTCTGCGGGAGTTCGAGTCGCTGCGCTCAGACGACGTGCGCGCACACATCGCGTAGCGAAGGAGGCATGGCCACATGGTGAGACGACAGCAGGGAAGCGGCAAGGACCGTCCCGTGTACATGATCAGCGTGGCAGCCGAACTCGCCGGTGTGCATCCACAGACACTGCGCATCTACGAGCGCAAGCAGCTCGTGCAGCCGAGTCGGTCGCCGGGCGGGACGCGGATGTACTCGGAGGCCGACATCGAGCGGCTCCGGCTCATCCAGCGGCTCACCCAGGAAGAGGGCATCAACCTCGCCGGCGTGATGCGGATCATCGAGCTGGAGATCGAGAAGGAGAGACTCGAGGCACAGCTTACGGAGGCGCAGGCGATGGCGTCCAAGGCTGAACGCACGCTTGCGGACGAGATCAATGAGTTCCGCAGGTCGATGCGGGCGGACATCGTCCACGTGCCGCGCGGCGGCATCGTGCGAAGGGAGCCCTGATGGGCACCGAAGGACAGGTACGTGGAGACCGGCGCAACCCGGTCGTGAAGTGGCTTGAGGGTGTGCGATCGGGCGAGGTCCTCGGCGGCCCGGGCTGACAGGCGGTCGCCTGGGTGTGGTCACGCCTTTTCAAGAAGAGAACAGCACCGGCTTGAACGGTTTCGCGGTAGCCCGTGTGGCTACGCGTTCCGTGGGCCGGGTAGACGACAGGCTCACGATCGCCCGATCAGGGCGGCGAGGACCGTAGGAGTTGAGTGTCATGCGTTTGGACAAGTTGACAGTGAAAGCACAGGAGGCGCTGCAGGCGGCGCAGGGCATCGCCGATGACGCCTCCTCGCAGGTGATCGAGCCCGAGCATCTCCTCAAAGCGTTGCTCGATGCTGCGGAAGGTATCGTGCGGCCTATCGTCCAGAAGGTAGGCGCGGACCCTGACCACATCGAAGCCGAGCTGACCTCGGCGATCTCCTCGATGCCGAAGGTGACCGGGGGCGGCGTGCAGGGACCCGCCGGCATCGGTCCGCGCATCAACACCGTGCTCGGCGACGCCTTCAAGCATGCCGAGAGACTCAAGGACGCATATGTCTCCACCGAGCATCTGCTCGTGGCGATCGCCGACGACAAGGGTGAGGCCGGGCGGATCCTCGAGCGTGCGGGTGTGACCGCCAAGCGGCTTCTCGAGGCGCTCGAGGATCTTCGCGCGGGTGCCCGCGTGACCGACCAGAACCCCGAGGCGCAGTTCCAGGCACTCGAGCGGTTCAGCCGCAACCTCACGCAGGCAGCACGTGACGGCAAGCTCGACCCGGTCATCGGCCGCGTCGAGGAGATCCGCCGCGTGATCCAGGTGCTCTCGCGCCGCACCAAGAACAACCCGGTGCTCATCGGCGAGCCGGGTACCGGCAAGACCGCCATCGTCGAGGGCCTCGCGCAGCGTATCGTGGCCGGTGACGTGCCCTCCACGCTCCGTGACAAGGACGTGGTATCGCTCGACCTCGGCGCGATGGTGGCCGGCGCGAAGTATCGCGGCGAGTTCGAGGATCGCCTCAAGGCAGTGCTCCGTGAGATCGAACAGGCCGAGGGTCGGCTGATCCTGTTCATCGACGAGCTCCACACTCTGGTGGGTGCAGGCGCCGCAGAGGGCTCGATGGACGCATCCAACATGCTCAAGCCCGCACTCGCGCGAGGTGAGCTTCACGCCATCGGCGCCACGACGCTTGACGAGTACCGCGAGCACATCGAGAAGGACGCGGCGCTCGAACGGCGCTTCCAGCCGGTGTTCGTGGGCGAGCCGAGCGTGGAGGACACGATCGCGATCCTGCGCGGCCTGAAAGAACGCTACGAGGTGCATCACGGCGTGCGCATCGCCGACGGTGCGATCGTGGCGGCGGCCACGCTCTCGGACCGCTACATCGCCGACCGCTTCCTACCCGACAAGGCGATCGACCTCATCGACGAGGCGGCTTCGCGGTTGCGCATCGAGATCGACTCGATGCCCGAGGAGATCGACCGGCTCGACCGCCAGCTCCGGCAGCTGCAGATCGAAGAGCAGGCACTCCAGAAGGAGAAGGATGCCGTCTCGGCCGAGCGGCTCGAGGCACTGCGCGGCGAGATGGCCGAGGTCACCGAGGAGATGTCGGGTCTGAAGGCCCGGTGGGAGAGCGAGAAGACCATCATCACCGACGTTCAGCGTCTCAAGGCCGAGCTCGACGAGGCCCGTCTCGACGGCGAGCGGGCGGAGCGCGAAGGCGACCTGCAGCGTGCGGCGGAGCTCCGTTACGGGCGTATCCCGCAGCTCGAAGCCGAGTTGGCGGATGCGGACACGAAGCTCAAGGAGCTGCAGGCCGGCGCTGGCATGCTCCGCGAGGAGGTCACCGAAGCCGAGATCGCCGAGGTGGTGGGCGCGTGGACCGGCATCCCGGTCGCGCGGCTCATGCAGGGCGAGATGGCCAAGCTCGCCACGCTCGAGGAGCATCTGCACGAGCGCGTCGTCGGCCAGAACGAGGCGGTCTCGGCGGTGGCAGGCGCCATCCGGCGCTCGCGCGCGGGCCTCTCGGACCCCGACCGACCCATCGGCAGCTTCCTGTTCCTCGGCCCGACAGGTGTGGGCAAGACCGAGCTCGCCAAGACGCTCGCAGCGTTCATGTTCGACGACGAGCGCGCGATGGTGCGCATCGACATGTCCGAGTACATGGAGAAGTTCAGTGTGCAGCGGCTCATCGGCGCGCCTCCCGGCTACGTCGGCTACGAGGAAGGCGGCCAGCTGACCGAGGCGGTGCGCAGGCGGCCGTACTCGGTGATCCTGCTCGACGAGATCGAGAAGGCGCACCCGGACGTGTTCAACGTGCTGCTCCAGGTACTCGACGACGGGCGCCTCACCGACGGCCAGGGCCGCGTGGTGAGCTTCAAGAACGCGATCGTGGTCATGACGAGCAACGTGGGCAGCCAGTACATCAGCGAGTTCTCCAAGAGCGGCGACGAGGCTGCGATGCGCGTGATGCTCGACGAGGCGCTCCGGGCCACGTTCCGGCCGGAGTTCCTGAACCGCGTGGACGACGTAGTGGTGTTCCACTCGCTTTCGATGGAGCAGCTGGCCAAGATCGTCGAGCTGCAGCTGGCGCTGGTGCGCGAGCGGCTCGCCGATCGCAAGATCTCACTCGAGGTCACGCCGGCTGCTGCCGAGCGTCTCGCGCTCGACGGATTCGACCCGGTCTTCGGCGCCCGTCCGCTCAAGCGGCTCATCCAGCGGGAGGTGGTCGACCGCGTCGCGCGCGAGCTCATCGAAGGCCGCGTGGGCGACGGCGACACGGTCACGATCGATGTGATCGGCGACGAACTCGGCGTGCGGGGCGTGGCGCACGCTCAGTAGGGAAGAGGTGCCGCCCGCCGGGATGCCATGACGGCGGGTGCGCGTTGACGACAGTGGAGGTGATCATCATGGCGATCGTACGGTGGGATCCGTTCGGTGAAGTGCTGCGCATGCAGCGCGACATGGACCGCATCTTCTCCCGCCTCGGTTCGGCAGAGGTGAGCGGAGAGTCGGTCGCGTGGATGCCCAAGGTGGACGTGAAGCGCAAGGATGATGACATCGTGGTCCGTGCCGAGCTGCCGGGGATCGACCCGGCCGACGTGGACGTGGAGGTCACGGACGGTGTGCTCACGATCCGCGGCGAGCGGAAGTTGGAGGACAAGCAGGAGGGTGAGGACTGGCTCGTGTGCGAGAGCTGCTACGGCAGCTTCGAGCGTTCGCTCACCATCCCGGAGGGCGTCGACCCGGCGTCCATCAGCGCAGAGTACAAGGACGGCATCCTCGTGGTGCATGTGCCCAAGGCGCTCGAGGCGGCGCGGCCCAAGACGACCAAGATCGAGATCGGTGGCGCAGGTGCGCCGAAGCTCGAGGGTGCGCCGGAGGGCGGAGCCGAGTAACACCGGCGTCCGGCCGTGTAGCGACCGGCGGGTGGGTGAAGGGCCCCGGCAGCGTGCCGGGGCCCTTTCGTGTCCGGGCTCTCCGATCGCGCTTCCGTTCTACTCGACCGTCGCAGCAGCCGGGCCTCACGCTGCGCTATCATCGGGTAGGTCTGCTGCCGTGTTGCTCGGCTGTGCACCCTCGTTCGACGTGATGTACCGGACAGGAGCGCGCGTGGACAAGAGGTTCGCTATTCCCGGTGTGAACGCCCGAACGCCGCTCGGTGAGGCCGCACCGCGCATGCTGCTGGCGAAAGCTGAGCCGCTGTTCGCGCTCGAGGACGCTGCGCGCGGCGGTGCCGACATGGACGCCGTGCACGACATGCGCGTCGCCTCGCGGCGCCTGCGGGAGGTCATGCGTCTGCTCGCGCCGCTGTATCCGCATCGCGATTTCCGTCGCTGGTACCGCCGGGCACGCCGCGTGACGCGAGCGCTCGGGCCGGTGCGGGACTCCGATGTGTTCATCGACGCATTCTCCCGGCTCGGTGCGGGACTTGGCACTGGTGGTCAGCGATGCGTCGCGTTCATGGTGGGGTATCGCATGGGGCAGCGGGAGTACGAGCTTGCCGCGCTGGATCGTGAGCTCGAAACGCTCGACCTCGCCGAGAGCCGCGCTTCGTTCATAGCAGTGGCCCATTCGATCGAGGGCACGGTGGATGCCGACCGGCCGTTGGCGTCGTTTGCACACGCGGCGGTCGCTGAGCGCGCCGCGGTCGTCTTCGGTGCGCAGCCCGCGGCGCTCGATGAGCGGAACATCGCCGGACAGCATGCGCTGCGCATCGACTACAAGCGTCTGCGCTATGCGGTCGAGGCGTTCGCACCGTGCTACGGCAACGAGTTCGACGAGCTCCATACCACGTTGACGATATCCCAGGACGTACTCGGCGATCTGCACGACACCCACATCTTCCTCGATATGCTGCGCGATGGAGACCGGGTTGCGGCCGCTGCGGACGCCGGGGTCTCAGTGGAGGACATCGCTGAGGTCGTGGCGGTGCTCGAGGCGCGTGCCCACGACGAGTTCGGCCGCTTCGCCGCGCACGCGGCGGCGAATCCGGCGGAGCACCTGCTGCCCGCTTTGTTGCTGCCGCTCGTACGGCCTGTGGAGGCGGAGGCGGGTGGGGCCGTCGGGCGCTTGTCTTCCGATACCGCAAAAGAGGCCGACGACGCAGGGGAGGTCGTGGGCGAAGTCGGGGCGGGGAACACCACCCTCGGAGCGGCCGGATCGGTTCCCGGTGACGAGGTGCCGATCGAAGCTCCCGTGAGCGTGGGAGACGAGCCGTGGGCCGAGGGCTGGGGAACCTGAGCGGTCGGCGGCGCTACACGTCCTTGTGTCTCCCGAGGACCCTGTCGAGCACCGAGAGCGCCTTCAGGCGCTCGATACGTGCGCGTTGTGCCTCCAGCTCCGCGGCGAGCTGGTCGGAGCGCTGCTGCTCCCGCTCGAGCGCCTTCTGCTGCTCCTGAGCGATCGCGCGCGCCCAGGCCACCTGCGCAAGCAGGTTGGTGCGGTCGGACTCGAGCCTGTTGATGCGTGCGAGAACCGCTGTGCCGCCTGCCGCAGGATCCGCATCGCGAGCGGAGCGCAGTGCCTCCAGATCGGCTACGGACAAGACGAAGCGGCTGTTGCGCTTCGTGCCGGCACGTTCGGGTGCGACGACGCCCTCGGCGATACGCTCCCGGATCCACTTCGGAGAGACGCCGAGCTCCTCGGCGGCCTGCTTGACGCCGGTGCCCTTCTTGGCCATGAGGTCCGCCGCCCTTCTGCGCCGCCTGGCGCCGCATGATGTCCCTGATCTCGATTGTAGCCGAGAACGGACGGGCGCACCTACATACCGCTTGCACGCCGAAGCGTGCCGTCCGTCACGTGCGACCGCTCGTCATCCGCCATCTCCTGCCGTTCGGAGTACGTGCCGATAGGCATACCATGGAAGGCACGGGCCATTCCATCCGTCTGCATCCGGAGGGGGTGAGGGTCGTGAACGCTGACGCGGTCGAGGCGCGCGTGCTTGCGCATGCTCTCGGCGACCCCGTCCGGATAGCCGCTCTGCTCGATGGAGCCGCGTTTCCGGCCGCGCTGTGGTCGGGCGCCGACATGCGGTTCACGTGGACCAACCCGGCGTTCCTCGACCTCCTTGGCGATGTCCGGCCACGCTGGGATCTGCTCGGCATGCCGGTGCGCGGTTTCCTGTCCGACTCACACTCCGCATCCCGGTTCATCGATGTGGCGTACACGGGTCACCCCCTCACCGTTCCGGAGTACGAGTACCGCTCGTCGTGGGGTGAGGTGACCCACTGGCAGTTGTCGTACCTGCCGGTCCCCGGCCGACTCACGGATCCCTTCAACGTCCTGTTCATCGGTATCGAGGTCTCGGCCGAGGTGCGGGCGCGGGTGGAGCGCGAGCGGCTGTCGCGCGAACTCCAGCAAGCGAACGAGATCATCGATCTCACGGTGCTCAGCTCGCTTGATGCCGATGAGATCCTCCAGCGGGTGCTCGTGGAGGCGACCGAGGCGCTCGGCGCCGATTGGGGCTGGCTTGCCGATCGCGAGGACGAGGCCTGGGTGTTCCGTGCGGTACACGGCTGGCCCATGGAGATGCGCGGCTTGAGGTTCGCCGAGGACGATCTCTCGCTTCCGGCCTACGCGGCTCGTGCGGCACGTGCGGTCGCCGTCTCGCAGTCCGACGCGACGCATCGCGAGGAGTTCGAGCTGATGCTGAAGCACGACGTCGGCGGATTCGCGCTCGTTCCGGTGAAGTGCCGTGGCGAGGTGACCGCAGTCATGGGCTTCTGCTGGGACGCGGATATCGCGTTCCGCGACGAACACAGGGACCTGCTGCACAAGATGGAGGTCTCGCTGTCGCTCGCGCTGGAGAACGCTCGCCAGTATGCGGCGGAGCGCGCGCTCACCCGCTCGTTGCGCGGAGCGTACTTCACGGCGCCGGCGTCGGTCCCCGGTTTCGAGATGGGACACCTGTACCACGCGGTCTCGGGGTCGGGCGGTGTGGGCGGAGACTTCTACGACGTGGTTCCGCTGCCCGATGGCAGCCTGGGCGTCCTGATCGGCGACGTGTCAGGTCACGGTCACGAGGCCGCCGGTCTCACCTCGCTCGTCAAGAACGCCATGCGGGCCGAAGCGCTGCATCTGCCGTCCCCCCGCTCGGTGATGAGCCGGGCGAACGACCTTGTGGTCCATGGAGCCGAGCCGCACGAGTTCGTATCTGCGTTCTTCGGTCTGATCGATCCGGTCGACGGACGCATGTCGTACAGCGTGGCCGGGCACCCCCCGCCCGTGCTTCACCGAGCGGGGGAAGCGCCGGTTCTGCTGCCACAGGACGGTGTCGTTCTGGGCGCATCGCCGATCGGTGGCTACGAAAACCACCAGACGCTGCTTGCCGCAGGTGACCTCCTCGTCCTGTACACCGATGGCCTGCTCGAAGCCCGCTCGCCCTCCGGCGAACCGTTCGGCAGCACGCGGCTGCTCGAGACGGTGCACGAGCATGCGAGAGAAAGCACCGAGCGGCTGCCCGAGGCGCTCTTCATGTCCGCGTTCAGCTTCGCGGGCGGACGTCTTGCCGACGACATCGCGATCGTGACGCTCCGGCGTAGCGCGGGTGCGGAACCTCCGGGGCAGGGGCGGCTCGATCTGAGCGCGGCGGTCGCCTAGCGCCAGCAGGGCGCTGCCGCCGCCAGGCTGGTCTCGAGTGGTCGCGCCAGCACACGCGTGACCCGCTTTACACCGCCCAGGCCTCGTCATACAGTCACCGTACGAGTCGACTGCGAGGGAGGCCGGCATGCAGTGCCCCAACTGCCAGAACGAAGTCCGCGAAGGTGCCGTGTTCTGCGGTTCGTGCGGAGCGGCCATCCCGGCCGCCGCACCCGAGCCCCCCGCGGTTCCGGTGCCCGCGGCTCCGGTGGCCCCGGTCGCTTCCCCGGCTCCGCAGGCGGCCCAGACGCAGCCGCTGCCCTCCGCCGAGCAGGCCGAGTACGAGCGCCAGATGGCCGAGTACCAGCGCAAGCAGGCCGAGTACGAGCAGCAGCGGGTCGCATACGAGCAGTATCGGCAGCAGACGGCCGGGCAGACCGCCCCGCAGCCGATGGCCCCCGCCCCGCAGCCTTCGTACGCGCAGCCGGGTGTCGCACAACCCGCGCCCAGGAAGAAGACCGGACTCATCATCGGCATAGTCGCGGGCGTCGTGCTCGTCCTTGGTGGGCTTGCCATCGCCGGCATCCTGATCGCCCGTAACGCGCTTGAAGACGCGGTCCAGGACATTGGCGCCGACATCGAGGTGCCCGTCACCGGCGATGAAGGGGCCGCGGACGGGCAGGTGGCACCCGACGACACGCCGGCGGCTCCTACCGGATTCGCCTCGGCGGCCGAGGCCGTCACCGCGACGCTCCAGGAAGAGGGTGTCGGCGACTGGGTGTCGCAACTCTACAAGGAAGATTCTGGGTCGGCAGTCTACTGGGCCGGGCCGCCCAACAGTGAATGGGTCTCCGAGCTGACCGTGTTCAAGCAGGGCGATGGCACGTGGATCGTCGAGCGGATCGAGGACCTTCAGTTCGGCGGCGACGTTCCCATGACCGCAGGCGAAGAGGCCGCGACTGTCGTGAGCGAGTTCCTGGTCGCCATCCAGCAGGACCGTGCCGACGACGCCCATGCACTGACCATCGAGCCGTTCAGCCTTGACGCTGCAAGCGCCTCGTACTCCAACGGTCAGTTCACCGCGTTCGAGATCGTCTCGATCGAGGAGCAGTCGGACGGGACGGCATGGGTTCAGACGAGCGAGACCTGGTACGGGACCACCGACAGCATCTGGTACTACGTGGTCCCCACCGAGGCGGGTTACAGGATCTCCAGCGCGGAGGTGCGCTAGATCCTACGTGGCGCGCTCCAGCACTGACCGGGCATAGTCGATCCCGTACGCCGGGGCGGGGTGGAGCGCCTTGGTGGTGTTCCAGTGCTGGATATCGCGGTAGTACTCATGCATACCGCTGATCCCGAGCGCGAGATAGGCGCGCTCGAGCGCCGGCCGTGTCTCGGCAAGGTGCTGCAAGAACACCAGCACTGAACGCTGCGCGTCGGCATCCTCTGGGTCCGCGGGCTTCTCATCGCTGCAACTGTACTCATGAGGCTTGAGCGTGAAGAGCGTACCCGACCAGACCGTACGGGGCTCGACTGTCCGACCGTTGGCTATCCGCACGCCGCGGGCGAGTCCCGCGGGAACCTCATCCGGCGTCTCGGCCATCAGGCGGACCGCATCGTCCATCCACCCGATGAGCTCCTCGGCGGTATCCCTGAAGCTCAGGAAGAACAGCATGCGGGCGTAATACATCAGGAAGAAGAGCAGGATGTGGTAGGCCTGCGCTTCGCGGTCGCCGTCTTCGACCCAGGTCTCGATGTGCGCTTGATCGTCATCGAGGAACGCCACGCGAACGGTCGCGATCGGTGTCTTCTTGGAGAGGAGTCCCATGGCCGGTCCCTTCTCTGTGGGGAGTACAGCCTAGCATGAGCCGGGCGGTGGCTGGAGGTTGCCCGCTGTCAGGCATGTGGCACAATGCAAGAGCATCGGCATCTGGCCGGTGACGTGCGATGAGGAGGCGACGCGGGGTGAAGACTCGTTCGGGCGGTGCCTTCCGGCAGTGGCCGTTGGGTCTGCTGGTCGAGGTCGCCGCGTATCTGATGCTCATGGGCGCTGCATCCCTCATCGCGCTTCTCGTCGCTGGAATGGCCTGATCAGCTCATGTGGGTGACACCTGAGAGGCATAACGTCAGGGCCATCCTCCACTACACGGGGATGCTCGTCCTCGCGTTGGCCGCAGCGATGATCGTTCCGCTCGTGGTGGCGTTGATCTCCCGGGAGTGGGATCCGGCACTCGACTACATTCTCGGTGCGGGGGTCACGGCGCTTGCGGGTGCGCTCCTCGTACGGATGGCGCCACAGGGCGCCGCGATCAACCGGCGCGATGCGCTCCTGGTCACCGCACTCGCATGGCTCGCGGCGTCACTGGCCGCGGCGGTCCCCCTTGCGTTCTCGGGACACTTCGGCAGCTACCTCGACGCCTGTTTCGAGGCCATGTCGGGCCTCACCACGAGCGGGTTGGTGCTCGTTCAGGATCTGGACCACATCGCGAATGCGCATAACGTGTGGCGCCACTTCACACACCTCATAGGCGGTCAGGGGATCATCGTCGCAGCGCTCTCCGTGGCGATCGGCATGCGCGGCGGTGGCGCGATGTCGCTCTATCTCGCCGAGGGGCGCGATGAGCGCATCATGCCCAACGTCCTGCACACCGCTCGATTCATCTGGCTCGTGACCGCGGTCTACGTCGGACTCGGGATCGCCTCCCTCACCGTCATCAACCTCTCGCTCGGCATGGGCTTTGGCCGGAGTGTGCTGCACGCGTTCTGTAACACGGCGGCCTGCTGGGACACCGGTGGTTTTGGGCCTCAGTCCCAGAACTCGCTCTACTACCACAGTGCATGGTACGAGGGCGTCACAGTCATCCTCATGATCGCGGGGACCATGAACTTCAACCTCCACGCACACATCTGGCGCGGCGAACGGGTTGAGCTGGTCAAGAACATCGAGGCACGCACGATCACCGTGAACACGCTCATACTGAGCGCGCTCATGGGTCTCGGTCTCGCGGGGACCACGCTCTACTCGGGATCGGACGAGATCATCCGCAAGGGCATCTACCACCTGCTGTCAGCGACCAGCGGCACCGGCCAGCAGACCCTCTACCCCTCACAGTGGACCGGCGGTTTCGGGGGGCTCGGATTCGTCGTCATCCTGATGGCGATGGCGTTCGGCGGCATGGCCTCGTCCACTGCCGGCGGCATCAAGACGCTTCGCATCGGCGTGGCCGCCAAGGGGCTTCTGTGGCGCATACGCTCCGGCATCGCGCCGCAGAGCGCGGTGGTCACGCAGACCTATCACCACTTCTCCGATGTCTCTCTCAACGCTGAGCTGTTCTCGAACGTGCTGCTCATCTTCCTGTTGTACGTCATCACGTATATCACCGGCGGTGTCATCGGCATGATGTACGGGTACCCGCCCGCCGAGGCGCTCTTCGAGTCGATCTCCGCTGCGGCAAACGTGGGCCTGTCGACCGGCATCACCAATCCAGCCATGCCGGCCGGTCTGAAGATCGTGTACATGATCCAGATGTGGGCTGGGCGTCTCGAGTTCCTGGCACTGTTCGCGATCATCGCGAGCATCATCGCGTCTATCACCGACAGGCGGGCACGCGCATGAGGGCACTCGCCAGAATCGTGTTCGCGCTCGCGGTCGTGTGTGCCCTTCCCGCGCGTGCATTCGCGGTGACTCCATCCGGGCTGACCGGCGCAGACCTCGTCACGGCCGGTAGCGGGCTGGAGGGCGCGGAAGTGACCTTCGAGGGCGAGGTCGTGAGCGAAGCGCTCTCCGGTGGAGAGGGTCATGTATGGATAAACGTGCTCTCCGGCGGCGTGGCAATCGGTGTGTGGGTACCCGCCGAGATGGCCGAAGACCTGACGTCGTTCGGCAGGTGGTCGCATGACGGAGATATCGTGCGTGTCACCGGAAACCTGAACGAGGCGTGCGACACGCACGGCGGGGACCTCGATGTACACGCGACCGCGCTCGTGGTCGTCGATCAAGGCCAGCCGCGTGACCATCCGATCCAGTACTGGAAGCTCATACCGGGGATCGTGGGGGTCGCTGCGGCACATGTGAGCATCCAGCAAGCGCGACGACGTGAGGAGCGGCCTTCGTGACAGCGAGCGGGCACGGATTCGCGAGTGACAACGCATCAGGAGCACATCCTGCGGTACTGAGGGCGATGGGCGAGGCGAACGCGGGTCATGTCCACGCTTACGGAGCAGACGAATGGACCGAGCGGGCGCGCGGGCTGATCAGGCGTGAGTTCGGGCCCGACGCTGAGGTCTTCTTCGTGTTCAACGGCACCGGCGCCAACTGCACCGCGCTCCAGGCCGTCATGCGGCGGCACAACGCGGTGATCTGCCCGGCGAGCGCGCACATCAACACCGATGAGTGTGGTGCGCCTGAGCGTTTCACCGGTGGCAAGCTGCTGGCGGTACCCACACCGGACGGGAAGCTCACGCCCGAGCTGATCGCCGGTGCGATCACGAACGTGGGATTCGAGCACGCGAGTCAGCCGTCGGTCGTCTCTGTCACACAGTCGACCGAGTACGGCACGATCTACCGGCCTGCCGAGCTTGCGGCCATCGTCGCTACCGCGCGCGAGCACGGCCTGAAGGTGCACGTCGATGGTGCGCGACTCAGCAACGCGGCCGCTGCGCTCGGCTGCACTCTCGGCGAGGCGGCTGCGGGAGCGGACATCGTGTCGTTCGGGGCCACCAAGAACGGTGCCATGCTGGCCGAGTCGGTGGTGTTCCTCGACCCCGGTCTTGCCGACGGGTTCAAGTACGTGCGCAAGCAGAGCGCGCAGCTCGCATCCAAGATGCGCTACATCTCGGCCCAGTACGTGGCGCTCCTCGAAGACGGTCTGTGGCGGCGCAACGCGGAGAACGCGAACGAGATGGCGACGTTGCTTGCGGACCGGGTCGCGGACATACCCGGCGTGCGGATCACGCAGGCCGTCGAGGCCAACGAGGTCTTCGCCGTGTTGCCGCAGGAGGTCATCGCTCCGCTCGCGGAGGAATACGACTTCTACGTCTGGGACGAACGGGGGAACGAGGTGCGCTGGGTGACGAGCTGGGACACGACCGCCGCAGACGTCGCACGGTTCGCCGCAGGTATCGCGCGTGCATGCGAGGGCCTTGCTCGCTCGTGAGTCGCGCTACCCGGCCAGCTCTCTGATCGTCGCCACCACCTCGTCGGCGTGTCCTTCCACCTTCACCTTGTGCCACGCGCGAGCGACGGTGCCCCCGGGGTCGATGAGGAACGTGCGCCGCTTTGCGGACACACCGAGCACCTCACGGGCGCCGTAGGCGTCGATGACCGACTTGTCGGTGTCGGAGATCATCGGGAATGTGAGCCCGAACTTGTCGATGAACCGCTGCTGTACCTCGGGCTTGTCAGCCGAGACGCCCACGACCAGGGCGTTCAAGGACTCCAGTTCGGCGCGGTGCGCCTGGAAGTCCTTGGCTTCGTGGGTTCAACCGGGGGTGTTCGCACGCGGGTAGAAATACACGACCACCCATTTCCCGCGGTGATCGGTGAGTCTGAAGGGGCCGTTGCCGGTCGCGACTGCGTCGATCCCGGGCGCGGGCGCTCCGGCTTCGAGGACGATCGGGTCGCTCATAGCGCCTCCTTGGTGGTGCGGTCATCTTCCAGGTACATACCACAGGCGGGCCAGCGCGCTCCGGGTCGGCCGCGCGGGAGCCCCGCTCGGGATGTCCGCCGTACGGTAGGTGTAGCATTGCCGCATGCAGTACCTCATCGACGGCTATAACGTGACCCGCAGCGACCCGGCGACGCGCTCGTGCGCGCTCGACGCGCAGCGCGATGCGCTCGTCGCACGCCTTGCCGCACGCGGGGCCGATCTGCTCGGTCGCGGTAAGATCACGGTGGTGTTCGACGGTGTGGCGGGCGGCCCTGCTGATGCCGGTCAGGGCCAGATACGTGTACGGTATGCGCACCGTCCCGAAACGGCGGACGATCTGATCGTCCGGCTCGTGACCGCCGGCGATACGGTGGTCGTGACCGACGATGGCGGACTTGCCAGGAGGGCGCGCGCCCGGGGCGCCACGACACTGCCCTCGGCGGTGTGCTATGAGGGGAGCACGATGCGCAAGGTGACGGGCCGCCGTTACCGGGCGTCGGCTGCCGGACTGCCGCCTGGCGCCCACAGCATCACCGCCGAGCTCAAGGAGCTCTGGCTCGGAGACGAGGAGTGATATGCCGGGTATCGGCGTGATCGTGAATATCCTGTCGGTGCTCGTGGGCACCGCCATCGGCCTGCTGTTCGGCAAGCTCATCGGCGAGCGGTTCCGCTCGATCGCCTTCTCGGCCATCGGCCTTGCCGTCATCGTGATCGGCGCCATGATGGCGCTCGGCGGGATGGGCGACCTTGCTGAGACCTCGCTTGGCGACTACTCGGCACTCGTGCTCGTCGGCGCGCTGGTGGTGGGATCGCTCATCGGCGAGGCGATGCGCATCGAACACCACCTCGAGCGGTTCGGGCACTGGCTTCAGGACAAGGCCTATCGCGCGCCGATGCTTGCGCCCGGGCGAGCGGACCAGCCCGGCGAGAAGGGGCACACGCTGGTGGAGGGGTTCGTCACCGCGAGCCTGCTCTTCTGTGTGGGTGCGATGACCGTTCTCGGCTCGCTTCAAGATGGACTTGGCGACCCGTCGCTGCTCTTCCTGAAGGCGCTGCTCGATGGCATCGCGGCCATCGCGCTCGCCACCACGCTCGGCGCGGGCGTCGGTCTGTCAGCCATCCCGATCCTGTTGCTGCAGGGCGGCATCGCGCTGGCCGCGCACGGTGTGGAGCCGCTCATCACGCCAGCGGTGATCGCGTCGATCGAAGCGGTGGGCGGGGCGCTCATCCTGGCGATCGGGCTCGATCTCGCCCAGATCAAGCGGCTGCCGGTGGGCAACATGCTGCCTGCGGTCTTTCTCGCGGCGGCACTCGCGTTGGTGCTCACGTAAGCCGCCTGTCAGGCTCGCTCGCGCCAGCCCTTCTCCTGGAAGGCGCTCGGGCACAGATCCGAGAGCATGCACTGTCCGCAGATCGGTCGCTTGGCGTCGCAGATCGCGCGGCCGTGCTCGATCAGCCGGTATGTGAGAGCGCCCCACTCCTCGGGCGGGAAGAGCGCCATGAGGTCGCGTTCGACCTTGTTCGTGTCCTTCTCGGCCGAGAAACCGAGCCGATGGGCGAGCCGGAAGACGTGCGTGTCCACCGCGACCCCCTCGGCTTTGCCGAAGGCGTTGTAGAGCACGATGTTCGCCGTCTTGCGGGCCACCCCGGGTAGCCTGAGCAGGTCTTCCATCGTGTCAGGGACGCGACCGCCGTACTCGGCCACGATGCGCTGGGCCGCGCCCATGATGTTCTTCGTCTTGTTCCGGAAGAACCCGGTGGGGTGCACGATCGCCTCGATCTCGGCGGGGTCGGCTCCTGCCAGCGCCTCCGGGGTGGGGAAGCGCTCGAAGAGCACCGGTGTCACCTTGTTCACGCCGATGTCGGTCGTCTGGGCCGAGAGGATCACCGCAACGAGCAGCTGGAAGTCGGTCCCGTAACGAAGCGCGATCGCCGCGACGGGGTAGAGCTCCTTGAGCCGGGAGTCGATCTCGGCAGCGCGCTGGGGAGTGGTCATGTAGCCTCCGTGCAGGTCGGGTGTTGTCTCGTATCGTACCCGAGAGCTGCCGTACGGGGCGCCGGGTCGTTTGACCGCGCCCGCCGCAGGGGCCTACACTCGCACCCGCTGCTCGCCCCGGTCGCCCGGACGCGAGCCCTTCGTGCTGTCTGGAGCCAGGAGCCCTCACGTGACATCGTTCTTCGACACCATCGCACCGGCGCTCACCTCGGAGCCCGCGTTCGGCAAGGCCATCGAGAAGCTCGCGCAGGGCGATGATGTGACACTCGCGGCACCAGGGCTTATCAGGCCCGTGCTCACGGCGGCTGTGGCCGCGGGGCGCGAGCGTCCCGTGCTCGTCGTGCTGCCGGGCGCTGACGCCGCCGATCGCTTCGCCCGTCAGCTTGGCACGTACGTGGAGCACGAGCGCGTACTGTACTTCCCCGACCGCTCAGACGCTCCCTGGGACCGTACCGCGCCCGACCTCGAGGCCGTCGGTGCCCGGGCGCGGGCGCTCTACTCGCTCGACAAGGGTCGCCCGGTCATCGTCGTGGCCAGCGGCCGCTCGCTCCTGCGCGCGCTGCCACCGCAGGGCTCGCACGTCTACGAACCGGTGCCGCTTGCCGCGGGCGCCACGGTCGACCTCGCGGCCGTGGCCGAGCAACTGACACGCATGGGCTACCAGCGCGTGGACACCGCCGAGGAGCGGGGTCAGTTCGCCGTGCGCGGAGGCATCCTCGATGTGTTCGGTTCGGACGTGCCCTATCCGGTCCGTGCCGAGCTCTTCGGCGATGAGATCGAGACGCTCCGGCGGTACCTGCCCTCCACGCAGCAGCACATCGGTGACTCGGGGCCCGTAGAGGTCTACCCCTGCCGCGAGGTGGTCCCGGGGACGCGCGCGGCGCAGAGCGCCCGTCGCGCGCTCGGGCAGTCGGCACGTGATGACGATGAGCTCGCCCGCGACCTGGAGCTCATCGAGCAGGGCGTGGTGTTCAACGGCATCGAGCGATACCTGCCGCACTTCTACAGGTCGGTCGACTCGGTGCTCGACTATGTGGCGCCGGGCGCGCTCATCGTGGTGGCTGAGCCCCGCGCGCTCTTCGACGATCTCGTACGAGCGCGTGGAGACGCCGAGGCGCGTGCCGAAGCCGCCGGGGCGAGCCTTGAGGGCCTGTATCTGAAGCCCGCCGAGGTCGATCTTGGCGGTCGGCAGCGGTTGACGTTCCTGTCGCTCCTGCGTGCGGGCGGTGCCGCCGACGGCGAGGTCCAGGCCCGCCGACCGCAGGTGAGCGGCCGCGAGGAGACGTTCGCCGCGGGACTACGGGCGCTCATCGACACCGGCTACCGCGTCGTCACCGCGGTCCGCGACCGGCAGGGCAAGGAGCGCCTCTCCGGCGCACTCGTGGACGCGGGTACATCGGTCGCGGACCTGGACACCGCAACCCGTTCGCTTCCCACGGGGCTTGTCTCCATCGCGATCGCCGATGTGCCGTCGGGCTACGTGATCCCGGGTGCGCGGCTCGCCGTGGTCTCGATAGACGACGTCTTCCCGCGTGCGGCCGAGCGCCGCCGTCAGGCCGCCGACCCCACCAAACTCACCTTCGCGTTCGGTCCCGGCGACTACGTCGTGCACGAGGTCCACGGTATCGCGCTGTTCCGCGACATCGTCAGGCAGACGGTGCTCGGCAGCGAGCGCGACTTCCTGCTGCTCGAGTACGCCAAGGGCGACAAGCTCTACGTGCCGGTCGAGCAGCTCGACCGGGTGACTCGCTACGTCGGGCCCGAGGGCTCGGCCCCGCGCGTGACCCGGCTCAACACCGCCGATTGGTCCAAGGCCACCGGCAAAGCACGGAAGGCCGCCCGCAAACTAGCCTTCGACCTCGTGGACCTGTACGCACGGCGGGCCGCGGTGAGCGGCTTCGTGTACGCGCCTGACACGCCGTGGCAGCGCGAGATGGAAGAGGCGTTCCCGTTCGAGGAGACATCCGACCAGCTGGCCGCCATCGCGGACGTCAAGGCCGACATGGAGAGCGACCGTCCGATGGACCGTCTCGTGTGCGGTGACGTGGGCTACGGCAAGACGGAGGTGGCGATCCGTGCAGCGTTCAAGGCCACCCAGAGCGGCAAGCAGGTGATGGTGCTCTGCCCGACGACCATCCTCGCGCAGCAGCACTACACGACCTTCTCCGAGCGCTTCGAGGCGTATCCTGTCCGCATCGAGGTGCTCTCGCGATTCCGGAGCGCCGCTCAGCAGAAGGAGTCGCTCGAGGGATTCGCCGCCGGGACCGTGGACGTGCTCATCGGCACCCACAGGCTGCTCTCCAAAGACGTCATCCCCAGGGACCTCGGTCTTGTGGTCGTGGACGAGGAGCAGCGCTTCGGCGTCGAGCACAAGGAGCATCTCAAGAATCTTCGCGAGCAGGTGGACGTGCTCACGCTTACCGCCACACCGATCCCCCGGACGCTGCAGATGTCGCTCTCCGGCGTGCGCGACTTCTCGGTGATAGACACGCCTCCGGCCGACCGCTTCCCGGTGAAGGTCCACGTCGGGGAGTACGACGAGGAGGTCGTAAGCTCGGCCATCCGCACCGAGATCCAGCGCGGAGGCCAGGTCTACTACATCTCCAACCGCGTGCGCGGCATCGAGCGCGTGGTGGAGCGCGTGCAGGCGGCGGTTCCCGAGGCGCGTATCGGCGTGGGGCACGGGCAGATGTCCGAGCACCAGCTCGAGCGGGTCATGGAGGCGTTCTCGGCAGGTGAGATCGACGTGCTCGTGGCCACCACGATCGTGGAGTCCGGCATCGACAACCCGCACACCAACACGCTCATCATCGATGACGCGCACCGGCTCGGGCTGGCGCAGCTCTACCAGCTCAAGGGCCGCGTGGGCCGGTCACACGTCCGCGCGTACGCTTACTTCCTCTTCCCGAGGAGCCAGTCGCTCACCGAGCAGGCGTACGAGCGGCTCGCGGCGATCCAGGAGCACAGCGAGCTCGGCAGTGGCATCAAAGTCGCGATGCGCGACCTTGAGATCCGCGGCGCCGGCTCGCTCCTCGGCGCCGAGCAGAGCGGCAGCGTGAGCGCGGTGGGCTTCGACCTGTACGCACAGATGCTGCGTGAGGCGGTCTCCGAGGTGCGCGGCGAGCCGCTTCCCGCACATCCCGAGGTGCGCGTCGATCTTCCGGTGGCGGCGTTCCTCCCCGAGGAGTACGTGCCCGAGACCGACGAGCGCGTGCTGCTGTATCGGCGTATCGCCGCCGCCACGACGCCCGAGGGCGTGGAGTCGCTCATCGCCGAGATCGAGGGCCGCTACGGCCCGCTGGTCGCTCCGGCGCGCGACCTGCTGACGATCGCACGCATCAAGACCATCGCGGCGGAGCTTGGTGTCACCACGGTCAGCCTCTCGCGGCACCGCCTCTCCGTGTCACCCGTGAACCTCTCGGATTCCGAGCGAGGCGTCCTCGCCGGCGCCGGTGCGGTTCACGTGGCGCGGACGCGTTCTGTTCATTTCGTGGAGATGCCTGGAGAACCGCCCGGAGCGACTGCCCTGCGGGCACTGGGTGCTATACTCTCGGCAGTCCAGGGCCCCTCTGGCGGCCACAACGCATCCTAGGGAAAGGCAACATCGTGCGAACAATCCGCGGCATCGCCGCTCTGCTGCTCGCCGCTCTCGTCGTGGGCGCCCTTGCAGGCTGCTCCAGCGACGCTGACACGATCGCCCGCGTGAACGGCATCGACATCGAGCGCGCCGAACTTGACGCGATCTACGACCAACTCCGCGCACAGGCCGGTGGCGAGCTCGACGAAGCCACTGCCCTCGCGTACAAGCAGCAGATCGTCCAGATGATGGTCGAGAGCACTCTTATCACCGAGGAAGCCGAGAAGCTCGGCGCCGACCTCAGCGAGGAAGCGGTGACCGAGCGTCTGTCCTCGCTCATGGGAGGTGCCGATGAGGCCGCCATCCAGGAGCAGGTCGAGGCCGCGGGCCTGGACATCGACGACGTGCGCAAGAGCGTCCGTGACCAGCTCGCGAACGAGTTCCTCCGGGTGGAGGCGTCTGCGGAAGGGACCATGACGTCGGTCCCCGCGACGTTCTCGCTGCTCTCGCACATCCTGGTCGATGACGAGGCGCTCGCCACGGAGCTCGTCGAGAAGCTTCGCGGTGGCGAGGACTTCGCCGCTCTTGCGGCCGCCAACTCTACCGATCCGGGGAGCGCCACCGCTGGCGGCAGCCTCGGCTGGGCGCAGACGAGCGATTACGTCGCCGAGTTCGCAATCGCCGCTGAGGCGCTCGAAGTGGGCGAGATCAGCGACCCCGTGCAGTCGCAGTTCGGCTGGCACGTCATCCTCAAGCAGGATGAGGTCGCCGAGGGCGCTGCGATCGCCGACGTCCCGGAAGAGCTTGCGTCGCTGCTGAGCGCCAGCTCAGGTGACCTCGCGCTGCAGCAGTACATCGCGAAGCTGCGCGAGAGCGCGGATATCGAGTATCTGGACGAAACCCTCAAGCCTGTGGAGTAGCAGGCAGCCGGGAGGGGGCGGCCGTGGGATCCATTGCGATTGTCGGGCTCGAGCCTGACGCGGAGGGTATGCCCGATATCCGGGCGGTAGCCCGGCTGCGCCAGGCGGCCAAAGTCGTGGTCACGTCAGCGACGGGAGCATCCGCCGGGATGCTCTCGTCGCTTGGCATCACACCCCTGTCTTTCGGCGACCTCGGCATCGCCGAGAACGCCTCGACCTCGGACGTGGTCGAGGCGTTGCTGCATCTCGCCGAAACGGGCGACATCGCGCTTGTGGCGGGCGGTTATCCGCTCATCCGTGAGGGGCTCATCTCTGCGGTGCTCTCGCGATCGCGCGAGAGCGTGGATGTGTTCCCGGTGGCATCGCCCCTTCAGGTGCTCATGCTGGCGCTCGACATCGATATGACCGCCGACCTTGAGCTCGTCGATGCGGACGCGCTCGGTGTGGCCGACCTGCGCCGTGATACGCATCTGATCGTGACCGGTGTCGAAAACGCGATCGAGGCGCATGCTGCCGCACAGCGGTTGCGTCGCTTCTACGACCGGGGCCACAGCGTCGTGATCGCGAGCGGTCTTCCCGGGGGCGGCTTCGAACTGACCCGGTTGACCGTCGACGAACTCGGCGTCGTCCCGACGGTTCCGCGCCAGAGCGCCATCTACCTGCCGCCCACCCGGATAGAGCCACCCGGCGGATTCGGCGAACTCGTGCGTACGATCGCAGCGCTTCGCGCTCCCGATGGATGTCCCTGGGACCGGGAGCAGACGCATGCATCGCTCGCGCCCCATATGGTCGAGGAGGCGTACGAGGCGGTGGCGGCCATCGATGCCGGCGACCCGTCCGCCATCACTGACGAGCTCGGCGACGTGCTGCTGCAGGTGGTCCTGAACGCCCAGATCGCGGCAGATGAGGGCGCCTTCACGATCGACGACGTCATCGCCGGCATCACGGCCAAGATCCGCCGCCGTCACCCGCACGTCTTCGGTACCGCCGTGGCGGAGACCGCAGAAGAGGTCACGCGCACCTGGGATGCGGTCAAGCGTGAGGAGCGGCAGGGCGGCGGGGTCGTCGCCGACGTGCCCGTGGCGTTTCCGGCGCTCGTGCGCGCGCAGAAGATCTCGCGGCGTGCCGCTGCGGCTGGCTTCGAGTGGGAGGATCTCGCCGGAGTCTGGGAGAAGGTGCACGAGGAGATCGACGAACTCACGTCGGCCGCGCCGGGGTCACCGGAGGCGGAGGAGGAACTCGGCGATCTGCTCTTCACGGTGGTGAATGTGGCCCGGAAGATGGGCATCGACTCGGAGACGGCGTTGCGGCGGACGTGCGACAAGTTCGCACGCCGCTTCGGAGCGATGGAGCGGGAGGCCGATGCTGCGGGGCGGCCGCTTGACGGACTTTCGACCGCCGACTGGGACGAGTTCTGGGGGCGCGCCAAGCGGTTCGAGCGGGAGAGTGGCACGGAGTAGGGGTGGGTTCGGCGGGAGCGGGCCAATGATCGCCCGTCCGCATGAGGTCGTGACGAGAGGCGGGCCCATGAGAGGGCGCGCCGCGCGAGACGAAGGAGCAGGGATGAGCTTCATCACCGATATCACAGCGCGCGAAGTGCTTGATTCGCGCGGGAATCCCACGGTCGAGGTCGAGGTCGCGCTCGACGACGGTAGCTGGGGCAGGGCGGCGGTGCCGAGCGGCGCATCCACCGGTGCGTTCGAGGCCGTGGAACTTCGCGATGGCGACTCGGGGCGCTACCTCGGCAAGGGCGTGCTCACTGCGGTGACCAACGTCAACGAGGTGATCGCTCCCGCGCTGCTGGGCATGGAGGCGACCGATCAGCGCGCCGTCGACGCTGCGCTGCTCGAGCTCGACGGGACGGCTAACAAGGGCTCGCTCGGCGCCAACGCCATTCTCGGCGTCTCGCTTGCGACCGCCAAGGCTGCCGCTGAGAGCTGCGAGCTCACGCTGTATTCGTACATAGGGGGCTGCAACGCCTCGACACTGCCTGTGCCCATGATGAACGTCTTGAACGGCGGAGTGCATGCCGACAACAACGTCGATCTGCAGGAGTTCATGATCATGCCGGTAGGCGCCTCGACCTTCGCCGAGGGCCTACGGATGTGTGCCGAGATCTACCACACGCTCAAGAAGGTGCTGCACGGGCGCGATCTTGGCACCAGCGTGGGTGACGAGGGTGGTTTCGCGCCCAACCTCAAGAGCAACGAGGAGGCGCTCCAGGTCATATCCGAGGCCGTGGCCGCGGCCGGCTACAGCCTCGGTGAGCAGGTCATGTTCGCGCTCGATCCGGCGTCGACCGAGTTCTACGACGCCGAGCGCGGCGTGTACGTGCTCGCCGGCGAGGGTCGTGAGCTCACGAGCGCCGAGATGGTGGAGTTCTACGCGGGCCTGGTGGACCGCTATCCGATCATCTCGCTCGAGGACGGCATGGCCGAGGACGACTGGGACGGCTGGAAGCTCCTCACCGAGCGCCTGGGCGACCGGGTGCAGCTCGTGGGGGACGACCTGTTCGTCACCAACACCGAGCGCCTGGCGCGTGGCATCGAGATGGGTGTGGCCAACTCCATCCTCATCAAGCTCAACCAGATCGGCTCGCTCACCGAGACGCTCGAATGCATCCAGATGGCGCACCGCGCGGGCTACACGACCGTGATCTCACACCGCTCGGGGGAGACCGAAGACACCACGATCGCCGATGTCGCCGTCGCTGTGAACGCCGGGCAGATCAAGACCGGGGCGCCTGCCAGAAGCGATCGCGTGGCCAAGTACAACCAGTTGATGCGTATCGAGAGCGAGCTCGGTTGCTCGGCCCTGTATCCGGGCATGGACGCGTTCACGAACATCGAGCGGTAGACGTCAGAACCGACCGGATGCCTGAGTCCGGGCACCTGACCGCCTGCGTGCCAGCGAAGGGACGGACCCATGCGCCGGACCAAGATCATAGCCACACTCGGGCCCGCCACTGACGGGCCCGAGACGCTTGCGGCGCTCGTGGAAGCCGGCGTGGACGTCGTTCGTCTCAACACCGCGCATGCCTCACGCGAGACGCTTGGACGCCAGCTGACCGGCGTACGTGAGGCTGCGGGCAGGGCGAGGCGCCACGTCGGGGTGATGCTCGATCTCGGCGGCGCGAAGATCCGTCTCGGCGTGGTGGCGCCGGGCACGACACTCCAGGAGGGCGCGATCTTCGACCTGCGCGCGGATGACGCTTTGGGGGATGCGACCGGAGCGGCGATCAGCCACAGGGCACTCGCCGATGATGTGGCTGTGGGTGACCGCATCCTCATCGATGACGGCAGGATCGAGCTTGTGGTGGCCGGTGTGTCCGGGACCACGGTGCGTACGACGGTGCAGGTGGGTGGGCCGCTGTCGAGCCGCAAGGGCGTCAACGTCCCGGATGTCACGCTGAGCGTCGAGGGTTTCACGGAGCAGGATCGCGAGAACCTGGTGTGGGGGCTCGACTCAGGTGTCGATCTCATCGCGCAGTCGTTCGTGCGGTGCGCCGCAGACGTGGAGCGGCTGCGTGCCGCGATGGGAGACCGGCAGGTGCCGGTCATCGCCAAGATCGAGAAGCACGAGGCGCTCGGTGACCTGTCCGGTATCGTCGCGGCCGCGGACATGGTGATGGTCGCACGTGGTGACCTGGGCGTGGAGACGTCACCCGAAGAAGTCCCGGTCGCGCAGCGGCGAATCGTCGCCGAGTGCCGGGCCACGGGGACTCCCGTCATCGTGGCGACGCAGATGCTTGAGTCGATGACCACCGCGGCCAGCCCCACCAGGGCAGAAGCGTCGGACGTGGCGAACGCGATCTTCGACGGCGTGGATGCCGTGATGCTCTCCGGCGAGACCGCCGTGGGTACGCGTCCGGTCCATGTGCTCGCGACGATGGATCGGATCGTCAGGGCCGCCGAGGCAGCGGGTGTGGATGAGATGGCCCCGGTTCCGTATCGTGGCAGGGATGTCGGCGCCGCAGTGAGCCGTGCCGCCTGCGATCTTGCCGAAGACCTGGAGCTTGCCGCCATCGTCACGGTCACGCAGTCGGGGGCCACCGCCCGGAGCGTGGCGGTGCACCGCCCTCGCGTACCGATACTTGCCGCAACCCCTGAGGAGGCCGTCGCGCGGAGCCTTGCGGCAGTGTGGGGCGTCCAGCCTGTGATCATCGGCTCTTACGAGACGACCGACGAGCTCGTCGGAGCCGCCTTGCATGCGGCAGTCGCTAGCGGGGTCGCCCGGACGGGGGACCGGGTGGCCGTGACGGGCGGCGCCGCGATGCATGTGGCCGGGTCGACTGATTTCGTGCAGGTCTCGACGGTCTGACGGGCGCTTTGACTTTCAGGCTCAGGTTGAGATTGACTGTTTCGCTACACCCGCTGCGGTGCTATGATGCCTGCATAAGGGGGCGGATCCGCCGCCCGCGACCATCGTCGGCCTTGTCACACCACGGATCGCATGCTTATGGCAGCAGCACGCACGCAGAAGCGGGTATCGACGAGCAGGGGATCGGCCTCGGCACGAACGGGGTCGAATCGCCGTGCTTCATCAGCGCGCACTCGTAGCACCGGCGCGTCCACACCTCGCTCACGCGACACTCGGTCGTCGGCGGGCCGTTCGAGCAGAGCCCCGGCGGGCCGAACCACGGCTTCCCGCCGTCGGGTGAGGGCACCACGGTGGATGGCGCCTGCACTCATCGCGGCATCGCTCGTGCTTGCGGCATGGATGGTCTACCCCGTGCTGCGCATCCAGTACCAGCACGAACGGGAGCTGCAGACGCTCCAGGGCGAGCTCGATGGCCTGAAGTCACGCAACGAGGAACTGCGCGAGCAGGTGGACGGCCTCAAGACCCCGGAGGGTGTCGAGCGGCTGGCACGAGACACCCTCGGCCTGGTCAAGCCGGGCGAGCAGGCCTACGTTGTCACGGGCGGAACCCTCGGCGAGTCGTCCGCGAGCGTGCTTGCGAGCAGCACGGTCGAGGTGTCGGTGTGGCAGCGTGCGCTGGACGCACTCTTCGGCTTTCGATGAGCGTCTCAGACGCACGTACGGTGGCGTGGCAACTCGGACGTGACCCCCGGGGCCGTTGGCGAGTCGTCTCGCGGTGCTCGTACGGCGCGCCTGTGGTGATCACGACCGCACCGGCGGTCGGGGATTCTCCGTTCCCCACACTTCACTACCTCACATGTCCACACCTGGTGGCCGAGATCGGCGCCGTCGAGTCGGCGGGTGGGTGCGAGCGGTGGAGGCGGTCGCTCGCAAGCGATGAAGAACTCGCGGCCAGACTCCGCGCTGCCGATACCAGATATCGAGAGGCGCGTGCTGAAGAGGGCGGCGGTATTGACGCCTCAGCGGGCGTAGGGATTGCCGGAGAGCTCGACGTTCTGGGTGTGAAGTGTCTGCACGCACACGCGGCCGCGTTCCTCGCAGGTATCGACGATCCGATCGGCGAAAGCCTGATCGATGACCTGACGCGTGAGTGCGATGACGGACGTTGCGGGGAGGTCTGAGGATGGCGGGCGAACGGCGCGCGGCGATCGACATCGGTACAGTCACGACACGCCTGCTCGTGGCTGACGTTGTTGACGATGTCATCCATGAGGTGGTGCGGCGCTCCAGGATCACGCACCTCGGTGAGGGGTGGTCATCGACCGGGGTGTTGTCGGAGGCTGGCATGGTTCGAACGGCCGGGGCGATCGGGGAGTTCGTCGCCGAGGCACGCGAACTCGGTGTCGCGCATATCTTCGCGGTCGCGACGTCGGCGTCCCGCGACGCCTCCAACGGCGCGGAGTTCATGGACCGGCTCGAGCGCCTCGGCATCCGGCCCGAAGTCATCCCGGGAGACCGGGAGGGATACCTCACGTTCGTCGGTGCCACGTACGGATTCTGTGACGAGCAGGTCATGGTGGTCGATGTCGGCGGCGGGTCCACGGAGATCGTGCTTGGCAGCACCTGCGTATCTGCTACCGGCCGCTCGACCACGATCGATGCCATCCGCTCGATCGATGTCGGCTCCCGCCGGATCACCGAACTCTTCCTGCGTCACGATCCTCCGCAACGCCGGGAGATCGAGCAGGCCGCCACGTACATCGCTGACCAGCTGCGGCCCTTCTTCGCGGCGCTCAAGACGCGGCCGGGTGAGATGGTCGCGGTCGCAGGCACAGCAACGAGTCTGGCGGCGATCGATCTCGGTCTGGAGCCGTACGACTCCGAGCGTGTCCACGGCTACCGGCTGACGGGAGCGTCGCTCCTTGACGTGCTCGAGCGGCTCTCCGGGATGACGCTCGAGGAACGACGGCACCTCGCGGGCCTCGAGCCCGATCGTGCGGCGGTCATCATCGGTGGCGCGATAGTCCTCCAGTCGGTCATGGCGCACGCCGGGCTTTCTTCGACGCTCGTGAGTGAACACGATATCCTCTACGGCATGATGTTGGAGTCCGGAGAGACGCCGGATCCGGCGTGAGCATGGCGGTGTATCCGAACTGGTACAGGAGGGGGCCTTAAAAGCCTCTGGCCGTGAGGCCGTGTGGGTTCGAATCCCACCACCGCTACCAGGCAAGCAGACGCGTGAGACGCGCGGTGTGTGAGAAAGGCAGGAGGGCGGCGCGTGGCCGCAGACGCGGCGGCACAGCTCTATCAGGCGTTCGTCGACCAGGATCCGGCCGAGGCCATCCAGGTCGTCGAGCGCGTCCGCGCGTCTGGAGTCGCCCAGGACACGCTGTTCGACACGCTGTACGCCCCGGCTATGGGGTTGCTCGGCGGCGCGTGGGCCTCAGGCGCCATCGACGAGATCGTCTTCACGCAGGCTGCAGTGGTGGCCGAACAGGTCGGGTCGTTCGTGATGCCGTCGGCGGCCAAGCGTGATACCGGTGTGACCGTCGTGCTCGGCACGATCCACCGCGATCAGCATTCGATCGCCAGCACGATCGTGGCGGCTACGCTCAAAGAGGCCGGCTATCGCGTGAACGACCTCGGTGTGGACGTACGCCCCTCCGACTTCGTCGAACGCGTGCAGGAGACCGGCGCGCGGATCGTTATCGTGTTCGCGGAGACGATGCGCACCGCACGGGCCGTCGCGAGCATCCGGGACGTGCTCGCTGCCGAGGGGGTAGAGGGCGTCGTGTTGCTCGTGAGCGGCGGGCCGTTCGCGGCCGACAGTGCGCTCGCGCGCGAGGTGGGCGCCAATGGCATCGTCACCGGCGCCGAGGCAGCCCTCCGCATCGTGTCGAGAGCCGCTCGGGACCTTGCCGGCGCGGAGGGTGGGGCGTGATGGCTGAGCGCACAACGGCTGTCGTCACGGCCGAGGATCTCGCGCGTCAGGGCCGGGTGGGCGCCGCCGTGAGCGCGTGCTACGAGGCGCTCGCACTCGGCGACCAGGGTGCTTACGTGCACACGCTGCTTGCGAGTCTGATGCTCGAAGGTGACTTCTACGATGAGGCGATCGCCGAGGCGACCGCGGCCATCGAAGCCGATCCCGACTGTTCGCCGGCGTATCTGGCGCTCGGCCTGGCGTACGACCGGCGCGGCGGCATGTGGGACCAGTCGGTGCTCGTGTGGCACGAGCTCGCCGAGGTCGTGCCCGATCTCGTGACCGCCCACGTCCAGCTTGGCGAAGCGTTCGCCGCCGCCGCGTTCTCCGAGGAGGCGGTGGGAAGCTGGAAGCGGGCCCTCGAACTCGACCCGCGCGAGTCGCGCGCCACCTACAATCTCGCCATCGCGAGCCTGAAGCGTGAGGGCATGGCGCTCGCTCTGCCACTCTTCCGGCAGGCGGGCGAGCTCGATCCCAGCCAGGATGAGCTGTTCTTCGCGCTTCTCGGCCTTGAGGACGCTCCGATCATCACGGTCGATCCTGCACGAGTGAAGCCGAACCGCGAGGCGCGCCTGGGGGCGGCGGGACTCGCGCTCAAGGCGGACGACCTCTTCAGCGCGGCCGAGCTGGTGCGGGCGGCGCTCGACGAGCAGCCTGACGACGCCGAAGCACTCGCACTCGCTGCGTACGCATACCTCAAGCAGGAAGCGGCCAACGAGGCGATGGCCTGTGCTCTGCGCGCGGTGTCCCTCAAGCCCGATCTTCCGACCGCGCTCTACTGTCTCGGCGTGGTGTATGCCCGCCGGACGGGGCTCAACAGGCACGCCGCGCGGGTCTTCATCGCACTCGCCAAGAAAGCGCCTGCGCATGCGCTTGTCCACGTGCTGCTCGCTGAGTCGCTGCTTGCGCTGCAGCGATACGAGCAGGCGGGGAAGGCGTACCGCACGGCGGTCCGTCTCGACCCCGCGTGCGTGCGTGCGCGTTTCGGACTGGCGGCCACCTATCTCACCGAGGGGCGCCATGCGGAGGCCTCGTGGGAGATCAGGCGCGCCGCGTATTACGACACCAAGCGCCAGGGACTCTTCTGGCGGCTCTATGAGGAGTACGTGGCCGGAGGTGAGGACGCGTGACCAAGCCGACGCGTGAGGCCAAACCCACGGGCCCGGTGCGCAACGCGCTCTTCCCGGTCGGTGTCGATCTCTATCCGCTCGATGACGAGCGCGCGTCGTTCGACGATTGGTACGCGCACGACCTGGAACCCGATCTTGCCGCGATGGCCGCAGCGAATCTGTCGCTCGTCCGCGTGTTCGTGTCCTGGAAGCTCTTTGAACCACAGGTGGGCCAGTATGACGACGAGGCCGAGGATCGCCTCGGCGAAGTCCTCGCCTCGGCGCGTGCGCACGACCTCAAGGCTATCGTCACGTTCTTCGCCGATGACCGTTTCGCCGAGATGAACGACGTGACCTGGGCCAAGAAGCGCGATCCTCGCACGGACGACTACCTCATCCAGCGCGAGGTCTCGCTCGTCCAGCGGGTGGTGAACCGCTACCGCACCGACCCGGCGATCTGGGCATGGGAGCTCGGCAACGAGGCGTTCTTCACCGGCTTCGAGAGTGAGGATGCCCTTCAGAAGTGGACGGCGGCGCTGCGCGAGGCCATCCGTGAGGTGGATACAGCACGGGCGATCATGCTCGGCGTCGATGTCGAGACGCTCGTTCGCGAGACCGGCGTGGACGCCACGGCGGCGATCGATGCGTTCGAGCATGCCGTCTCGCACGTCACGGCGCCGTACCTCTCGTACATCGCCGAGGGGCCACTCACGCACGGACCAGCGACGTACCTGGACTCCTTCCTGCTGCGCTGCGGCCTGAGGAGCCTGCCTGTGATGGCCGATGGGGTGGGCGTCCACTCGCTGGATGGCTCCGTGGCCGAGGAAGCCGCCTATATGCGCACCGCGCTTTTCTCCACACTCATGAACCGCGGTGCGGGGGTGATGCTCCGCAGGTGGCGCGATATGGATGCCGAGAAGCGCGAGCCGTACTTCCGCGACCCCTTCGAAGTGCTCGTGGGTCTCACTGATACGGGTGGTGAGCCCAAGCCCTCCCTCGAGGAGGTCCGCAGGTTCACCCGCACGGCCGCCCGTCTCGATCTCCGGCACCACCTGCCTGCGCCCGAACGGGCTGCGGTCCTCATCCCTGCGGAGCGCCACGACCCACTGCCGTCGCTGGCGGGACTCTACGACCCGCGCTCGTGCCTGCAGGCGTACATCGCCGCGAAAGAGGCGCATCTGCCGGTCACGCTCGTCCGGGAAGGTGCCGGCCTCAAGGACATGATGACGATCTTCATCCCCTCGGCAGGCAAGCTCAGTCCCTCGATGTGGCAGGAGCTGGGAGCGTTCGTGCAGTCGGGGGGCTCTGTGGTGCTGTCCTACGGCGGCGGTGACGCCGACCCGGCGATCCGCGAGATCTTCGGCGTCGACTTCCTGGGTGACCACGGTGTGCGCGCGATCGTCAGCTGCAGGGTGGCACAGCCGGGGCTGCTCGGCGACCTGACAGCCTTCGACGCGCGTCTCGACCTGCCGCACTACGCGCTCGTCGGGGGCGGGAGCGCCACGGTGGTCGCAACCGACGCCACCGGCAGTCCGTTGCTCACGCTGAACCAGTACGGCCAGGGTCGCGCGGTGTTCGTCGCCGCGCCGCTGGAACGTGCGATCGCTCAGAGCGATCCCTGGGCAGCGCCCGAGTCCATCCGGCACTTCCTGCGCACGGTTTACGGCTCGGTGGCCAGGGCCACCGGTGCCGGCCCCGTGGTCGACTGCGACGATCCGGCCGTCGAACTGGCGCTCTTCCAGGCCGAAGACAGTGATGTGGTGCTGGTACTGAGTCACGATGTTGCGGCACGTACCGCCACGCTTCTGGCGGAGCGTGTGGTAGCCTCGGTCTCGGATGTCCGAGGCGGCCCGGCGGCCGATGTAGGCGCGAAGTCGTTCGGTGTTCCGCTCGGCCCCAACGGGGCCGCAGCGCTCAGGCTGACGTACGGGGGATAGGGAGCAGGGGTACATGCCGGACACAACACGAAGCTGCTCGTTCCTGCTGGAGCCATGGCTCGAGCTTCACGATCTCGTCGAGAAGCACCCCCACCTCCGGCGCGTGCTCTTCGACCCGGTCACCGGGTTGCCTACCGCGCCGCTGCTCTTCCCGCGCATCGAGTCGCTTCTCGAGGAGCGGGGCGAGATATCGCTGCTGTGCCTCAACGTCATCAAGTACTCCAAGATCGAAGAGATCTATGGCTGGGAGGTCTTCGACGAGGTCATGCGCGAGGTAGCGGCATCGCTCGAGCGCATCACCGGGTTCGAACTCCGGGACAGCGACATCGTTGCCGAGCTCATGATCTCCGGCAACTCCCTCGTGGTGCTGCTCTCGCCACCGCGCACTACCGCCGGGATGCAGCGTGAGGCGCTCGATCTCCTCGCCAGGCGCATCGAATCACATGTCCGTGAGGACCTCTCGGCCGTCCTGGACCCATCGCTGTACCCGAAGTTCGGCTGCTATGCGGGCGCGGCCACGGTGCGCCGGGACGACAGCGTGCGCCTGGAGCGGCTCGTGCATATGGCGCTCGAGACCGCTCTCGCGGACTCCGACATGCGCGAATGCACTGACGGTGAGTGCCGCAAGCGACGCCTCGAGCAGATCATCCAGGCAGGGGACGTACGCACGTTCGTACACCCCATCTACCGGCTCGACGACCTCGAGATCATCGGCTACGAGGCGCTCTCCCGTGGGCCTGAAGCGAGCGAGTTCGAGCGGCCCGACAAGCTCTTCAAGGTCGCATATGACAGCGATCTCGTGCTCAAGCTCGAGCGGCTCTGCCGCCATCGGGCGTTCGAGTCAGCGGTGGATCTACCTGCGGGCCGGTTGTTGTTCGTCAACATCGAACCTGAAGCGGTCTCAGACCCCGAACTGCGTGACATCATGATGAGCTCGGTCGTGGCCGAGTCGAACATGGCCCCCTCGCAGATCGTGCTCGAGATCACCGAGCGGACCGCGGTGGAGGACTTCGGCGCCTTCCGCGCGACGCTCGAGTACCTACGCGCGCTCGGTTTCAGGATCGCAATCGACGACGGGGGCGCGGGGTACGGCTCGATGCAGTGCATCGCAGAGGTGCACCCCGAGTGGCTGAAGATCGATCTCTCGCTCGTGCGCGACATCGATACCGATGATGTGCGTCGCGCCCTGGTGGGCACGATCGCGACCTTCGCGGAGCGCACGGGCGTGAAGCTCATAGCCGAGGGGATCGAACGGCCCGAGCAACTTGCGGTGTTGCGTGAGATCGGCGTGGAGTACGGCCAGGGCTTCCTCTTCTGTCGCCCGCAGGTGCCGTTCCCGGCAGACGCCGACGTGACTCCGGATCTCTGAGGGCGCGGGAGGAGACGCATGGACGATCAGCCGCACGTTCCGCGTGAAGGAAGTCACGGCGTCCAGTGGGGGCTCGCGATCGCTCTGGTGCTGGTGATGGTGGCGACGGGCGTCGTCGCGTGGATGCTCGGCAGCAGCAACCAGTTGGGCGGTACGTCGTGGGTCCTCACCGAGCTTCCACAGAGCGGCGTTGAGATCGGCGGCCATACCGTCACCGCGGCGTTCACTGCCGATGAGATGACCGGACAGGCGCCGGTGAACAGCTATGGCGGCGAGTACACCGCAGGTGGCGCGGTGTTCAAGGTAGGCGATGTGGCGCGGACGCTGATGGCCGGGCCCGACGACGCGATGGCTGTCGAGGATGCGTACTTCGAGGCGCTCACCACGGTGACCGCCTATGTCTACGACGGCGACACGCTCACCCTGCTGGATCCGGATGGCGTCGTGTTCCTCGTCTTCCAGCGGGCCGAGTAAGGATCCCGATCGCCGCTCCACGCGATTTCGCACGTACAGTGCTATCAGAATCAGTTATCCTATTAATGCATGCAGCCGATAGCAGGGAGCAGCCGTGGAGCGCATCCGCCTCACACAGATGTCATCCAAGGCGGGTTGAGCCGCCAAGTGGGGTCCGGGTGACCTCGCCGCCGTGCTCGAGAAGATGAATCCCGGTGAGTCGCACGATCTGCTGGTCGGCTTCGACACCTCCGATGACGCTGCGGTCTACCGTCTGGGCGACCAGGCCGTGTTGCTCACGGTCGACTTCTTCACACCGATGGTCGATGATCCCTACGACTTCGGCCGGATCACCGCCGCGAACTCGCTTTCGGACATCTACGCCATGGGCGGCCGTCCGCTCACCGCGATGAACCTCGTGGCGATGCCGTGCTCGCTGCCCCCGGAGGTGACCGCCGAGGTGCTTCGGGGCGGCGCCGACAAGGTCCGTGAAGCCGGAGCGGTGATCGTCGGCGGTCACACGATCGACGACAAGGAGCCCAAGTACGGTCTGTCGGTGATGGGCGTGGCGCATCCGGACGAGGTCGTGCGGAACGTCGGCGCGAAACCCGGCGACGCACTCGTGCTCACCAAGCGCATCGGCGTCGGCATCCTTAACACCGCCATCAAGCAGGGGCTCGAGACCGAGGAGAGCCAGCGCGAAGTGATCGAGAGCATGGCGCACCTCAACCGCGCCGCCGCCGAGGCGATGCTGGAGGTTGGCGTCCATGCCGCCACGGACATCACCGGCTTCGGGCTTGCGGGCCACATCCATGAGATGGCCGAGGGCAGTGGCTGCGCGTGTGAGATCGAGCTTGCCCGCGTGCCGGTGTGGCCGAAGGTCGTGGAGTATGCCGAGGCGATGGTGCGCCCCGGCCGCACCGCTGACGTCGTGGCATACCTCGACGAGTTCACCGATTGGGGCCCTGCGGACTTCACGTGGAAAGGGATCCTCGCCGATCCGCAGACGAGCGGCGGGCTGCTCATGGCCGTTGCTGCGGAGAAGGTCGACGCGCTTCTCGCCGCGCTTGCAGCGCGAGGCGAGGAGGCCGCCGTCGTCGGGCGCGCTGTCCAGGGCGAAGCTGGCAGAGTCCGCATCATCTGAGGGCTTGCGCAGCACCCGATTACCCGAGAGCTGCCCAAAGATCCCCGCTGCACACAGGGGTGTGTAAGATGATGTGTATGTGTGGGTATACAACCGGTAGTGTTCGGGTGCGGTTCTGGTAAGGCTGGTGGTTCACAATGGCGCGCATGGTACGCAAGCAGATCGTCATCGACCCCGACCAGGAGCGCGCGCTCGAAGCGCATGCCAAAGCACTCGGCATTTCGCAGTCCGCGCTTATCCGGCAGGCGATCGACTCGCTGTTGAAAGATGCCGAGGAGCAGGTGCGAAGGCGGGAAGCGTGGGAGTTCCTGAAGTCCGAGTTCGAGCGCGCAGACCGGGAAGGTTGGGGTAGTGGAGGTCGTAGGTGGACACGCGAGGAGCTTCACGAGCGCGGCGGTTCTGCTCGATACTAACGTCCTGATCTATGCCGTTGACTCCGCCGAGCCGGAGAAGTCCGTCCAGGCACGCAGAATCCTCGACTCACTGGAGTCTTCGGGCGTCGCGAGCCTGTGCGCACAAGTACTTGGCGAGTACTGCTCGGTCGTACTTCGGAAGTTCCAGCATCTGATCCCTCCCGAGAGTGTCGTGCCGCAGGCGGAAGCATGGGCGCGGGCGTTTCCAGTCCGCAACACCACGACTAGGGTGGTCCTCGAGGCTCTCCGGGCCACCATCCGCTACCAGATGCCCTACTACGACGCCCAGATCTGGGCGGTGGCGCGCGTGCACCGCATCCCGCTCGTGCTCTCCGAGGATTTCGCCGACGGCGCGGTCATCGAGGGCGTGCGCTTTGCGAACCCCTTCGCCGAGGGGTTCGACCTTGAGGCCGCGCTGGTCGTCTGAGCCCTACTTCTGGCGCGCCCACTTGAAGCCCGCGAACTGACCCGAGATCTTCTCCATGAAGTCCGGCAGGCCGCCGGTGTAGCCGGCTTCTTTCAGACGCGCCTCGGCCTCGGCAGGTGTGAGCCGACCGGCGTCCACGTCCGCGACGGTCTGCATGCCCTCGCTGATCTTCGGTGGCAGGTCCTTCACCTCGAAGTCCTGCAGCCTGTAGCCTTCACGCACACCTTCGAGCGAGTGGGTCGCCTTGCTGGCCTGCTTGTAGGCGTCGAGCGTGTTGCCCTCGGCGTAGGCCTCGATGACCTTGGTCTCGTACGTCTTGCCGTAGCCCTCCGGGTCGAGCAGCGTGGAGCAGCCCTCTTTCACCAGGTCGATGTTGGGCCTGACCTGCGTCTTCTCCCACGTCTGCGTCTGTTCGTTCCAGACGGTGCGCTGGTCGGCCATGTCGATGCTCGCCTCGGCGTGGTACTGATCGGTGCCGAGTTGCTGGTGGTCCTTGGCCCATCTTGCGGCGCCCTTGGAATCGGTCGGCCCGCCGGTCTCACCGGCGAATATCTTCTGCGATTCGGGTACCCACGACTCCTTCTTCAGTTCGATGAAGTTCTTCTTGCCGGTGACAGGGTCGGTGACCACGTAACCCGCCCGGTAGTCACGGTCCACACCGTCGGCCGTACCGACATTGCGAATCTCGACTTCGCGACCCTTGGCCTCGGGTACGTTCTGCTCGATCCAACTCTTGAGCTTCGCGTCGTGCCCCGCGTAGATCTTCGCGCGGGTGGTCGTGACCTTCTTCCAGAGGTCAGGGTGGTTCTTCCGGAGCTCACGCATCGCGTCCGGATCGCGCATGATGCGCTCGACCGTCGGCGGGTCGAGTTCGCCGAAGGTGCCGGTCTTCCGCTTGATATCGTTCGCGATAGCCTCTGCGCGGACCTTTGGGTCGGCGTTGGTGGAGCGCGGGTCGGGCGCGTCGCTCTCGGCCGCCTTCTGTTCCGGCTTCTGCTCCGGCTTCTGCTCGGACTTCTGTTCGGGTTTCGGGTTGGCGTCGGCGGGTTTCTTCGGCTCGGCCGTGTCGGTGTCGCGCCGCGAGACGTCGGTGTCCCGGGTGCGCGTCTCGGCCTCCGGCGTGCGGTCCCCGGGCGTGGTGTCCGCGTCCGGAGCGTCCGTTCTCGGCCGTGTGGTGGTATCGGCATCACCGCCGGCGTTCCGTTTGCGCGGCGCATCGGGTGTCACGCCGCCAGGCCCGGTGGCCGGGGTTCCCGGGGGAGGCGCATCGCCTGCTGCGGGAACCCTCGTGCGCGGTGCGTCGGGAGTGGCCGCAGGAGTTCTCGTGCGCGGGGCATCAGGTGCGGCCCCGGGCGTTTTGGCGCGTGGCGCATCGGGCGCTGCCGGCTTCCGCGTGCCCGCATCGGCGCCGGACGTGCCCTTACGCAGCGACGCGAGCGTGATGCCACGCTTGCTGGCGGCCCACTTGAGGAACGCGATCAGGCCCTCGTCGCGCAGCTGCCGGCCGACGTTCTTCATCGCATTGGTGACCGAGAGGTTCGGGTCGTTGTAGAGCTCCTTGGCGAAGAAGTAGGCGATGAACAGCGCATAGCCGACGGCTTTGCTCTTGCCGGAGAGCTTCGTGAGGAAGTCGGGGTCGGTGACGGCGCCTTCCAAGACGTCTGTGATCGTGGAGGTCTGTGCCACGAGCCAGTCGTCCAGTCCGCCTCCGGCGAGCCAGACCTCCATCGCCGAGACCAACAACGGTTTGAGCATACCGATGGCCATGGAGCCGACCACGCCCACGTACGAACCGCTCGCCACGCCGAAGGCGATGTCGCCGCACCACGAGACCCAGTCGAGTGTGTCCTCGATCTGCTGGTTCCACCAGGCAGCGTCGAGGTGCTCGTGCTTCTCTTTCATGATCTGGTTGAAGGCGAAGGTCCAGATCTGCTCGCGCATGTAGAACAGGCCCTCGGCGCCCATCGTGCGCGAGCGCTCGGCTACCAGGGCGTACAGGCGGTCCTGGTGCTCGAAGGGGACGTAGCTGCGGATGATGTCGAGGCAGTTGTCACGCTCGAGCTCCCATGCGGCCGAGTACGGCTCCATGTTCACACCGAGCAGACGTAGCGGTGCGAGTGCCGAGAAGCGGTCGGCGTCGTAGCCGGGGACGCTTACGAGCAGTGCCGCGGGGACCGGCTCGCCCGCGGTGGGGAGCTTGCGCTCGAGTGACACGTTGAAGGTGGCGCTCGGGATGTTGAGCTGCCGGACGCCTGCAGGCTCCACGATCAGGCTGCCCGCCTTGAGCCCGGCGTGCCCGCTCGTGCCCTCCTGCCCGCCGATCTCGATCGTTGCCTGCTCGGCCAGACCGATATCGGGGGCGATGTCGCCGGTGGCGGGGTCGCGCACGAACACGCGCAGGTCGATCGCGGTGGTGCGCGCCGAGCCATCCGCGGCAAGCGGGAAGGCGCCGGTCGACGGGTCGACGTTCGTGCGGTCGATGAATATGCCCTCCTGTGTGACGATCACGTCCACGTGGCGGCGCAGCTCGTCGTAGCCGTCGGCGGTGGCCACCACCACGAGCGTGGAGGCGGTCTGCGGACGCGTGGGGTCGAGGTTCTCGCCGCCGTCTTCGGTGAGCGTGAGCGTGGCGGCCGACGGGCCGGTGGGCTCGATGGAGGCCGAAGCGATCTCGCGCGAACCCTCGCGCCACAGTGTGTCGAACTGCCACGGCGTATCGCCCGCGTTCTTGATGGTGATGGCTACCTCGGCCACAGACCCCGACTCGGCGGCGAAGGGGACCTCATCGGGCTTGGCGTCGATCTCGGGTAGACCGGCGAGCGGGATCGCCACGAGCTCGGTCAGCGGCCGCTCGCCGAGCTGTGCTGTCACGCGGACCGTGGCACTCTCGGGTGGCTGCACGGGACTCGTCGGGTCGGGCTGCGAGGCCATCACGGTGATGGCGCGGCCGTCCTCGTAGTCGATCGCCTCGGAGATCTCGAGCCACTCGGAGTCCTCGGCAAAGGCGACCGTGGCGCGCACGGAGGCCGGGTCGAGGGCAGGGTCGGTGGCATCGGCGCCCAGGAGCTCGACTGCCGCGATGAGCGTGATCGAGTGGTCGCCCTGAGTGCGGAGCGCGAGCGTGTCGGCGGGCTCGATGCGCGTGACGATGCGGCTCTCACCGGCGGCAGCCACGCCCACCAACGCGGTGGTCATGCCGAGCGCCGACTGCCCTTCGACGGTGATGGCCGAGCCTGCCGCGATCGCGCCCGTCTGCCACACGACCGTCCTGAGCGTGCCGTACGCGGTCTGCGGCTGTACGCTCACGCCCGCTGGCGGGTGGAGCACGATAGCCGCGTCACTTGCGGGCTGGTATGTGCCGTTTGCGAGCACTCTGAACACCTGCACGGTGAAGGTTGCCGAGTGCTCGGCGCTCACCTGGATCGAGCGTCCGGAAAGCTGGAGGATGTAGCCCACCGGCTGGTCGGGCGGAGGCTCCTCGGCGCCGGTCTTTGCGCGCGCGCTTGCCATCGCGCCCGCGAGTGCCACGGCGGCCGCAGCGACCGCTGCCGCGCCACCCGCGACCGTCCGCCACGGCGAGGTGCTGCCGCCCGCGGCGGGAACGCCCGCTCCGGCAGCCGTCCCGTCGAGCGGATGGAACCTGAGCGACGCGAGGACGCCCTCGACTTCGGCGATGAGCGGGTCGAGCTGGGAGCCGTAGTGCTCTCCGGCCGTCATATCCGACTCCGACCACCACACCGAGGCGTGCGCCCGCACGAGGATCCCGCTGTCGTCGCCCGCAGGGATCCAGTAGACCCAGGTCTCGCCGTATTCGGC
>JAFGUS010000045.1 GCA_016938395.1 Coriobacteriia bacterium | reverse complement strand
TCGTCGTTTCCTCTGACACCCTATCGGCTTGGGGGCCCTGGCGCGAACGCTGTAGGCCCGCAAGCTCGGAGACGCTATTCCATTGTAACCCACGTGGCCAATCGTGCTACCACGTAAGTTTGTAACCCTAGTTACAAGGCTACGGACAGTAGCCTATCGGCAGTGTATGCCGGTGTCAATCGTATCCCCTACTCTGTGCGCCGAGCGGTCTCGGAGCGGCGGCGAGCGGCGTATTCCCGCAGGAACCGTTCACGACCGACCACCGTGATCTCAAGTGCGCTCGCGGCGCTGCCGAGCACCGGATCCTCGGTTGCGAGCCGCCCCGCGCGCTCGGCCATCGTGAGCACGATCGCCGTCGCCTCGTCCACGCCGGTCTTCTCTATGAGATCGGCCACGTCGGTCCGCGAGTACGTCTCGGCATGCAGCAGTTCCTCGAAGTGCACGCCGTCTGAGATCTGGTCTGCGTACTGCTCCCACAGCGGCTCGGTAACGAGCCACCTGAACTTGCGGTCGTCCATCTTCGGCACGGCTTCGGCGATGCGCATCGCCTCGATGAAGTCGGCGGTCACGACGAACGCCGTGCGGCGGCGCAGCAGCGGGATGAGCAGGAGCAGGAGCGGTGAGAGACAGAGCGCCCAGTCCTGCGGCTCCTCCGGGATCACGATGGGCGGGATGATGCCGCTCGGCCAACCCCACACCTGCACCTGGTTGTTCTCGCGATCGCTCACGAAGATGCGCCCGCGCTCGTCGAGCGCGATATCACTCGGGAAGCGGAACCGCCCAAGCGCGAGGCCGGGGCCGCCGAAGCCGACGATCCGCTCGCCCTCGAGCTCGTAGACGTCGATCGCGTGCGCGAACGGGTCCACCACGTAGAGGCGCTGCGTGGGATCGATGACCATGCCGAGCGGCGAGCCGGACGTGCGGATGAGGTACTTGAACTCGCCTTCGGGCGTGAACACCTGCACGCGATGGTTGTTCATGTCGGAGACGAAGACGTCGCCTTCGCTGGAGAACGCGATGCCGTTGGGGTAGTAGAAACCGCCCGGCGACTGCGTCATCTGGGAGACGGGCACCGTGGTGCCCCAGCGCGCGATCTCGTTGCCCTCGCTGTCGAACGCGACGATGCGGTGCTCTTGGCTCAGGCCGAGGTCGGCGACGTACAGGTCGCCCTCGGCATTGAAGGCGAGCGCAACCGGGCCCCACGTCTCGGTGATGTCGCTTGCGGGGATGAACTCGCGCACGAACGACCCATCCTCCGGATCGAAGACGAAGATGCCCCGCAGGCGCCGGTCGGTGACCCACACGTTGCCGTCAGGGCCGATCGTGACGCGCTGAGGAAGCTGCAGCTGGGCACCCTTGTCGCTCACGATGCTGTTGAAGCTGAACCGGTACTCACCGTCGGTGTCGTACGAGCGTATCGTGCGCGAGAACGCGTCGACCGTGAACACCCAGCCGTCCTCGCTCACGGCGACACCGACGGGCTTCTGAAGCGAGTCGGCGCCCTCGGGGCCGGAGATCGCGTACAGGAACTCCGGCACGAGCACGGTCTCCCCGGCGATGGAGTCCACGGGCGGGAACGGCAACCGGCGGTTGGCGGCGTAGTAGAGTGCCGACCAGATGAGCAGCATGAGAAGGACGACGAGCGCGACGAGCAACACGATCTTGCGCACGCGGCCCTTCTTGCGGCGCTCCGCCGCGTACTCGGTAATCTGGCTGGTGGTACGTTCGGTCACAGGTCACGCTCCCTTACGGGTCAGGACTCGTCATCGATGGCCGCAACGGCCTCGGTTGCCTCAGGATCATCAGGCACGAGCGCGAGGACGCGCTCCCACACCGTGCGCGCCGCTTCGGTCTCCCCGGCTTCTTCCCAGAGCCGCGCCGTGAGCCGCAGCGCATCGACGTTCTCGGGATTCAGAGACACGGCAATGCGCGCCTCGTAGAGCGCCTCTTCAGGATTGCTGTCCTCGAGCGCGGCAGCAGCTTCGTACCGATCTTCAAACGGGCCGAGCGCCATAAGTTCGTCCAGCGGCTCGGTACGGCCGGGCGCGTTGTCCACGGACCGGCGGAAGAGCTCGGCTGCCGACGCCTCATCGCCCTCGGCAAGCAGGATGAGGCCGAGGTCGTAGTTGGCCTCGGGCATCGTGGGCACGAAGAGCAGCGCCGCTTCGAGCGACTTGCGCTGGTTGTTGAGCGAGCCCGCCTCACGGTAGGCCACCGACAGCGCGTAGTGGGTGTCGGCATCGCCCCGGCGGATGCGGAGCGCCTCCTTGAGGTACGCGATGGCATCCTCGTACTCGCCCACCTTGATGAGCACCGTGCCGTAGTAGTAGTAGGCCTTCTCGAGACGCAGGTCCTGCGACGCGAACTGGTTCTTGCTCAGCACGTCGACGGCTTGTTGCCAGTACCCCTCGGCGGTGCGCCACTCCTCCTGCTGCATCGCCACGAGTGCGAGGCCGCTGAGTGCCACGGGGTGGTCGCCCTCGAGCTCGAGCGCCTTCTGGTACTGCTCGATGGCGTCCGCGGGGCGTCCGGTGTCGCGGTACGCGTCTCCGAGGAGGATGTAGACGTTGGGGTTCTCGGGATTGTCCCGCACCGCCTGCTCGAGGTTGGCGATCGCCCGCGTTGCGAGCGAACTCCCCTGCGCCTGCCGCTGGCCCTGCCAGACGGTGTACGCCAGATAGAGGAGCGCGCCGATCACAAGCAGGGCGACGATACGTACGGCCCAGTCGAGCCAGCCGTTTCGAGATGAAAGTGCCGTCATCAGGCCTACCTTTGCAGATCGATCTAGAAGTTGAGGTTGGTGTGGCAGCGGAGACAGAGTTCGGCTCCGCGGTACTCGGCGATCAGCACGTTCTGGAAGTCGAGCGCGCCGTGGCACTCATAGCAGATGCGCATGTCGTGCGGGCCGGTGGCCGGGTTCACCACGTGGATGCCGCCGGCGCCAAAACCGATGTGGCAGTCGTCGCAGTAGTAGGGCTCGCCCTTCTTCTCCGCGACGTTGAAGTGCACCGCGTGCTCGGCGAGGCCGGCTACCTGGATCGCCGTGGCGGGCTCGGTATTCATCTCCTCGTGGCACTCCACGCAGTTCTCGGGGATGAGTGCCACGGAACGCACCGAGTCGTGGTGGCAGTCCTGGCAGAACTCGCGGTCGGTGTGGCACACACCGCAGTCGTTGGTGAGCGAGCCGTTCATGTTGGCGTGGTCGGTGAGCCAGGTGACCGGGTGCGGCATGGTGGTGATGTGGCACTGGTTGCAGCTCTCCGGCGTGTGGCAAACCGCGCAGAGGCCCTCCTGCGCGAGGTACAGCCCGCCGTGCGACTCCAGCCACTCGGGCTTGGTGTGATCCTCGGGAATGACCTTCTCGCCCATGAGTCCGTTCGCCAGCTCCACGCCACCGTTGTGGCACTCGATACAGCTTTCCGAGGTGTGGCACTGCGAACAGTATGCCGCGTCGGCCAGAGCGGGCTCGTTGTGCTCGCCCGAGAGGAAGGCGACGGTGTGATCGGCGGGCACGAGTTCGAAGTCTTCGGTGTGGCACTTCTCGCAGTTGCTCTCGGCCACCTCGCCCTGCCCGTCGTGGATGAGACTGTGGCACCGGTAACACGAACGCATCTCGATGCGCTCCGTGCCGTCGGGACCGTGCGGGAAGACCTGATGGCACGCCTCGCAGCGATACGCACGCTCGAGGTGCGGCGCGTGGCCGAACACGAGCCCCTCTACCTCGAAGTCGTCGATGTCGGCATGGCAGTACGCACACTGCGAGACCGTGACCGGCGCGTCGGGGTCGATGGTCACGGTGGCCTCGGTGGTCTCAACAGGGATCGTGCTCAGGTAGAACGCGGGCATCGGCCCGACGTCCACCTCCTGATCGCGGTGGCACGCGTCGCAGTCAGCGGCAGCCTCGTGGCACATCATGCAGCGGTTCACACCGTCTTTCGCAGACGCCCGCGCATGCGGTGCCTCGGCCCAGATCGAGATGTGCGTGGCCGGGCGCAGCTCGGTGGGCTCTGGATGGCAGCTGCGGCACTCGCCGGAGGCGAGCTCTCCCATCGGGCCGTGCGTCAGCCCGTGACAGGTGAAGCAGGTGTCCATCGGCGGCGTGGCCGTCTTGCCCTCCGCGTGCGCGGGACCGCGGTGGCATGCGATGCACTGCACGAGGATGTGCGGCGCGTGGTCGAAGACGAGATCCGCGCGGTCTGTAGCGCCAAGCGTGGGATGGCAGTAACTGCACGCGGCCGTCGATGCGGGTCCGCTCGCGAGGATCGTGGTCGGCTCCTGGCTCTCGGCGCCGAGCGGATACGCGAGCAGCACCACAACGGCAGCCGCGATGGCCACCAGTGCGGTGAGCGTCAGTCGTCCGCGTGCGCGCCGAGTCATGAGCGGCTACCAACTCCCCGGCAACGTAGATAGCAGTCTGTGGAGCGGGTTCTCGGCACGCAGATCCTCCTGCTGATGGATCGTATCCGCCGCACCGGCCGCGAAGGACGACGTGGCGTCAGCGTGTTGGTGGCACGAAGCGCACGTGGCTGCAAGGCGGGCGGGGTGTGTCGACGACTTGGGATCAGACGACGGTAGCGCGTCGTGCGCGGGATGGCAATCCCAACACGAGGGGGCGTCATCGGCACCCCGTTTGTACGCTGCTCCGTGATACGCGTCGTTGTAATTGTCCCACCGGTCCTTATGGCATCGCGCGCACATCGCTTCACTGGAGAAGTGTAACGCGGTGTTGGCCTCATCGGTATCGAGACGGGCGATGTCGTGCCCGCCGTGACACGCACCGCACGTTGCCGAGCCATAGTCTCCCGCAGCCAGGGCTACACCGTGAACGGAGGCCGCGTAGGCCTCGACCTGGTCGTCGTGATCGTGACACACACCCTCCGCGCAGGCCATGCCGACGTTCACGTACCAGAGCTTGGTGGGCGCGGCCGGTTCGGCGTAGCCGAAGTCGATGTGGCACTGCGGGCACGTGAGGTCCGCATGTGCCGAGTCCTCGAGCCCGGTCACATGGAACGAGACGAGACCGTCCGGGGTGTTCTTCTGCAGGTTCGGGCTGCCATGGCACACGAGGCACCCGCTACCGGCGTCGTAGACCATCGGTTCCGCCGGCGACCACGCCACGCCTTCCGCCACGTGGCAGCTATCGCACGCGGACTGCTCATGGCACATCGAGCACTCGGTCGTGAGACCGGCGAGCGCGGGCTCGACGTGCGCAACGCCCGACCAGTCGAACCTGTGCGACACGGGCCGAAGACTCTCGACTGCATCGCCGTGGCACGACTCGCACTCGGCCCCGGCAATCACACCCTGCGGCCCGTGGTAGAGGCCATGACAGTTGAAGCAGTCCCGCATCACCGGCACATCCGTGCCGCTCGCTGTGTGCGGGAATCGAGGATGACAGGTGGTGCATTGGTGCGTCAGGTGACCACCATGCGTGAAGGCATAGTCGGGGCTTTCGGCCGTGGCGTAGTCCGCGTGACAGGGAAGGCACTTCCCGGGATGGACATCCCCGCCGAACTCGACGGTGAGCGACGTGGCGAACGCCGGCGCAACGACGGCGACCGCGGCGAACGCTGCCACGATCCACCACCGAAAAGCGCCCGTGCCGGCGAACGCCTGGAGTCGCTTGCTCATACCCCTGTCCAACCTGCCTTCTGCCGTCCGAGCGTGCGAGGATCCCTACGCATCCCCGCCGCCGAACAGGCCACCGACCGCGTCGAGCACCGAGCGGATGAGCGAGACGAGCGGGTTGGCCGCCGAAATCTCCTCACGGCCATGGATGAACACCGCGTACTCCGTGTACTTCTCATCCACGCCGACGTGGCAGCCCTCCTGCCCGCAGGTCTCCACGAGGTGTGACTCGTGCACCATCGAGCCACGATCACTCGACGGGAGGATGTCGTGCCAGCCGTGGCAGTCCCAACAGGATGGGGCGTCCTCGGCGCCACGCTTGTACGCGGCTCCGTGGTAGTAGTCGTCGTAGCTGTCCCAGTAGTCCTCGTGGCAGCGGCCGCAGACCTCCCAGCCGTCGGCATGGATCGCCGCCGCCCCGGCGGGGTTGTCGGTGATCATGAGGATCTCATGCGAACCGTGACAGTCACCGCAGAGCGGCTTTGGCTCCTCGGTCTCCGAGTCGCCGTTGGAGACGGTGGCGCGGTGCACGCCGAGCCCGAACGCCGCCGACTGCTCCTCGTGGCAGTTGCGGCAGGCGCCCTTGGCCGTGTTCGCCCAGTCGCCGTCGCCGTGGGGAGCCTTGTAGTTGAAGTCGATGTGGCAGCCCACGCACTGCTGGTCGGCGTGCGCCGAGTCGGCCACCACTGCGTCGTCGATGTAGTAACTCATGATCACGCCGTCGCGGATGCGCACGAGGGCCGGGTCGCCGTGGCAGACCTGGCAGCCCGCTTTGGACTCCGTGGGCAGCGTGAAGTCGAGCTCGTAGGGCGCGGTCGGAGAGACCGAGGGCTGCACGCCCTGACCATAGGCCGCAACCGGCGCCGCAAGCGCGATCGCCAGCACGGCCGCCGCTATGATCGTTCGGCTCATGCGGGAGCCCATACGGCCTCCTATTCTGCCTCGGCGGCCGCCGCGGCAGCCGGCGCGTGAGACTCCGCGTGACCGTGTCCGTGGGACACGAGCTTCTCCTTGGGGTACTTCTTGAAGCCGAAGAAGTCGAGGCCGATGAGGAAGTCCTCGTTCACGGCAAGGTAGAAGTGCACCACGGTCATGATGATGAAGAGCCAGTTGATCATGTAGTGCAGCACGCGCATCCAGGCGCCCGCGATTGCGATGTCACCCACGAGCGGGCCGAGCCACCAGCCCACGAGGATCTCCCGCATGCTCAGGCCGATCATGGGCAGTTCCTGCGTGAGCAGCGAGAGGCCGGTGAATCCCTGGGCCATCATGAGCACGGCGAAGAGCAGATACGACATCTTCTGCATGACGTTGTACTCGGCCACGTGCGGCTTACTGTCCGAGAAGTAGCCGTAGTACGCGAGAACGCCGACCGTGGACTGGAGATCTTGCTTAGTGACGACGAACTTCTTGTAGTCGCGGTTCTTGGAAAAGAACGCGTACCACAGACGCCAGAGGTAGTTGATGCCGACGATCGTCATCGCGATGTAGTGGACCCATCGCATCGGTGTCCGTCCGCCATCGAAGAACGGGAACCGGATGTAGAGACCGCTGAACGCCAGAGCGAGCATGCACAGCAGATGGATCCAGTGCATGAGCTTGGGCAGGAAGACCGGAAGGTGGTCGTGCTCGGGCCACTTGCCCTCGATCCACTTCTTGCGGAAGCGTCCCTTGGGGATGCTGATGGAGAAATGGAACAGCACGAACAGCCACACACCGATGAACAGCAGGACAAACACCGCGTCCATCCATACGTTCACTTGCGCGAGGAGAATCGCCGCCACCCCCTACCCAAAACGGAGCCGGGCATACGCCCAGACCACTGCTGCAGGGTCACGACCGACCTCGCTCGCTCGACTGGGTGTGCCGGCACCCATGCGCTCGCATACTCGTTTGAAGCGACCGACACCGGCGGTTCGTGTTCGGGTCGCGTGACCGCTTTCACCTTATCGGCGCCCTGTGGGCGTGTCAACGAATCCTTATGAATCCGCCTCTGCCGAAGCGGCGCCATCAGTAGCGGGAGAAGCTGCAGCCTGCGCCCCGCCTACCGACTTGGGCTGCTCCGGAACGATCTCGTTGAGTGTTATGTCATAGGTGAGTGTGTGACCGGCGAGCGGGTGATTGAAGTCGACAGTGACGTTCACCAGGTCCTCACTGATGCTGATGACCCGTCCGGTGTAGTTCTGGCCGTCTTCGCCGAAGACGTTGAACTCACCGCCGATGGGCGGTTCGCCCTCGCCGAAAACGTCGACGGGGACCATCTGCACGGCCTCGGCGATGTGGATGCCGTACGCTTCCTCGGCGGGAATGGTGACCGTCACCATCTCGCCCGGCTCGAGGCCCACTACGGCCGCTTCGAACATCGGCAGGACGTGACCGGCCCCGAGGGTGAAAAGCAGCGGCGCCCTGCCTGCGCTCGAATCGAAGACCGTCCCGTCTTCCAAGCGGCCCTCGTAGTCGACAGCGACCGTGTCTCCCATGCGTGCCGGCATCGTACCCCTCCCGTCGGGTCACGCGACCCGCTTGGGCCGCTCAAGGGATGCTAGCACACCGGCGCGTGCAAGCGCCCGGACCGCCGCGATGGCGCCCGCGGCTTTGGCGATGTCGAAGCCGATGAAGGGCAGCACGCCGACCGCCGCCGCCTCGGCGATCGTGCGACCGGTCGCGACCGCGAGCCACAGCGTACCCGGCACGTAGGCCAGGTTCAACACGACGAAGGCGGCGGCCATCTCAGCCGCCGCCCGTGGCAGACCGGGACGGCGTGCGATCCAGGCGCCCGCCACCGCCGCGAGCAAGAACCCGATGAGGTACCCGCCCGTGGGTCCGGTCAGCACGGCAACGCCCGCCCGCGCGCCCGAGAAGACCGGAATCCCGGCGGCGCCGAGCAGGAGATACAGCCCCACCGCTGCTGCTGCCTGACCGGGCGCGCAAACGAGGGCGATGATCACGACGATGAAGGTTTGAAGCGTGATGGGCACGGGACCGACGGGCACGCTCACCCACGCCGAGGCGGCAAGGAGGGCGGCAAGGAGTGCCGCGGTCACGAGCGAGCGAGTTCGGGTGACGGGCACAGACGTCCTCCCAGCTGTAAACCACCTGATGCGAGTGGTTTACTCTAAAGGACGCGCAGGCAGCGCGTCAAAACGGCCGCCGTGGGTCCCGCAGCGTCACGTCTCCAGCCACCACGGTCATCATCGTCCCATGGTGGGCGACCACGAGCGCCCCGCGGTCGTCAACCGTCTCGGCCACGCCCCGCCCGATCACCGCACCGCTGGCGTCTCGCACGACCACCTCCCGTCCGGCGAGCACGAGCCGCTGCCGGTAGTCGTCAGCGATCGAGCCGAAGCCGCCGACTTGGAACGCACGGTACGCGCCGGCTATGCCATCGAGCGTGGCCGCCGCAACCTCGGCCACGCGCGTTGAGGGCGCCCACTCGCGCACGCATGCTGCGTCGTCGCGCCCAACGCCCGCCACGTTGAGCCCACAGCCGGCGACCATCCACTCCACCGTGTCGGCTTCAGCCGCCATCTCAACGAGCACGCCCGCGAGCTTTCTGCCGTCCGCGACGACGTCGTTCGGCCACTTGAGGCCCACGGGCACACCAAACCGTTCGAGAGCGCGTGCGACGCCGAGGGAGACCGCGAGCCCCACGGCCCCCATCGCGGCCGGCGCGAGCGCGGGCCGGAGCACCGTGGAGGCGTAGACACCGCCACCTGGTGACTCCCACGTCCTACCCAGCCGACCCCGACCGCCGGTCTGCCGTGCGGCCACGACGAGCGTGCCCGCGGGAGCGCCCGCGCGGGCGAGCCGCTTGGCGTCGTTGTTGGTGGAGGCCGTCTCCAGACCGCCCTCGCAGCCGACCCAGAGTGGATCGGTGAGAAGCGGGCAGACCTCCTCGGGAATGCAGATGTCGGGCGCTGAGACGAGCCGGTAGCCGGTGCGCGGAACAGCCTCTATCGCATAGCCGAGCTCGCGGAGCGCGTCGATGTGCTTGGCTACCGCCACCCGCGAGATGCCGAGCGCGCGCGCAAGCGCTTCGCCGGAGAGGCCATCTCCCCCTGCCGACGTGAGAGCGTGGGCGACAGCGGCCCTACGCGCCGGGCGCACCCACGTCACCGTCCTCGGGTGCTGCGGGATCCTCCTCGAACCCGCGCTCGAACTCGGCAGCATCCTCCTCGGCCTCGCGCTCCACCTCGGCTGCCTCGGCAAGCCGGTCGACCTTGCGAGCGATGAGCGTGTGCCGCCCCCAGAGCAGGAAGGCGATCATCGCAACGAGTACGAAGAAGCCGAACCACGTGAGGTTGCGGGCGATCTCAAGCGCGCGGTCGAAGTTCTCGGCGAAGATCCGGCCGAGCATGATCATAAGCGTGGTGTAGATGAGCGCGCCGATGAGCGTATAGAGCTCGAAAATCCACAGCCGCATGCGAGACGCACCCGCGATCACCGGCACGAAGTTCTTAAACCCGGCGGCAAAGCGCGAGACGAGCACCGTCTTGTTGCCGTGCAACTCGAAGTACTCCTCTGCCGCGGTGATGCGCTCCTCGTCGAAGAACTTCCCGCCCCAGCGCAGCAGCGCATCGCGCCCGCCGCGTCTGCCGAACCAGTACGACAGGTTGCTGCCGGTGAGCGTGCCCACGAGCGAGGACACACCGACGAGCCAGGGGTTCAGACCGCCCGCTTCGGAGACGAACCCAGCAGCCATCACCACCGTCTCGCCGGGCGTGAACGAGCCGATCACGAACAGGTTCTCCGAGATGGTGAAGCCGATGACAATGAGGTGACCCCACGTGTCGAGGGCTGCCAGGAACCAGTCGAGCGGCGCGAAGCCGGTCTGCGGCACGTTCACGACGGCTCACCGCCTGGGGTCTCCGCTGCGTCCGGCGTAGCGAGCGGCGTCTCCGGCGCTTCGATATCGCGCGCAGGAGACCCAGGCGCCGACCATGTCACCCACTGCTCGTAGCGCGGGAAGAGCACGCCGAGCCCGACCAGGGTGACGAGTAGGAGCGCGTAGAAGTCCCAGAGCTGCCGCGTCATGATAACGAGGACCGCGCCGATGGTCACCGGCGCCAGGGCGTAGACGAGCAGCCGCCACGAGAGCGACGTGAGCGCCGCAGCATCGAGCGGCCCGTCGGCGGTGTCGCGTGTGCGGATGTTGCGCCCCACCACCACCGCGGCGACTGCCACCGAGAGGAACAGGTACCGGCCTGCACCGGAGGGCGCGGGACCTTCGGACCACCAGGGAGCCGCGGACGCCGCCTGCACCACGCCCGTAAGCGCGAGCGGCAACAGGAGCGCGGGCGACGCCCGGCGCACCCAACGCAGGTAAGTCTCGCGGATACCCTCAGGCGTCACGGACGTCCTCTAGGTGATGATCGACGGAACGGGTCGATTCCCATCTGCCGAGCGTACCATGCACAGACCTCTCGGGTGTGTCTGGCGACGTTCCCATTTCCCGTGCGCCGCAGCGCACGCGCTGCGGCGCACCGTACGCGCGGCTGCCGTGACGCCTTACCCGGCATCCAAGCCGAAGTCCATCGGCCTCGCAAGCGTGAGCGCGCTCGACGAGACGCGGTCGACACCGGTTGCCGCAAGCGCCGGCAGGCGATCGAACATGACGCGGCCCGAGGCCTCGGTGAGACATTTGCGCCCGGCAGCGGTCTCGCGCACCGCCTCGACCGCTCGCGTGAGTGTCGCATCATCCATGTTGTCGAGCAGCACGTAGTCGGCGCCGGCACGCGCAGCCTCGACCGCCTGCTCGATGGAGTCCGCCTCGCACTCCACAAGAAGATCGGAGTGCGCGGCACGGGCGGCGGCGACCGCCGCGGCAATCCCGCCAGCGTGCGCGATGTGGTTGTCCTTGATGAGGACCATGTCGAAGAGGCCCGCGCGGTGGTTGTGCGCACCGCCGACAGCCACCGCGTACTTTGAGAGCGCCCGCAGTCCTGGCAGCGTCTTTCGCGTGTCGGTGACCGCCATCCGGTCTCCGGCGGCGCGCTGCCACCGGCGTGCCTCGGTGGCGATTCCCGAGAGCACCATCACGATGTCGAGCGCCGTCCGCTCGGCGGCAAGCACCGTCCGCGCCGGTCCCGAGATCTCCATCACGGCCGTGCCGGATGCGACGTCGGCACCCTCGGCCACGAGCGGGAAGCAGTTCACCGGCAGGGAACCAGCGGCGTGGGCCAGCATTTCGAAGGTGCGGGCCACCGCGGGCAGGCCGCAGGCGACACCGGCATCGCGGGCCGTGATGCTGCCGGTGAAGACCGCATCGCCGGGCACCGTGGCCGAAGAGGTGACGTCGCGGTCGAGAAGTGGGGCGCCGGTGTCCGCGGCCGAGAGTACCCGTGACGGCTGTACGCCGAGGTCCTCGGCGAGCGCCGCGGCGATCAGGTCGTCTGTGGTCGGCAGCGTGAAGATCATCGGTTTCCCTCCGGATGCGGGATGGTCTCGTCAGTGATGACCGACTCAAGCCGCAGCTCACCGCCGCGTCGCCACACGATGTGGCTCCTCCAGTGTTCGTCATCCCGGGCGGGACGATCGCTGCGGAAGTGCGTGCCCCGGCTCTCCTCGCGCACAAGCGCGGATGCAACCGTGAGGGCCGCGTTTACCAGGAGGTTGCGCGTCTCGATCGCGTGCGGGCCGTCGCCAGCAACGCTGCCGGCGAGTTCAACGACAGCCTCCGCGGCGCCGGCGAGGCCGTGCGCCGAACGGGTGACCGCGCCGTGATGGCTCATCGTCACCTGGAGGGCGGCCCGGATGGCGGCTGCGTCAGCGGTACCGGGCTCCGGCGCCCTCGCCACCACCCGGACCGGACGCGTGCGAACGCGCTCGTCGGCAAGCGCCCGTACGATGCGTCGCGAGAAGACGAGCCCCTCCAAGAGCGAGTTACTCGCAAGACGGTTGGCTCCGTGCAGGCCCGAGGCCGAACACTCACCCGCCGCGTAGAGCCCCGGCAGCGACGAACGGCCGTCGATGTCGGTCCGCACCCCGCCGATGAGGTAGTGCGCCGCCGGAGCCACCGGCACCAGATCACGCGAGAGCTCGTATCCCGCCTCGGCACAACCCGCGGTGATGGTGGGGAACCGACTCTCGAGGAACGCGGCGCCGAGGTGCCGCGCGTCGAGCCAGACGTTGGGCCGACCGCAGCGGTGCATCACCTTCTCGATCTCACGGCTCACCACGTCGCGAGGGGCAAGTTCGGCGAGCGGATGGAGGGCGGGCATGAAGCGCTCCAGGTCGCAGTCGAGCAGGTAGGCGCCCTCGCCGCGGAGCGCCTCGGTGATGAGGAATTTGGGCGTCGCCTCGCTGTCCAGCGCGGTGGGATGGAACTGCACGAACTCCATGTCGGCGATCTCGGCACCGGCGCGCCAGGCCGCCGCCACGCCGTCACCCGTTGCCACAAGGGGGTTGGTGGTCACGCGGTACATCTGTCCGGACCCGCCCGTCGCCAGAACGACAGCATCGGCGTGAAGTGCGATGAGCGCGTGGCTGCCGCGGTCCATGACGAGCGCGCCCACGCAGCGGTCGCCGTCGGTCAGCAGGTCCACGAGGAACGCGTCCTCGACGAGCCGGATCCCATCTGCCTGCCGCACCACCGCCGAGAGCGTGTTCTGCACCTCGGCGCCGGTGGCGTCTCCCGAGTGGAGCACCCTCGGCAGACTGTGGCCGCCCTCACGCGCAAGCGCGAGCACGCCGGAGGCGGCGCGGTCGAATCTCACGCCGAGCGCCTCGAGCTCTCCGAGCGCATCGGCGGCCTCGCCCACCACCGCGCGCACCACGTCCGGATCGCAGAGTCCCTGCCCCACCACGAGCGTGTCGGCGAGGTGGAGCTCGACCGAGTCGGCCTCGCCCACCGCGCCGGCGATGCCACCCTGCGCGTACCACGTGTTGGCGTCGGTGACCTCGGACTTGGTCACGAGCGTGACACTCCCGAGCCTTGATGCGTGGAGCGCCGCCGTGAGTCCCGCGATGCCCGAACCGACGACGAGCACATCGGCGTGCTCCGAGGGGAGCGTGTCGGTGTCGAAGCCGACGACATAGCGGGTGTCGAGCGCGGGCGGGATCGCAGCGCTCGCAAGGGCCCCTGCCGAGGACTCTTTGAGCACCGCACCCCCTCCTCGGACGCCCACCGTGCGCGCCTAGCCGATCGCCGTCATGCGCTCGAGCGACGCGCGGGCCGCGTCGGCTACCGCGGCCGGCACGACCACCTCACCGGAGAGGTCGGCGAGCGCATCGCGGACGTGCTCGAGGCGCGTAAGCTTCATGTCGGCGCAGATCATCGCCGGCGCGAGATGGTAGAAGCGCTTCTCCGGCGCGGCGGCCTGCAAGCCGTGCAGCAGCCCGGCCTCGGTCACCACGATGAACTCGGACGCCTCAGCCTCGGCGGCGTACCGCATCATCTGGCTCGTGGAGAGCACCGCGTCGGCCGCCGCGCTCACCTCCGGACGGCACTCGGGGTGCGCGATGACGACCGCATCGGGGTGCAGCGCCTGCGCGTCGCGCACGCGCTCGAGCGTCACTTCATCGTGCACGGGACAGTACCCGTTCCAGGCGATGACCTCGATCTCGGGGAGTTGCGCCGCCACCCACGCGCCGAGGTTGCGATCGGGGGCGAAGAGCACCCGCGGCGAGCCGAGGGAGCGGACGACCTCCACCGCGTTCGCTGACGTGCAGCAGACGTCGGTGAGCGCTTTGACCTCTGCCGAGGAGTTCACGTACATCACAACCGGCACGCCGGGAAACTCGGCCTTCCAGTCGGAGAGATGCGCGGCGGTGATCATGTCGGCCATCGGACACCCGGCTCCCGTGTGCGGAAGCAGCACCGTCTTGCCGGTGGCAAGGATAGCCGCGGTCTCAGCCATGAAACGCACGCCTGCGAGCACGATGACCGCGGCGTCCGCCTCGGAGGCGCGACGCGCGAGTTCGAGCGAGTCCCCCACGATGTCGGCAACCTGCTGGACCTCCGCGCGCTGGTAGTTGTGCGCAAAGATCACGGCGTCCCGCTCGCGGGCGAGCTCCCGGACCTCGGCGGCAAGCGCCGCGCGAACCTCGACCATCTACCCCACCTCCAGCGCCAGGTTGTCGATGAGACGCGTGCTGCCAAGGCGCGCTGCGACGAGTGCGCGGGCAGGCGAGCTGTCGAGAGCGTCGAGTGGCGCGAGCGTGACGGCGTCGGCCACCTCGGTGTAGTCGGGCACCGCCAGCGGCTCCGTGGCGATCTTGGCTCGCATGACCTCCACCAGAGCGCGGGCGTCACGCTCACCCGCGAGCATGCGTGCCTCGGCCGCGCGGAGCGCACGATAGAGCACCGTGGCGGCTGCACGCTCATCGGGTGAGAGATACACGTTGCGGCTCGACATGGCAAGCCCATCCGGCTCGCGGATCGTGGGGCACCCCACCACGCGAACCGGCAGGTCGAGATCGCGGACCATGGTGCGCACGATCGCGAGCTGCTGGAAGTCCTTCTCGCCGAAGAACGCGAGGTCGGGTTCCACGATGCCGAAGAGCTTCGCCACCACCGTGCATACGCCGCGAAAGTGGGTCGGCCGGATGGCGCCTTCAAGAACGTCGCCGAGCGGACCGGGGTCTACGATCACCGTGGCGCCAGGATCGTACATCGTCGCGGTGGCAGGAGCGAAAACGAGCGCCACGCCCTCGGCCTCGAGAAGCTCGAGATCCCCCTCAAGGTCGCGTGGGTACGCTTCGAAGTCCTCACCCGGCCCGAACTGCGTGGGGTTCACGAACACGGAGACCACCACATACTCGGCACGCTCGTGGGCGGCCCGAACGAGCGACAGGTGGCCCTCGTGAAGCGCGCCCATGGTCGGCACGAGTGCGATGCGCTGGCCTACCGCGCGCGCCTCGGCAACCGCGCGGCGGACTTCGTCTTTGGAGACGAGGGTCTCCATGTCACGACTCCCGGCCCGCACGGGGCAGGGCGCGGCCGATCTCGGCCGCCACCGAGGGCTCCATGTGCGTAAGGTTCTCCTCGGCGGGGAACACGCCGTCCCGCACTTCCCGCGCGTACTCGGCCACAGCCGACGTGATCGCAACGCCCACTTCGGCGTAGCGCTTGGCGTGACGCGGCGCGAACTCGCCCAGCCCGAGGATGTCGTGGAACACCTGCACCTGGCCGTCGCACCCCGCGCCCGCGCCGATGCCGATGGTCGGGATGCCGAGCTCGGCGGTGACGAGCGCGGCCAGTTCGGCTGGCACGAGCTCGAGCACGACGGAGAACGCGCCCGCAGCCTGCAGCGCACGGCAGTCCTCGACGAGCGTGAGGGCTCCGGTGACGTCGCGACCCTGCACCTTGTAGCCACCGAAGACGTTCACCGACTGCGGCGTGAGGCCCACGTGACCCATGACGGGGATTCCGGCGGCCACCATGGCCTCCACGAGCGGTGCCACCGTGGCGCCGCCCTCGAGCTTCACGGCGTGAGCACCGGCCTCTGCGAGCAGCCGACCAGCGTTGGCAAGCGCTGCCTCGCGGCTTACCTGGTAGCTCATGAATGGCATGTCCGCGATCACGAGGGCACGCGCACTGCCACGGGATACGGCGGCGGTGGCGCGCACCATGTCGTCCATCGTGACCGGGAGCGTGCTCCCGTACCCGAGCACGGTCATGCCGAGAGAGTCACCGACCAGGATGGCGTCGACACCGGCCGCATCCGCGAGACGGGCGCCGGGCGTGTCGTACGCGGTGATCATGACGATGCGCTCGCCGGCAGACTTCATGGCCGCCAACGTGGCGGTCCTCACGCGCGCGGACGCGGCTCCACTGGGCACTGCACTCACAGTGCGCCTCCTTCCCGGCGGTCCCGGCCGCATACGGTCCAGGCCACCCCTCGGACGGGTGACGAGTATAGCATCGCGCGCGCGGTGACCGTGCGCGCCTCAGTGCACCTGGCGCGGAAGTCCGGTGTGCGTCCTCCAGCGCCAGAGCGCCCCGGTCAGCGCCATCAGAGCGCCGCTCGACGGATTAGCCCCGCTTGCGTAGACATACCGGCACGAGGTGGGCATATTTATATAGTGGACCCCAGCAAACGGTCCTGTCTGTCCATGCACTAAGGAGGGAGCAGCGTATGCGGACGATTTTGCGCGTCAACATGAGCGACCTGTCCATCACCAAGGAGCCGGTACCCGACAAGTGGGTCGGCTACGGGGGACGCGCGCTGACCGACGCGATCGTGTTCACCGAAGTCCCGCCCGACGCCGATCCGCTCGGCCCCGAGAACAAGCTCGTCATCGCTCCGGGTTTGCTCGGCGGCACGACAGGACCCAACACGGGCCGCCTGTCATTCGGCGCAAAGAGCCCGCTCACCGGCGGCATCAAGGAGTCGAACTCCGGCGGCACGGCCGCGCACGCACTCGCCCGCCTGGACGTTGCGGCGATCATCATCGAGGGCGAGCCCGAGGACAAGCTTGGCAGGTACGTGCTGCGGCTGTTCCCGGACGGGAATGTCGACATCGTCCACCGGCACGACCTCGCCGGCCTCGGCATCTATGAGACCGCAGCCGTAGCCAAGGGGATCGAGCCCGCCGAGCATCGGATGAGCGAGAAGACATCGTTCATCATCACCGGCCCCGCTGGTGAGATGGGGATGAAGGCAGCCGGCATCGCGGTCACCGATCCCGAGGGTCACCCCAACCGGTTCGCAGGCCGCGGCGGCTTGGGCGCCGTCATGGCGAGCAAAGGCCTGAAGCTCATCGCGATCTTCTACGAGGGACTCAGCGCCACCGAGCACGCCGACAAGGGGGCCTTCAACGCGGCATCCAAGAAGTTCGGCGCGGCCCTCCGTGAGCACCCAGTCACCGGACAGGGTCTGCCCACGTACGGCACGAACATCCTCGCAAACATCATCAACGAGGCGGGCGGCTACCCGACCAACAACTTCGCGCTCGGTCGCTTCGAGGGCGTCGACGGCATCTCGGGCGAGACGATGCGCGAGATCACCGTTAAGCGCGGCGGCAATGTGAAGCACGGCTGCCACGCGGGCTGTGTCATCCAGTGCTCGCGGTATTACGTGGACAAGGACGGTCACTACAAGACGAAGGGACCTGAGTACGAGAGTGCCTGGTCGCTCGGCGCCAACTGCGGCATCTCGGACATGGACGCCGTGGCCGACCTTGATCGCGAGTGCGGCGATCTCGGCCTCGATACCATCGAGACGGGCGTGATGCTCGGTGTGTACATGGACTCCGGGAAGATTGCCTTCGGCGACGCCGATGCATCCATGGCAGCGCTCAAGGAGATCCGCAAGGGCTCCGAGCTCGGCAAGATCCTCGGAGATGGTGCGGAGGCGACCGGCAAGGCGTTCGGCGTGGCGCGCATCCCGGTGGTCAAGCACCAGGGCCTGCCCGCGTACGACCCACGGCCGATCCAGGGCATCGGCGTGACGTATGCCACGTCGACGATGGGCGCGGACCACACCGCCGGCTACACGATCACGGCCAACGTGCTCGGCGTCGGCGGCACGGTCGATCCATTGAAGCCGGAGGGCCAGGCGGAACTCTCGCAGGGCCTGCAGATCGCCACGGCCATGCTCGACTCCCTCGGGCTGTGCATCTTCGTCGCGTTCGCGGTGCTCGACATCCCGGCGGCCTTCGATGCCATCGGCGAGATGATGACCGCGCACACCGGCAAGACCTGGGGTGCCGACGAGCTCATGGGTCTCGGCAAGGAAGTCCTGACAATGGAGCATCTCTACAACGAAGCAGCGGGCTTCACAGCGGCCGATGACCGGCTGCCCGCGTTCTTCTATCAGGACAAGCTCCCGCCGCACGACGTCGTGTTCACAGTGACCGACGAGGAGCTCGACTCGGTGTACTCGTTCGTCCCCGAGACCGCTGCTGCGATGGGCATCACGGTCCCCGGGAAGTAGGTAGCACCAGATGCGGATACAGCTCGCGCTCTTCGCCAGCCTCTCGCAGTACCTGCCCGAGGCAGATGCGGAGAACCGTATGAGTCCGCACGCACGGGCGATGGACCTGCCCGACGGAATAACCGTCGGGCAGGTCATCACTCTCATGGGGCTCCCCGACGAGCCCCGGATCGTCTTCGTGAACGGTCGCCACGAACCCGACGAGCAGGTGCTCGCCGAAGGCGACCGCATGGCCGTCTTCCCGCCTGTGGCAGGAGGGTGACCCCATGCCGTTCGTCCCGAATCCCGCACCTGGTCTCGAGGAGTACGAGGATCTGCGCCGGCGCCTGCGCGCCGCGCGCGTCGGGATCGTGGGACTCGGCGGACTTGGCAGCAATGTCGCGTGGATGCTCGCGCGCGCCGGGGTGGGCACGCTCGCGCTCGCGGACCACGACGCGGTGGACGCGAGTAACCTCGAACGGCAGTTCTACTTCAGCGACCAGATCGGTCTGCCCAAGACCGATGCGCTCTCGGCCAACCTGCGTCGCATCACCACCGACATCGGCCTCGAGTGCTTCCAGACCCACATCGACGAGAGCAATCTCGGGGAGCTCTTCGGCGACGTGCACGTGCTCGTGGAGGCAGTGGACTCCGCGCACGACAAGGCGATAATCGTGGCGGCCGCATCCGAGCAACTACCCGGAGTGCCGATCGTGGCCGCATCCGGCGTGGCCGGGTACGGGTCGCCGAACGACATCATCACGCGCCACCTCATGGGCGACGTCTGGATGGTGGGCGACCTCGTGAGTGAAGCCTCCGTGGAACACCCGCTGTTCGCCAGCCGTGTTGCGGTTGCCGCCGGCCACCAGGCGCACATGACGGTGCGCATCCTGCTCGGCTATCCGCAGGCCTAAGACGCGTGCCGATCGGTGGCTCTCGCGCACGGTCCTGACGACCGCACGCCAGCAACACGTGGTGCTCTCGGTCACTCCCAGGATTCGCGGCCGGCCTGCCACAGGCCGAGAGTGAACCGGTGCGGCCCGGGCACGCCCTTGGACGCGAAGGCCACGCGGTCCCCGGGCATCACCACGTGTGACGGACCGTGAACCTTGCCATCGCAGAAGATGCCCTCGATGAGGTCGAGCGGCAGGTTGAGACGCACGGCGAGATCACGCGCGACGATGCCACCCTCGGGGATGTCGACCCGCTCGCGCGCCGAGCGACCCTCGGCCGCTCGAGCGCCGTGCAGCAGGCCGAAGAACCGCACCTCTGTCTCAGGCATCGTCGCCGCCTTCCTGATCCGTATCGGGCCCGCCGCCCTGGTCCGCCTCGCCGCCGGGGAGCGGCTGCGCCGCGTGCGCTTCGAGCAGCGCGCGACGAGCGCGGCCCGCGAACGCGGCGGGGACCAGGAGGTGGTAGCTCCGCGGCAGGGACCACGGGCTGTACTCCTCGGTGGGCGGCATCGGGTCCCACGCGATGGGGATGCCCTCCTGTTCGAGGATCGCCGCATCGAACATGAGCTCCGCGGCGAAGACCATGCCCCGCTGGGCGCCGAACTGCGCCGAGGACACGCGCTCCCACGCGCCACCCTCCATCCGACCACCGGTGACCCACCCACCCACCGGTGGCGTGATGTCCTCGTATCCCGGGATGAGGCCGAGCGAGCCAGTCACGCGACCTTGTGTGGCACGGTCGCGGGTGATAGGAGACTCGTCGGGCCATGTCGCGTCGGGCGCCAACTCGAGCAGCGGCGTGATGACGAAGTCGCGCTCGGCCATGCGCGGGTGCGGGATCACGAGCGTGTCGGTCTGCCACTCCTCGTCGCCGAAGAGCAGGATGTCGAGGTCGATCACGCGCGGCCCGTAACGCGGACCGCCGCCCCTGCCGAGCGCGGCTTCGATGTCCTTGAGCGCCTCGAGCAGCCGATCGGCGCGGAGCTCGGTGGCCACGCGCGCCACCGCGTTGGCGAACGGCGGCTGCTCGGTCACGCCCCACGGCTCCGACTCGACCATGGAGGACACGGCGATCACCCGCGTGCCGTCGAGGTGATCGATCGCCTCGAGCGCCGCGCGCAGGTTGGCCGCTCGGTCGCCCAGGTTGCTGCCGAGTCCGATGAGCGCATCAGTCACCATGTCTCGCCTCCGACGGCCTGCCACACGCGCAACGCCTGCACGGTTTCAGCCACATCGTGCACGCGCACGACCGACGCGCCACGAGCGACCGCAGTAAGCGCCGCCGCGACACTTCCGCCGATCCGCCGCGCCGGCTCGGACTCGCCTGTGACCTCGCCGATGAACCGCTTGCGCGACGCGCCCACGAGGAGCGGGTACCCGAGCCCGACGAGCTCCGGGAGCCGGTTCAGCAGCTCCAGGTTGTGCATCGTGGTCTTACCGAAGCCTATACCCGGGTCGACACAGATGCGGTCAGCGGCCACCCCCGCGCTCTCGAGCGCGTCCGCCTGTGCGGCGAGGTAGCTATGAACCTCGGCCACTACGTCGTCGTAGCACGGCTCGGCCTGCATGTTCTTTGGCTCGCCGAGCATGTGCATCACCACGAGACCCGCGTCACAGGCGGCCGCGACGTCGATCATCCCGGGGTCGCGGAAACCCGACACGTCGTTGATGACACTGCCGCCGACCTCGACGCACGCACGCGCTACCGCATGATGACGGGTGTCGATCGACACCGGGATGTCCAGGCCGAGCACGAGCGCTTCGACCACGGGAAGCACGCGCTCGAGCTCCTCGCTGGCGGACACCTCATCTGACCCGGGACGTGTGGACTCGCCGCCTACATCCACGAGATCGGCGCCGGCTGCCGCAAGCACATGCCCGTGCCTGAGAGCGGCAACCGGATCGAGGAACGTGCCACCGTCGGAGAATGAGTCGGGCGTGATGTTGACGATGCCCATGACGAGTGGGCGGTCGAGCGCCAGCGCGTACTGCCCGCAGCGCCAGATGCGCGCCTCGGCGGTCACCGGGCTACCGCTCGCCCTTGATGAGCGACATCGCTTCGGCGCGGGTGGCGGCATTGCGCTCGAAGATGCCGCGCACCGCCGAGGTGGTGGTAACAGCGCCGGGCTTCTGCACGCCGCGCATCGACATGCACAGGTGCTCGGCCTCAATCACGACGAGCACGCCAGTGGGGTCGAGATGGCTCACAAGCGTGTCGGCGATCTGCGACGTCATGCGCTCCTGCACCTGCGGACGTTTGGCGAACACATCCACCACGCGCGCGATCTTCGAGAGACCGCAGATGCGCCCGTGCTTGCCGGGGATGTAGGCAACGTGCGCACGTCCGAGGAACGGCAGCAGGTGGTGCTCGCAGACCGAGTAGAGCGGGATGTCGCGGATGAGCACCATCTCCTGGTGACCTTCGTTAAAGGTGACGCAGAAGTGCTCGGCGGGGTCCTGGCCGAGGCCGACGAAGATCTCCTCGTACATGTCGGCCACGCGACGCGGCGTGTCGAGCAGCCCTTCACGGGCAACATCTTCGCCGACGCCTTCCAGGATGAGTCTCACGCCCTGCTCGATCTTCTCGCGGTCCATCGGCACTCCGCAGCTTCGGGGTCGGTACCGGCGATTCTACCGCAGCGAGCATCATTGCTGCTCGGCGCGATGACCGGCCCCGTGCTGATCTACTGCGGCGGCACCAGGCGCACGGTCGTGATGGCGAACTCGTCGGTGGGCGTCTCGGAGATCGAGTCCGACGGCGTGACGTACTCGATGAACCGGCCGACGATGTCGTTACGCCTGATGTCGCTCTCTGGCTCCACGTAGAAGGCGGCGAGCGCCACCACTCGTACCGGGCTGGTGCCGGTGACCAGCTGCATCTTTTCGACGATCGGCACCGTCACGATGCGTCGCGACGCGCCGGACCCATCCGAGACCCACTGATCGAAGGTGCGGTTGTCGCCGCCGAAGCGGATTTGGAGGGCCTGATCAGTCTGAGGCCCGGACATCGCGCCCGGTTCGGTCCAGATCGTGTCCCCGATGTGAATGACGAACGGGTAGCGCTTCTCGAGGTAGTTGTAGTAGGTCGGTGGCCGATAGTCGGGGTCGGCCGAGAGGTCGTAAGCCGCAGGATGCTGCGGGTTCATCCAGTAGGGGGTGTGGCGCACGGTGGAGAGATCGATCGCGCAGAAGTTGCCCACTTCGCCACCGCCGCCGGCGACACGCATCGCGTAGCGTTCGCCGTAGATGTAGTCGTGGAGCCTCACGCTCACGGTGACGGCCTGGCCGGCTGCGGGCGAGTAGTCACTGAGCGTCACGTCGAGCATCGGGAACGTTGAGCGGCGCACGAGCAGCGTCGCCGCGTTACCCACCTCTGTGCTTGCGTTGCCCTGGCCCGCTTTGATCTCGACCGGATAGACCGCATGGAGGTCGTCCGAGGCCGGCACGTCGAGCGCCACCCTCCAGAGATCTGGCTCGCCCGCCACCGCATCGAGGTTGTAGTTGCGGCCGTCGAACCGGGCGCTCGGTGACATGGACGAGCGCACGTACAGCGTGACCGAGGAGGTCTCTCCCGCGGTCACGACGGGGTGGTCCAGCCAGACCGCGCGCACCGACGCGGTGTCGGTCGGGACGTACACCGCCGCTGCCCCGGTCACCGGCTCGGGTACGCCGTCCGGATAGTCCGAGGTGCCGTCGGGGTACGCGGTCTGGCTGTTGTAGAGGACGACGTCGACCGGGTACCCGTCAGCCGCGGCCGCCGGAGCGGTCACGGTGCCCGACCACAGGCCGCCGCCCTGGTCTGTCAGCCACACATCAGGTCCGCCATCGATGCGGACCGCGATGCGGTTGGCCCGGATGATCGGCGCACTCCATGGCACGACGCCGCCCACCCCGGTGAGGTACGCGATCTCCGCACGCGCTGAAGCCTTTACCTCGGTGAAGCTCGAACCGAGAACGCGGCCGAAGAAGAGCGGCGCGTCCTTGGCCACCGTGACCTGCACGAAGTCGGCGCCAACCTCGGTCTCCGGCGCTCCGGCCACCATCCACAGGTCCTCGGCGGGCGCAACCCCGTTCATGTCCTCGGCGTAATGCGCGGCCTCGGCCAGGATGGCGACGTTGCCGTCCCCTTCGGCGAGAAGACGCGCGCCAGCGAGCGCGGCCGCATCGGCGGCCGTCTGGAGCTGGCGCCGCACCGTAAAGAGGTAGCCGAGATCCACGGCGATCGCCGCGAAGAGGACGAGCACGATGAGCATGACGGCAACGGTAACCGCCACAGCGCCGTCGTCAGCACGCCAGAATTTGGACATCTTGCTCGCCCCCGCGAAGATATCTGAGAACTCCTTACACCCTGACGTACCCATCATGCGGTGATGCGAGACACAACAGAAGGATGAACGGCGCGTCCGACGGGATGATTTACTCGATCAGGCCGAAGGCCCGCCCGATGCTCACGAGCGCTGGGCCCATGATGACGATGAGCGTGGCCGGCAGAATGCAGATGATAAGCGGGAAGACGATCTTCACCGGCGCCTTCTGCGCCATCTCCTCGGCATGCTGGCGACGCTTGGTGCGCATCTCCTTGGCCTGGTTGCGAAGTACCGTCGATACGCTGATGCCGAAGACGTCGGCCTGCACCATGGAGGTCACGAACGTTGAGACGTCAGGAACGTCTGTGCGAGTCGACAGGTTGCGGAACGCCTCCACCCGCGGGATGCCCGCTCGGATCTCCTGCAACATGCGCGAGAACTCCTCGGCGAGCGGCCCGGTGCTGTTGGCTGCCACCTTTGACACCGCGCTGTCGAACCCGAGACCTGCTTCGACGCTGATCGTCAGCATATCGAGCATGTCCGGCAGAGCACGCCTGATCGTGAGCTTGCGGTTGGCCTCCACCTGGTGAAGCCAGAGATCGGGTGCGAAGAAGCCCGCCACGGCAGCTGCGGTCGTGAACAGCAGCACACTGAACGGCGAACCCTCGGCAAGGAGCATGAACCCCAAACACAGCACACCCGCAGCGAGCGCTCCGACGACCTTGAGTGCCAGGATCGCTTCGACCGTAAGCCCGCGCGGGTGGCCCGCCCGGACGAGGTGCTGCCTGATGCTCTGTGTATAGCCGCCAGGGCTCACGTGGCGTACCGCTGAGGCCATCGCGTGCGTCGCCGGCTGAAC
>JAFGUS010000044.1 GCA_016938395.1 Coriobacteriia bacterium | reverse complement strand
GATGGTGATCAGCGCGAGTTCGACCGGGTCGGTCGGCAGGCGCAGGTTCCGTGCGATGAGGTTGGCCGTTCCCGCGGGAAAGGCGAGGAGCGGGATCCCCGTGTCGCGCAGCGCGTACGCCACGGATGAGACGGTGCCGTCACCCCCGACGGCCACCACGCGTGCGTACTCCTTCGCGTCACGCAGCAGATGGCGCACGTCGGAGTCCTCGTGCATGAAACGGAGCGTCACCTCGCTCCGGTGTCTGCCGAGCTCCCGTACGTACTCGTAGAGCCCCGGGTCGCCGAGGCCCGACCGCGGGTTCGTCACCATGAGGATGTTCAAGCGGCGCTCCTCGTGCGTGTCAGGGCGTTCGGCTACACTCGACGGGTGGACCCGCACCGCCGGTGCGGGGCGCACCGGTCGCGCTGGAGGTCCATTGTACATCGCCGATCCACGAGCTCTGGATGCCGCGATAGAGGCGTTGATGGGTGCTCCGGCAGTGGCCATCGATACCGAGTTCATGCGCGAGAGGACGTACTTCGCGCGCCTCTGCCTCGTGCAGATGGCCACCGTCGAGGCGGTCTACGTCATCGATGCGGTCGCGCTCGGCGACAAGATCGCCCCACTCGCAGCGCTGCTTTCAGACGAGCGCACGGTCAAGGTCCTCCACGCCGCTTCACAGGATGTCGAGGTTCTGCTGCGGGCAACGGGTTCAACGCCCTCACCCATCTTCGACACGCAGGTAGCCGCCACACTCGCGGGTTCTCCCACGCAGATCGGTTACGCGAACCTCGTCAAGGAGATGCTCGGCGTAGAGATCGACAAGGCCGACACGTTCACCGACTGGTCGGTGCGGCCGCTGAGCAGTGCCCAGCTGGCGTACGCGGAGGCCGACGTCGTGCACCTCATACGCATCTACACGATGCTGAAGGAGCGTCTCGAGGCCGAGGGCAGGCTCGCGTGGCTCGCCGAGGACTTCGCTCGGCTCTCGGACCCCGAGACATATCGTGTCGACCCACGCATCCAGTACCTGCGGGTGAAGCGCGCATCCTCGCTCGATCGTCGTGGCCTTGCGGTACTGCGTGAGGTGGCCGCGTGGCGTGAGAACGAAGCCCAGCGCCGCGACATACCGCGTCGGTGGCTCGTCGCCGATGAGAGCCTGATCGAGATCGCGCGCCGGCGACCCAAGGACACCGCGGGTCTAGCCGCCATCCGCGGCGTGAACGACCGAGTGGCCGGACGGGACAGCGCCGGCCTGGTGGCCGCGATCATTGCGGGTGAGGCGGTCTCCGAGGAGGACCTGCCGCGTCTGCCCAAACGGACGCGCATCCCGCGCGACGTCCATCCCATCGCCGACGTCCTTCAGGCGGTCTGCCGGGTGCGGGCACGCGAGCACGGCGTCGCGGCGACGATGTTCGCTACCCGCGACGAGCTGGAGCGCTTTGCCGCCGGCGAGCGTGACGGTCACCCGCTCGCATCGGGATGGCGACGGACGCTCGTGGGTGAGGAGCTCGCCGCGATCTGTGACGGCCGCAGGTCTGTGACCGTCGAGGAGGGGAAGCTTGTCGTGCGCGATCTTGACGTGCGCACGCACGCAGAGAAGCGGTCCGATGCAGACGCCTGAGCGCCCCGTCAGCGTGAGCGACGCCATGTCCCTCGCCAAGGGAGTACTGGAGGGCGTGCGCATTCGGGTC
>JAFGUS010000043.1 GCA_016938395.1 Coriobacteriia bacterium | reverse complement strand
GCGATGGAGGAGGGCCTGCGCTTCGCCATCCGCGAGGGCGGCCGCACCGTCGGTAGTGGCCGTGTCACGAAGATCCTGAAGTAGGCTTCTAGTCCGTAACTAACGGAGGTAAGCAAGTTGGCGAACCAGAAGATCCGCATCCGGCTCAAGGCGTACGATCACGAGATCGTGGACAAGTCCACGAAGCTGATCGTGGAGACCGCGCAGAAGACGGGCGCGAAGGTGGCAGGCCCGATCCCGCTGCCCACCGAGCGCAACCTCTACTGCGTCATCCGCTCGCCGCACGTCAACAAGGACAGCCGCGAGCATTTCGAGATGCGGACGCATAAGCGCCTCATCGATATCCTCGAGCCCACGCCCAAGACGGTCGACTCGCTCATGCGTCTCGACCTGCCGGCCGGCGTCGACATCGAGATCAAGCTCTAGGGAACTCACCGGCGCACTGGCGCCGGTACGAAGAGGCGGTCCTCTGGAAGGCGTCGTCATCCGGACGGCGGACAAGGCTCCACAGACCGCACGGAAGAGAGGCACCACGATGGCAACTGCGATACTCGGAAGGAAGCTGGGCATGACCCAGGTCTGGTCCGATGACGACCGGCTCATCCCGGTCACGGTCATCGAGGCCGGACCCTGCGTGGTCTCCCAGGTCCGCACGATCGAGCGCGACGGCTATGAAGCCGTTCAGCTCGCGTTCGGTGAGGTGAAGGAGTCGCGCGTCAACAAGCCCGATGCCGGTCACTTCGCCAAGGCGGGCGTCACCCCCCGGCGGTTCGTCGCCGAGGTGCCCATCGGTGAGGGCGAGAGCTTCAAGCCCGGCCAGGAGGTCACGGTCGACGGCTTCGAGGCGGGCCAGGAGGTCCACATCACCGGCACAAGCAAGGGTAAGGGCTTCGCCGGCGTCATGAAGCGCCACAACTTCAAGGGTGGCCCCGGCGGTCACGGATCGCACGCGCACCGCGAGCCCGGCTCGGTCGGCCAGGCGTCCACGCCCTCTCGCGTGTTCAAAGGTGTCAGGCTTCCGGGACGCATGGGCGGCGACACCGTGACGGTGCGCAACGTCGAGATCGTGCGCATCGATGGCGAGCAGCACCTCATGCTCGTCAAGGGCGCCGTCCCCGGCGGCAAGAACGGCCTGCTGACGATCCGCCTGGCGCGGTAGAACGAGACCGCGCCGGTTCGCGCTATAAGGAGCAATGACGATGGCAACTGTCGAAGTCAAAGACATCAAGGGCACGAAGGTGGGTCAGGCCGAAGTCGCGGACGCCGTGTTCGCGATCGAGCCGAACACCTTCGCCGTCCACCAGGTGGTGCGCAGCCAGATGGCCGCACGCCGCCAGGGCACGCAGAGCACCAAGGGTCGCAGCGAGGTATCCGGCGGCGGTGCCAAGCCGTGGCGCCAGAAGGGCACCGGCCGCGCACGCCAGGGCTCGATCCGCGCCGGGCAGTGGAAGGGCGGCGGCGTCATCTTCGGCCCCACCCCCCGCAGCTACGCGTTCAAGGTACCCAACAAGGTCGTCAAGCTGGCGATGCGGAGTGTCCTTTCGGCGAAGCACGCCGAGGGTCAGCTGCACGTCATCGAGGGCTTCGGTCTCGAGGGTCCGTCGACCAAGACGGCGGCGGCCGTTCTCGAGGCTCTCGGCATCGACCGTCGCGTGACCGTCGTCGTGGACAACGACGACTTCGACGCGATCAAGTCGCTCAGGAACCTGCCCCGGGTCCGCGTGATCACCGCTTCCGAGGCGAACACCTACGACCTCGTCGACAACGTGTCGCTGCTGTTCACCCGGCCGGCGCTCGAGTGGCTCGAGGGGGTGCTGAGCTGATGAATGCACACGACGTCATCATCCGGCCGATCGTGTCGGAGAAGAGCTACGATCTGATGGCGCAGAACCGGTACACGTTCGAAGTGCACCGTGACGCGCGCAAGGAGCAGATCGCGAGTGCGATCGAGGAGATCTTCGGCGTGAGGGTCGAGAAGGTCAACACGATGAATGTCTCTGGTAAACCGCGGCGACTTCGCTACAATAAGGGGCTGTCGCGCTCGTGGAAGAAGGCGATCGTCACCCTGAAGGCGGGGGACACGATCGACTTGTTCGCCGGACGGTAATCCGAATCACCCGCATGCGCGTCTGCGTATGAGGGGAGATGGAGCCACCCGGCACCGTGGTAGGAACGAAGTCCGGCGTCGGACCGCGCGAGGGAGCAGGTGCTTCGCACGTCCCAGCGGCCCGGCAATCGGACGGAAGGAGAGATGATGGGACTCAAGAGATACAAGCCGACCTCACCGGGTCGTCGCTTCCAGACGGTCGCGGATTTCGCGGAGATCACGACGACGACTCCCGAGAAGTCGCTGCTCGAGCCGCTGCCCAAGAACGGTGGGCGCAACAACAACGGCCGCATCACAACGCGGCATCAGGGCGGCGGTCACAAGCGGCGGTACCGCAAGATCGACTTCAAGCGCAACAAGGACGGCGTTCCCGCGAAGGTCGCGACGATCGAGTACGACCCCAACCGGTCGGCCCGTATCGCGCTGCTGCACTACGCCGACGGCGAGAAGCGCTACATCCTCGCGCCTGAGAAGCTCGGCGTGGGCGACATGGTCCTCTCCGGCGTGGACGCGGACATCAAGCCGGGCAATGCGCTGCCGCTCGAGAACATCCCGACCGGTACGGTCGTGCACGCGATCGAGCTCCAGCCCGGCAAGGGCGCGGCGATCGCACGTTCGGCTGGCGCCTCGGCGCAGCTGATCGGCAAGGACGGCCCCAACGCGATCCTGCGCATGCCGTCCTCGGAGATGCGTATGGTGCCGCTGACGTGCCGCGCGACCGTGGGCGAGGTCGGTAACGCCGACCACGCCAACATCTCGATCGGCAAGGCCGGTCGCAACCGCCACCTCGGCAAGCGGCCGACCGTTCGTGGTACCGCGATGAACCCGGTCGACCACCCGCACGGTGGCGGCGAGGGCAAGAACAAGACCGCCGGTCGTCACCCGGTCACCCCGTGGGGTGTTCCCACCAAGGGTCACCGCACGCGTGCCAAGCACAAGGCGTCCGACCGGATGATCATTCGCCGCCGCAAGAAGTAGCGGGAGAGGGAGCAGTCGATGAGCAGAAGCCTGAAGAAGGGACCCTACGTCGAGCCGCGGCTCCTGAAGCGCATTCAGGACATGAACGAGGCCGGCGAGAAGAGGGTCATCAAGACCTGGTCGCGTGCGTCCACCATCTTCCCCGAGATGGTCGGCCACACGGTCGCCGTGCACGACGGGCGCAAGCACGTACCGGTGTACGTCACCGAGTCGATGGTGGGTCATAAGTTCGGTGAGTTCTCACCGACGCGCACGTTCCGCGGACATGCGGACGATCGCAAGAAGGGTAAGCGCTAGGACGCTGTCCGTGTTCCCCACGGGGGACGTGCCGGTGCGCTCCTATACAACGGTCGGAGGTCGTACGTAGATGGAAGCAAGAGCTACCGCGAAGTTCGTGAGGGTGAGCCCGCGCAAGGCGCGCGAGGTCGTCGACCTGGTTCGGGGCAAGTCCGTTCCCGACGCCGAGGCGATTCTGAAGTTCACCCCGCGCGGCGCCGCGGAGGTCGTCGGCAAGGTCGTGCACAGTGCCGCCGCCAACGCCGAGAAGAACCTGCGTATCAAGCCCGAGACGCTCTATGTCTCGGAGGCGTACGTGAACGAAGGTCCCACGATCAAGCGCATCCGCCCGCGCGCCATGGGTCGTGCGTTCCGCATCAACAAGCGCACGAGCCACATCACGGTGGTCGTGAAGCAGCGAGAGGAGGCGTAAGGCGATGGGTCAGAAAGTCCAGCCGATAGGTTTCCGCCTCGGTATCACCGAGGAGTGGCGGAGCCGCTGGTATCAGGACAAGGGCTACAGCCAGACGCTCGCCGAGGACCTGGCCATCCGCAAGTACCTGCAGGCCAAGCTCAAGCGGGCCGCGGTGTCGCGCATCGACATCGAGCGCAAGGGCGACAAGGTCTTCGTAGAGGTATGGACGGCTCGTCCGGGTATCGTGATCGGCAAGAAGGGCGCCGAGGTCGACACCCTGCGCAAGGAGCTCGAGCAGCTCGCCGGGCACGCCGTCGCGGTGAACATCGTCGAGATCAAGCGCCCCGAACTCGACGCCACCCTCGTGGCGCAGAGTGTGGCCGAGCAGCTCGTGGCCCGCGTGTCGTTCCGCCGTGCGATGAAGAAGGCCGTCACGAGCGCGATGAAGAGCGGCGCGCTCGGCATCCGCATCCAGTGTTCCGGCCGTCTGGGCGGCGCCGAGATGGGTCGTCGCGAGTGGTACCGCGAGGGTCGCGTGCCGCTCCATACGCTGCGCGCGAAGATCGACTACGGCACCACCGACGCCGTCACCACGTTCGGCGTGGTGGGAGTGAAGGTCTGGGTCTACCGCGGCGACAAGCTGCCGGGCCAGACGATGACCGCCGCCGAAGAGGCCGCGCTCGTCGAGCGTCCCCGCCCCGATCGTGACCGCCCGCGCGGTCGCCGCGGCGCCGGGGCCGGGGCCGGAAGGAGGGGCTAGATGCTGCTTCCCAAGCGTGTGAAGCATCGTAAGGTGATGCGCGGTTCCCGCAAGGGCATCGCCAAGGGCGGCACCGAGATCGCGTTCGGCGATTACGGTCTCAAGGCGATGGAGCCGGCGTGGATCACCAACCGGCAGATCGAGGCGGCCCGTGTCGCCATGACCCGGCACATGAAGCGTGGTGGCAAGGTCTGGATCAACATCTTCCCGGACAAGCCGGTGACGCAGAAGCCTGCCGAAACTCGTATGGGTTCGGGCAAGGGCAACCCCGAGAAGTGGGTGGCCGTGGTCAAGCCCGGACGTGTGATGTTCGAGGTGGCCGGTGTGAGCGAGGACGTGGCCAAGGAGGCCATGCGACTCGCGGCACAGAAGCTGCCGATCAAGTGCAAGTTCGTGACCCGTGCCGACAGTGGCGGTGAAGGATAAATGAAAGCTGCAGACATCAGAGGACTCGCGGAAACCGAGATCGCCGAGAAGCTCAAGGAGCGCAGGACTGAACTCTTCAACCTGCGGTTCCAGCTCGCAACCGGCCAGCTCGACAACCCGCACCGCATCAGCGTCGTGAAGAAGGACATCGCACGCCTGCACACCGAGCTGCGTGCCCGCGAGATCGCGGCCACCCGGCCACAGGCGTGAGTAGGAGGATCCGTAGATGAGTATCGAGCGTAACAGCCGCAAGGAGCGTCAGGGCGTGGTCGTCTCGGCCGCTGGCGACAAGACCTGCGTCGTCAAGGTCCAGGCCCGCAAGCGCCACCCGCTCTACGGCAAGATGATCACCCGGTCCACCAAGTTCCACGCGCACGATGAGAACAACGAGTGCGGCGTGGGTGACGTGGTCCGCATCATGGAGACCCGACCGATCTCGAAGCTCAAGAGATGGCGTCTGGTCGAGATCGTCGAGAAGGCGAAGTAGGCACCCTCAGACGGTGCGAGGACGGTCCTCTCGGCGACGATGAGTCCGGCCGACGACCGCAGGAGCGACGGAGGAAGTAATGATCCAGCAGGAGACCCGGCTGAAGGTGGCCGACAACTCCGGGGCCCGCAAGGTGGCCTGCATCAAGGTGCTCGGTGGCACCCGGCGGCGCTACGCGCATGTCGGGGATACCATCGTGTGTTCCGTGAAGGAGGCCATCCCTAACGGGACGGTGAAGAAGGGCGACGTCGTGAGAGCGGTCGTTGTTCGCACCGCCAAGGAAGTGCGGCGTCCGGACGGAAGCTACATCAAGTTCGACGAGAACGCAGCCGTCATCATCGACAACCAGGGCAACCCGCGCGGCACGCGCATCTTCGGCCCGGTCGCGCGCGAACTGCGCGACCGCAGGTACATGAAGATCGTGTCGCTCGCCCCTGAAGTGCTCTAGGAGGCATGAGAACAGCATGTCCAAGTCTCTGACCATCCGCAAAGGCGACCGCGTCAAGGTCATCTCGGGCAAGGACGCAGGCAAGGAAGGCAAGGTCCTGCGCTCGGCACCCGAGAAGCAGCGCATCGTCGTCGAGAACGTGCACATGATCAAGAAGCACACCCGCCCGAGCCAGAAGAACCCGCAGGGCGGCATCATCGAGATGGAGGGCACGATCCACGTGTCCAACGTCATGCTCGTCTGCCCGAGCTGCAGCCAGCCGACGCGTGTCGGCCGGCGCCGCGAGGAGGGCGTGCGTATCCGCACCTGCAAGAAGTGCGGCAAGGACATCGACAAGTAGGCGCCGCGGCCGCGCGGCAGGCCGCCCCAGAAGTCCCGCCGGGTCGGCAATCCGTCGGGCACGGATCATGGAGGTAAGACGAGTGACACCACGGTTCAAAGAACGCTATCGCACCGAGGTCGTGCCAGCGCTCATGGAGCGCTTCGCGTACGCCAACGTGCACCAGGTTCCCCGCCTGGAGAAGATCGTGCTCAACATGGGCGTGGGTGGCGCCACGCAGGACGCCAAGCTGCTCGAGAACGCAGTCTCCGACCTGACGATCATCTCGGGACAGAAGCCGGCCATCACCCGTGCGAAGAAGTCGATCGCAGGCTTCAAACTGCGCCAGGGCATGGCCGTGGGCGCCAAGGTCACGCTGCGCGGCGATCGTATGTGGGAGTTCGCAGACAGGCTGCTGTCGACCGCGCTCCCGCGCATCCGTGACTTCCGGGGCGTGAGCGCCACGTCCTTCGACGGACGCGGCAACTACTCGCTCGGTGTCAACGAGCAGCTGATCTTCCCGGAGATCGACTACGACAAGGTGGACAAGATCCGCGGTATGGACATCACCTTCGTCACCAGCGCGAAAACAGACGAGGAGTGCCGGGCGCTTCTGGAGGCGTTCGGGTTCCCGTTCCAGCGATAGAGAAGACGCGGGCGCGTCCGTACGACGGTCCGCCCTCTTCAAGGAGGTCAAGCACGTGGCAAAGAAGTCGATGATCGCCAAGGCAAAGCGTAAGCCGAAGTTCGGTGTTCGCGCCGTCAACCGCTGCAACCGTTGCGGTCGGCCACGCGCGTTCTACCGCCAGTTCGGTCTGTGTCGCGTGTGTGTGCGCGAACTGGCGAGCCGCGGCGAGCTGCCCGGCGTGCGCAAGGCGAGCTGGTAGTCGCTACGCGAACGTGCGGGCGGCCGATCCGTAAGGCGTGTCGGCCACGGGCCGGGACGAACCGACGGACCGGACGGATCCGGATCATAGGAGGAGTACGAACATGAGCATGACAGACCCCATCGCAGACATGCTGACCCGCGTGCGTAACGCGAACTCGGCATTCCAGGCGAGCACGACGATGCCGTCTTCGAAGAAGATCGTCGCCATCGCCAAGATCATGAAGGACGAGGGCTACATCACCGACTACGAGGTCGTGCCGGGCGAGCCCCAGTCGACCTTGTCGATCACCCTCAAGTACGGCCCGAAGCGGGAGCGCACGATCACCGGTATCCGCCGCATCAGCAAGCCGGGGCTCCGCGTCTACGCGAAGAAGGACGAACTGCCCCGCGTGCTCGGCGGTCTTGGCATCGCCGTCATCTCGACCTCGCAGGGTGTCATGACCGAGAAGCAGGCCCGCGCCGCCGGTGTCGGCGGCGAGGTCATCGCCTACATCTGGTAACCGGACCGGAGCGAAAGGAGCGAGAAGCCGTGTCTCGTATCGGCAAGCAGCCCATCCCGGTCCCGTCCGGGGTGAACGTAACCATCGATGGCTCGACCGTGACCGTCGCGGGTCCCAAGGGGACCCTGTCGCAGTCGTTCGATCCGGCCATGCAGATCACACTCGAAGATGGCGTCATCAGCGTGCGTAGGCCCAACGATGAGCGTCGCAATCGCAGCCTTCACGGGCTGACCCGCACGCTCGTAGCCAACATGGTCACCGGTGTGTCTGAGGGGTTCCGGAAGGACCTCGAGATCGTGGGCGTGGGGTACCGCGCCGTCCTTAAGGGCAACGACCTCGACCTGTCGCTCGGCCTGAGCCACCCGATGGTGGTCACCGCCGAGGAGGGCATCACGTTCGAGGTGCCGGCGCCCAACCGCATCTCGGTCTCGGGCATCGACAAGCAGCGCGTCGGGCAGGTGGCCGCTGAGATCCGCAAGATCCGGCCGCCGGAGCCCTACAAGGGCAAGGGCATCCGCTATGCGGGCGAGCACGTCCGCCGCAAGGTCGGTAAGGCTGCCAAGTAGTGATCGAGAGGCGCACCCGAGTGCGGGTGCGAGGCGAAGGAGTTAGGACGGAACATGGATAAGACGAAAGCGAAGGCAGCAGGTCTCGCCCGCCGCCAGCGCCGTGTCCGCGGGAAGGTGAGCGGTACCGCCGAGCGGCCCCGGCTGCGCGTGAGCCGCACCAACCTGCACATCTACGCGCAGCTCATCGATGACGTGTCGGGCCGCACGCTGGCAACCGCGTCGTCGATCGACCCCGATCTGCGCTCGGCGCTCAAGTCGGGCGCCAACATCGACGCCGCCCGCGCGGTGGGTGAGGCGATCGGCCGCCGCGCCACCGAGGCCGGTATCACTGAAGTCGTCTTCGATCGGGGTGGCCGGCTGTACCACGGTCGCGTGGCAGCGCTCGCCGAAGGAGCCCGCGAAGCGGGCCTGAAGTTCTAAGGGACAGGAGGATCCACTATGGCGTATGAAAGCGGTGCTCCGGTCTCTGAGATCCAGGAGCGCGTCGTCTACATCAACCGTGTCGCCAAGGTCGTCAAGGGCGGTCGTCGCTTCTCGCTGACCGCGCTGGTCGTCGTGGGTGACGGCAACGGTCGAGTCGGCGTCGGCATGGGCAAGGCGGCAGAGGTCCCGGTGGCCATCAAGAAGGGCATCGAGGACGCGAAGAAGAACATGTTCACCTTCCCGCTCGCCGGGACTACCATCCCGCACGCGGTCACCGGCCATTTCGGGGCCGGCAAGGTGCTCCTCAAGCCGGCGGCGCCCGGTACCGGTGTCATCGCCGGCGGTCCGGTGCGTGCTCTGCTCGAGCTCGGGGGTGTGGCCGACGTGCTCTCCAAGTCGCTCGGAACGAGCAACGCCCTCAACATCGTGAAGGCGGCGGCCGAGGGCCTGCAGCAGCTCAAGAGTCCGGCCGATGTCGCGCGTGCGCGCGGCAAGTCGGTGGGCGAGATCTACGGCAAGAAGGGGTAGTCAGTGATGGCCACTGCAGATAAGAAGCTCAAGATAACCCAGGTCAGGAGCGCGATCGGCCTTCCGAAGGACCAGAAGGCCACCGTGCGCGCCCTGGGCCTGAAGCGTATGAACGACACCGTGGAGCAGGCCGACACGCCGACCGTCCGCGGAATGGTATTCAAGGTCAAGCACCTCGTCCACGTGGAAGAGGTCTAGACGGGGCTGTGCGCCCCGCACCGTCAGTCAGCCGGCGGCGAGCGGCCGGCACCCCGGGAGACATGCTTCCGGAGAAGCGATAAGGAGTCATCATGCAGTTGAACGACCTCTTCCCCGCACCGGGGTCCCGCAAGGACCGCAAGCGGGTAGGCCGCGGGCACGGCAGCGGTTACGGCGGCCGCAGTGGCCGTGGTGACAAGGGCCAGAACTCGCGTGCCGGTGGCGGCAAGGGCCCCGGTTTCGAGGGTGGCCAGAATCCGCTCCACATGCGCATGCCGAAGCTCGGTGGGTTCAAGAACAGGAACCGTGTCGAGTTCGCGGTGGTCAACGTGGGACGTCTCGAGGAGCTCTACGGGGCCGGTGAGACCGTCGATGTCGACAGCCTGTTCGCCAAGGGCGTCATCAAGGGCAAGGCGACCCCGGTCAAGGTCCTCGGCGACGGCGATCTCACCAAGGCGCTCACCGTCCATGTCGACAAGATCTCCGCTCCCGCGCGGGCGAAGATCGAAGCAGTGGGAGGGACGGTCGATCTCACGTGATCGAGGCCATCCGCAACGCTCTGCGCATTCCCGACCTGCGCAAGAAGATCATCTTCACGCTCGCGATCGTCGCTATGTATCGTGTCGGCGCTCACATCCCCGTTCCGGGTGTGAACCCCGCTGACGTCAAGGGACTCGTGCAGGGCGCGGGCAGCGCGCTCGGACTGCTCAACCTGTTCGCGGGTGGAGCGCTCGAGAACTTCGCGATCTTCGCGCTCGGCATCATGCCGTACATCACGGCGACCATCATCATGCAGCTGCTGCAGGCGGTCATTCCCGTGGTCGAGCGGTGGTCGAAGGAGGGTGAGGCCGGGCAGCGCAAGATCACGCAGACCGCCCGGTACATGACCCTCGGTATCGCGTTCCTCGAGTCTTTGGGTCTACTGACCGTGTTCCAGGCCCCGGCTGCGAGCGGTGGTCTGGGCATCGACTTCAACCTCCTGACAGAAGTCGTCATCGTCATCAGCCTGATCGCCGGCACCGCAGCGATCATGTGGATGGGCGAGCTCATCACACAGCGGGGTATCGGTAACGGCATGTCGCTCATCATCTTTGCGAGCATCGTGTCCCGATTCCCGCAGACCATCGTCGCGTCGTTCCAGGTGAACACGCTCTTGATGGTGCTGATGCTGATGATCTCTCTCGGCGTCGTCGCCGCGGTCGTGTTCATGGAGCGCGGGCAGCGCCGTATCCCCGTGCAGTACGCCAAGCGCGTGGTCGGCCGCCGTGTCTACGGCGGCGTGGGGACGTACATCCCGCTCAAGGTGAACGGTGCCAACGTCATCCCGATCATCTTCGCGTCGTCGATCCTGCTGTTCCCGACCACCATCGCCCGGTTCTTCACCAACGTCGCGTGGCTTCAGGAGGTCTCGGCGGCTCTCTCGAGCGGCTGGCTGCACATCACGCTCTATGCGGTGTTCATCGTGTTCTTCACCTACTTCTACACCGCGCTCGTCTTCAACCCCATCGACACCGCGGACAACCTGCGCAAGAACGGCGGCTTCATCCCCGGTGTGCGGCCCGGCAAGGCCACGAGCAGTTACATCGAGAACGTGCTGAACCGCATTACGCTACCCGGTGCGCTGTTCCTCGCGGCAATCGCGGTCATGCCGCAGATTCTGTTCCAGCAGACAGGTGATCCGCTCGTTCAGGCATTCGGCGGGACGTCTATCCTCATCATGGTAGGTGTCGCGCTCGAGACGATGCGGCAGCTCGAAAGCCAGTTGCAGATGCGCCACTACGACGGTTTCTTCAAGTAGGACGAATCGGGCCGAGCGGCCCGTGAGATGCGAGGCCTTGGGAGTCCCCGGCGCACAGACGCCGAGGACCCGGGCGGGACGGGAGGGCGCGATGAACATCATGCTCCTCGGCGCACCCGGCGCCGGCAAGGGAACTCAGGCAGCAAAACTGATCGAACGGTATGGTCTGGCGCACATTTCGACCGGTGACATCCTGCGTCAAGCGGTCGCCAACAAGACGCCGCTCGGCCTGGCTGCCAAGGGGTTCATGGACAAGGGCGAGCTCGTGCCCGACGCGGTGGTGATTGGTTTGGTGAAGGAACGGCTCCGCCAGCCCGACGCCGCCAAGGGCTTCATCCTCGATGGATTTCCGCGGACTGTTGCGCAGGCGACGGCCCTGGATGGTGTGCTCGACGAACTCGGCATGCGGCTCGACGCTGTCGTGTCGGTCGAGGTCGACAAGTCGGCGCTCGTCACGCGACTCACGGCTCGCAGGACATGTAAGGAGTGCGGCGGGATCTTCAACGTGGTCTCGCAGCCAGAGGCCGCCAGCGGCACGTGTCCGTCGTGCGGGGGCGAACTCTACCAGCGTGACGACGACACGGTGGCGACCGTCACCAACCGGCTGGACGTCTACGAGCGCTCGACCAAGCCACTCATCGATCATTACCGTGCGGCGGGTCTGCTGCGTGAGGTTGACGGCAACGCGCCGGTCGATGTCGTGTTCGGCGCGGTCAGCCGGGCGATCGGGGTCTGACGGCACGTGATCATCACCAAGTCCACCGACGAACTCGAGATTATGCGTGAGGCCGGTCGTATCACCGCCCTGGCACTGCGCGTGGTCGGTGAGGCCGTGGCCCCGGGCATAACCACCGGAGAGCTTGATGCGATCGCCGAGGCGGCGATCCGCGGCGCGGGCGCGCGGCCGGCCTTCAAAGGTTACCATGGTTTTCCGGCAACGCTCTGCACGTCGATCGATGGTGAGGTCGTCCACGGTATCCCCGGTCCGCGTCGGCTCTTCGAGGGGCAGATCCTCTCCGTCGACTGCGGTGCGATCGTTGACGGCTACTATGGCGACTCGGCGATGACGTTCGCCGTGGGAGCCGTTTCCGCGGAGGCCCAGCGGCTGATGGACGCCACCCGGGCAGCACTTGCGGCGGGCATCGAGCGCTGTGTGCCGGGAAACCGGCTCTACGATATCTCGGCGGCGGTTCAGGCGGTTGCCGAGGGTGCGGGCTTCTCGGTCGTCCGTGAGTACGTGGGTCACGGCATCGGACGTTCAATGCACGAGGACCCTCAGGTACCGAACTACGGACGTGCCGGCAGCGGACCCGTGCTGACGCCGGGCATGGTCCTCGCCGTCGAACCGATGGTGAACGCCGGAGCGGCGGCAGTGCATGCGCTACCCGACGGATGGACCGTGGTGACCGACGATGGCAGCCTCTCGGCTCACTTCGAACACACGATCGCCGTGACCGATGCGGGCCCGCGCGTACTCACCATCGAATGAGGTGCAGGTGATGGTTCTGCCCGAAGGGGTGGACGCTGCCGCGTGTATTGGATATACTGCCGTTTTGCGACTTCACGGCTCCTACGAAGGGACATGGCCTCGTTGGCGAAGCGCGATGATGCTATAGAGATGGAGGGCACCGTGATGGAGGCCCTTCCAAACGCCATGTTCCGGGTGGAGTTGGACAACGGGCACAAGATGCTCGCACATATCTCAGGCAAGATGCGCATGCACTACATCCGCATCCTGCCGGGCGACAAGGTCGTGGTCGAGCTGTCGCCATATGACCTGAGCCGGGGACGGATCACGTACCGCTTCAAGTGAGCCTCCTCTTCGCCGAGGGGTATGGAGACACCCGGTGCCGTGTTAGTAACTCGAACGTGAAAGACCACGCCTGCGGCTGGGCGATGAGATAGATACACAGAACGGTGATCCGGAAGAGGACCACGAATGAAAGTCAGACCTTCTGTGAAGAAGATGTGTGAGAAGTGCAAGGTCATCCGCCGCCACGGCCGGGTGCTCGTGATCTGCGAGAACCCGCGTCACAAGCAGCGGCAGGGCTAGGACCAGGAGGGAGCGGGCTTTGGCACGCATCGCAGGCGTCGACCTCCCGCGCGAGAAGCGCGTTGAGATCGGCTTGACCTACATCTTCGGCATCGGCCTCACCACCGCGCAGCAGATTCTGCGCGAGACGGGCATCAATCCCGACACGCGCGTCCGGAACCTCACTGAAGAAGAGGTCGTCCGGCTGCGCGAGTTCATCGACCGCAATCTCAAGGTCGAGGGTGATCTGCGCCGTGAGGTCAGCCAGAACATCAAGCGGCTGATGGAGATCGGCTGCTACCGAGGGCTTCGGCACCGCAAGGGTCTGCCGGTTCGCGGGCAGCGTACGCACACCAACGCGCGTACCCGCAAGGGCCCCCGCCGCCAGATCGGCGCGAAGAAGAAGGGCAAGTAGCACATGGCCGCCAAGAAGAAGAACGTCAAGAGCCGGGTCCGCCGCAGCGAACGCAAGAACATCGCGGTCGGCCAGGCCTACATCAAGAGCACGTTCAACAACACGATCATCTCCATCACCGACCCGTCGGGCAACGTGATCGCGTGGAAGTCCGCCGGCCAGGTGGGCTTCAAGGGCTCGCGCAAGTCGACGCCGTTCGCGGCGCAGCTTGCCGCCGAGTCCTGCGCGAAGCTCGCTCAGGAGCACGGCGTGCGCAAGGTGTCGGTGTTCGTCAAGGGTCCCGGCTCCGGCCGCGAGACCGCGATCCGTTCGCTTCAGGCGGCGGGTCTCGAAATCGCGAGCATCCAGGACCGGACCCCCGTCCCGCACAACGGCTGTCGGCAGCGCAAGCGCCGCCGCGTGTAGCTCTCGTAGGAGGAACGACCTCTATGGCACGTTACACAGGGGCGGACTGCAGACAGTGCCGCCGTGAAGGTGAGAAGCTCTTTCTGAAGGGCGATCGCTGCTACACCGACAAGTGTGGCATCGAGAAGCGCCCGTATCCCCCGGGTCAGGCGGGCAAGAAGCGCCCGCGGGACTCGGAGTACCGCGTGCAGCTGCGCGAGAAGCAGAAGGCCAAGCGCATCTACGGCCTTCTGGAGAAGCAGTTCCGCACGTACTACCAGATCGCGACGCGTCAGCCCGGCATCACCGGCGAGAACCTGCTGCGCCTGCTCGAGAGCCGGCTCGACAACGTCGTGTACCGCCTCGGTTTCGCGGCATCGCGTGACGAGGCCCGTCAGCTCGTTCGGCACGGCCACTTCACGGTGGACGGCCGTCGGGTCGACATCCCGTCGTTCCGCGTGCGCCCCGGCACGCTCATCGCGGTGGGCGAGAAGGCCAAGGACCTCACCACCATCAAAGCGGCCCTGATCTCGTCGTCCAAGATCGAGATTCCGGGCTGGCTCGAGGTGGACGTCGAGAAGCTGCAGGGCAAAGTGCTATCACTGCCGGCGCGCGAGCAAATCGATGCTCCGTTGCGCGAGCAGCTCATCGTCGAGCTCTACTCCAAGTAACCACGCCTTGCCAGCCAAGGAGGCAAACCGCATGACCGAGTTTATGAGGCCGCAGGTCACCGTCGAGGAGATCGACTCGCGTACCGCGCGGTACATCGTGGAGCCGCTCGAGCGCGGCTATGGCTACACCCTGGGCAACTCGATGCGCCGGGTGCTGCTGTCGTCGCTCGAAGGCGCCGCTGCTACCTCGATCCGCATCGAGGGCGTGCGCCACGAGTTCTCAACCATCGAAGGCATCCGTGAGGATGTCACCGATGTCGTGCTCAACGTGAAGGGTCTCGTCTTCAGCGAGACCGGTATCGGTGAGGGCGACGGCGTCGCGACGCTTGACGTCAAGGGTCCGGGTGCCGTTACCGGCAAGGACCTCAGGGTCCCCGCCGAGTTCGAGCTCATCAACCCCGACCACGTCATCGCCACGCTCGAGAAGGGCGCGCATCTCGAGATGAGCATCCGCATCGGCGTGTCGCGCGGCTACGTCTCCGCCGACCGCAACAAGCGTCCCGAGGACCCGCTCGGCGTCATCACGGTCGACTCGCTGTTCAGCCCGGTGACGCGGTGCACGTACGTCGTGGAGAACACGCGCGTGGGCCAGCGCACCGACTACGACAAGGTCGTACTCGAGGTCGAGACCAACGGCGCCGTCAGCCCCGCTGACGCGGTCGCGCGTGCTGCCCGGATCGTGAACGAGCACATGATGCTCTTCCTCGACCAGGCCGAGAGCGAGCTTCCCGAGGACGGCATCTTCCAGGCCGCGGCCGATGAGAAGAACAGCGTGCTCGAGCGCCCGATCGAGGACCTCGACCTCTCGGTGAGGTCGTACAACTGCCTGAAGCGTCAGGGTGTCAACAGCATCGGCCAGCTCACCGAGTGCAGCGAGGCCGACCTGCTCAACATCCGCAACTTCGGCGCGAAGTCGATCGAGGAAGTCAAGGACAAGCTTCAGGCCATGGGCCTGGGACTCGCAGGCTAGGAGAACTTGAGGACATGAGACACGCGAAGAAGGGGCGCAAGCTCGGCACCGACGCGAGCCACACGCGGGCTATGCTCCGCAGCCTCGCTGCCGCGCTGCTCGCCAACGAGCGCATCAAGACGACGGAGACGCGGGCGAAGGAAGTCCGCGCGCTCGTCGACCGCATCATCGGCTGGGGCAAGCGCGGAGATGTTCACGCCCGCCGCCTCGCGCTGGCCGAGCTGGGCGACCAGGCACTGGTCAAGAAGGTCTTCGATGACATCGCACCGCGTTTCGCTGACCGCGATGGCGGATACACGCGGATCCTGAAGCTCGGCCCCCGCAAGGGAGATGCCGCGCCGATGGTCATCATGGAGCTCGTGGACTAGTATCGGCCCGCGAGGGTCGTGGCGCACGGAGAGGGCCTCGCTCGATGCGGGGCCCTCCGTGCGCTTCGGAGGTCGCATGATCGAGATCGGCCAGGTGACGTTCGTCTATCCGGGCGCTGAGCGCCCGGCTCTTGATGGCGTGTCGATCACCGTAGCACCGGGCGAGTGCGTCGCGCTGCTCGGCAGCAACGGTTCGGGGAAATCGACGCTGGCGCGCATGTGCAACGCCCTGCTCGTGCCGGAGATCGGTACCGTGATGGTCGACGGCATGGACACGCGTGACCACGACGCCATGTGGCGTATCCGCAGCCGTGTGGGGTTCGTGCAGCAGAATCCCGAGAACCAGATCGTCGGCACCGTTGTCGAGGAGGACGTGGCCTTCGGGCCGGAGAACCTCGGCGTAGCGCGCGAGGAGCTGCGCACAAGGGTCGACGCCGCGCTCGCGGCCGTGGGTCTCGACGGACTCCAGCGGCGCGAGCCACACTTGCTGTCCGAGGGCCAGAAGCAGCGTCTCGCCATCGCCGGAGCGCTTGCGCTCGAGCCCGCGTATCTCGTGCTCGACGAGCCCACGGCGATGCTCGACGGAGTCGGCCGTGCCGAGGTGCTTGCAGTGCTCCGTGGCTTGAGAGCGACGGGTGTCGGCGTGCTCCACATCACGCACCGTCTCGAGGACGTGTCCGATGCCGATCGCATGGTGGTCCTCGATTGCGGTCGCGTCGCGTTCGACGGCACACCGGACGAGTTGCTCGCCGCGCCGGGGCGCGCAGCCGCACTCGGTCTCGATCTCCCTCCGATGACGATGCTCGCAACGGCGTTGCGAGACGCCGGCATCGACATCCCGCCAGGAGCGCTCGATGCCGAGACGGTGGTGGATGCGTTATGGCGCTGATAGCGCATCGCCTCGGGTACACGTACGGGCGCAACACGGGGTTCGCGGTCGAGGCCGTGCGGGACATCGATCTCGAGGTCGCTCCGGGGATGCTCGTGCTGGTCGCCGGAACCACGGGCTCGGGCAAGTCCACGCTGCTCCGGCTGCTTGCGGGGCTTCTCGAACCGGGCGCGGGCTCGGTGAGCGTTGACGGCGTGGCGCCATCGGCACGCGAAGCGCGCGGTGCGGTGTCGATCGTCTTCCAGAACCCCGAGTCCCAGTTCTTCGCCGAGACGGTGCTCGCCGATGTCGCCTTCGGGCCTCGTAACCTCGGCGCGGACGATCCGGATTCGGAGGCCGCGAAGGCCCTGGCGGCGGTGGGTCTCGATCCCCAGGCGTTCGGGGACCGATCGCCGTTCACGCTCTCGGGCGGAGAGGCCCGACGAGTTGCGATCGCGGGTGCGCTCGCCATGCGCGCGCCGTACCTGCTCCTCGACGAGCCCACCGCGGGACTGGATGCCGCGGGGCGGCGGGATGTGGTCGCCGCCATCGTCCGCGAACGGGAGCGAGCCGGATGCGTCGTGGTGACGCACGACCCCGAGGAGTTCCTCGCACACGCCGATAGCGTACTCGTGCTTGCGGGTGGGACGGCCATGTTCGCAGGCCCGCTTGCGTCGGTCTACGAGCGGGCGGACGAGTATCTGGCTGCAGGAGTGCGGCTGCCGGAGCTCGTGCGGACGCAGCTGCTCGCGCGCGAACGTGGCGCCGATCTTCCCCGCATGGAGTTCGACCCCGCCGCTGCCGCTGACGCGCTCGTGCGCTCGGCACGGGAGGTGAGCCGATGAGACTGACGGGCGGGTTCGGCCAGTACGTGCCGGTGTCGTCTCCGGTGCACTTCATGGACGCTCGAGCGAAGATGGGCCTGGTTGCGCTCTTCACTGCGGGCATCTTCCTGGTGGACGACTACGTGGGCCTCGTCGTCATGGCCCTGGCTGTCGGCGCGGCGGTCCGGGTGTCGCGCGTCCCCTGGCGCATCGCGCTCCGGGGCATCAAGGCGCTCACCGTCATCCTGGCGTTCACGCTCCTCGCGCACGCCCTTCGCTGGAACCCTGCGACGGTGACGCTCGTGCGTATCGGCCCGCTTGGCGTGGACGGTCCCGGACTCCTCGAGGGCGTGTTCTTCGCGACGCGGATCATGCTCCTCGTGGTGGGGACCTCGCTGCTCACGCTTACGACGACGCCGGTCCAGCTCACCGACGGGCTGGAGTACGTGATGCGCCCGCTTCGCGTCGTCCGCTTTCCGGCGGGCGAGGTCGCGATGATGCTCACGATCGCACTCCGCTTCATCCCCACCACGGCGCAAGAGGCCGAGAAGATCATGACCGCGCAGGCTGCCCGGGGCGCGCGCTTCGACGAGGGCGGACCCCTCAGGCGTGCGAAGGCGTTCGTGCCCGTCCTCGTGCCGCTGTTCGTGAATCTGTTCAGGCGTGCCGAGGAGCTTGCCGTGGCTATGGAGTCGCGGTGCTATCGTGGGGGTGCAGGGCGTACGCGACTCAACATCGCGGTCATGCGTCCGTCCGACTGGGCCACCCTCGTGCTGGGAGGCGCACTCGTCATCGTCATCGGCATCGTGCTGTAGGGAGTCGACGTGACCGGCGCCATCGTTCTGACGGTCTCATACGACGGCAGCGGCTTCGCCGGCTTCGCCCGACAGCCCGGGCTTCCTACCGTGCAGGGCCGCCTGGAGGATGCGCTCTCGACGATCCTGCGGCGCGATGTGGAGACCACCGGGGCGGGGCGTACCGACGCCGGAGTGCATGCGCTTGGCCAGACGGTGAGCTTCGCCGCCGAGGGCTCGGAGCCAGACTCCTCCGTGCTGTTGCGCTCGCTTAACGGCCTCGCCGGCCCCGGCATTGTCGTGACCGGCGTTCGGCAGGCGGATGCGGCCTTCAGCGCGCGTCATTCGGCGATCGGGCGCGAGTACCGCTACCGCCTCGTGCCCGGACCTGTGCCCCCGGTGTTCCTCGGGCCGTACGCCTGGTGGGTGGGCGCGTCACTCGATCTGGCGTCGATGCGGGCGGCGGCGCGTCATCTCGTGGGCGAGCACGACTTCAAGTCGTTTTGCGTGAGCGCGTCTGCCGAAGGCAAGCCGACGATGCGGCGCCTCGATCTGGTCGAGATCGGTCCGGAGACCGTGCTCGGCGAGCATTCGATCGTGGTGCGCGTGAGCGGCAACGCGTTTCTCCACTCGATGGTGCGGGTGATCGTCGGGAGTCTCGTCGAGGTGGGTAAGGGCCGGCGTTCCGCCGAGTGGATGGCCGAAGCACTGGCGGCGTGCGACCGGTCGGCCGCGGGCCCCACGGCACCCGCGCACGGACTCGTGCTGTGGCACGTGTCGTACCCGGATGAGTGCTGGCTGTAGGGGCCTGTCGCGATATGCACGGGCGGGTGGATACGCCCGGGACCGTTGGTTGACACCCCATACCCCCGCGGCTAAAGTGTAAGGGTTCGTTTGGAGAGCCCCGTGAACTCGATAAACGACTACGTCCAGCACCGTATGGAGGAACCGTTGAAGACCTACTACGCCAAGCCCGGCGAGGTGGAGCGCGAGTGGCTCGTCGTCGACGCCACCGACATCCCTCTCGGCCGTCTGGCGAGCGAGGTCGCTTCCATTCTCAAGGGGAAGCGCAAGCCGCAGTACACCCCGAACGTCGACACCGGTGACTTCGTCATCGTGGTCAACGCGTCGAAGGTGAAGCTCACCGGCAACAAGCTCGCCACCAAGATGAAGTACCGCCACTCGGGATACCCGGGTGGCCTCAAGGAGACCCCCATCTCCGAGATCCTGGCCAAGCGGCCCGAGCGGGTCATAGAGATGGCGGTCAAGGGCATGCTCCCGAAGAACACCCTCGGGCGGGCCATGGGTAAGAAGCTCAAGGTGTACGGCGGCGCCGAGCACCCGCACCAGGCCCAGAACCCCCGTCAGATCACCCTGGAGGTCTAGCGCATGGCTGAGAACAAGGCAGTCTACTGGGGCACCGGTCGCCGCAAGACGTCGGTCGCCCGCGTGCGCCTGATCCCCGGATCGGGACAGATGGTGGTCAACGGTCGCGCGTTCGATGACTACTTCGGCCGCGAGGTGTTCAAGGGCTTCGTCGAGCAGCCGTTCAAGGTGACTGAGACCTCGGGTCACTTCGACGTCTTCGCCAACATAAAGGGCGGCGGCATGTCGGGTCAGGCGGGCGCGATGCGCCACGCCATCGCCCGTGCCCTGCTTGAGGCCGGGGACGACTATCGTAGCGAACTCAAGCGTGCCGGCCTGTTGCGCCGTGACCCGCGTATGGTCGAGCGCAAGAAGTACGGTCTCAAGAAGGCGCGCAAGCGCCCGCAGTTCTCCAAGCGCTAGGAGCTGCGAGGCACCGGATCGGAACCCAAGGCCCGCCCTCACAGGCGGGCCTTGCATCATCTCGAGGAGGCGTGTCTGATGCCCAGGCTGTTCGGTACCGACGGCGTGCGCGGCGTGGCCAACCACGACCTGACGCCCGAGCTCGCGTTCCGGCTCGGGCGGGCAGCGGGGCACTTCCTTGCCGACAAGGGCCGCGGCAGCATCGTTATCGGCATGGACACGCGGCGCAGCGGCGACATGCTCGAAGCCGCCGTAGTCGCAGGTGTCTGCAGCGCCGGAGCTGATGCTCTGCGGGCCGGAGTGGTGCCCACGCCTGCGGTCGCATTCCTCGCGCGCGATCTGGGTGCCGATGGCGGCATCGTCATCTCCGCCTCGCACAACCCCGCCGAGTACAACGGCATCAAGTTCTTCGACCGCGGCGGATTCAAGCTGCCCGACGAGATCGAGGATGAGATCGAGGAGTACCTCGTCTCGGAAGACGCCGATCCCCGCCCCACCGGGGCTTCTGTGGGGCGCGCGGAGGTCGTCGCCGACGCGGTCGAGCGCTATGTGGCGCACGCTGTCTCGACCGTCCCCGGCGGTCTCGCGGGTCTCAAGATCGCGATCGACTGCGGTCATGGCGCCGCCACGCACACGACACCGGCCGCCTTTGAGGCGCTCGGCGCCGAGGTGACGGCGATCAACTGTGACTGGGACGGCATGGACATCAACGCAGCGTGCGGCTCGACGCATCTCGACGTGGTTGCCGGACTCGTGCGCGGCGGAGTGTTCGACCTCGGCATCGCGCACGACGGGGACGCCGACCGCGTGCTGGCCGTGGATGAGGCGGGCGCTGAGGTCGATGGCGACCGCATCATGGCCGTCTGTGCGGTCGACCTCGCCGAGCGTGGTGCGCTGCCCGGCTCGGCCGTGGTTGCGACCGTGATGAGCAACCTCGGCTTCGAGCGTGCGCTCAAGGAGCGCGGCATCACGGTCGTCAAGACGCGGGTGGGTGACCGTTACGTGCTCGATCAGATGCGCGCATCCGGAGCAACGTTTGGCGGCGAGCAGTCAGGCCACGTGATCTTCCTCGAGCACGCGACCACCGGCGACGGCCTGGTGACCGCGCTGCAACTCGCGTCGGTGGTGAAGCGGTCGGGCCGGCGGCTCTCGGAGCTCGCGCAGGTCATGAGCCACTACCCGCAGGTCCTCGTCAACGTGCCGGTCGCCGACCGGGGTCTACTGTCCGGGAGCGCGGCCATCGCCGATGCGGTACGCGACGCCGAGCGCGAGCTCGGGGACAACGGACGCGTGCTCGTGCGCCCATCGGGCACCGAACCGCTGGTGCGGGTGATGGTGGAGGCTGCCGAAGAAGGGCTCGCACGTGCGGTCGCCGACAGGCTGGTGGCCGTCGTCAGCGCCGAACTCGGGTAACGGTGCGCTCACGAAGCGGTCGCCACGGCCGGTCACGCGCGTGCTCGCTCTGGTAGAATCCGCTCAGATCGCAACCCATGGCAGAGGAGGGCGCCCGCCCGACTGAACGCAAGCGCCAGGCCTGACGCACGATGTCAGGTGACGAGGTGAGGGCTTATCGAAAGACTCGGCGGATGGCCCCCCGGCCCTTAGTCCCGGGGTCGATACGATGATGACAAAGCCCGCGGGCGACCGCGGCGGACAAAGCGTCATCGCACCGGGAGTACGATCACGAGGGCGCACGGCGCCCCTGCGGCACACCGCCGCTGACACCTGACCCCATCCCATTCCCAGGGAGGACCCTACCTATGTGTGGAATCGTCGGATACTGTGGCCCCCGGCAGGCGAGCGACGTCCTGCTCGGCGGTCTTGCACGTCTGGAGTATCGCGGTTACGACTCGGCCGGCATAGCTGTGGCCGGAGGGGACGGCATCGCCGTCACGCGCCGCGTCGGCAAGCTCGTGAACCTCGCAGAGGCGGTGGCCGAGGCGCCGCTCCGCGGCACCGTGGGCATCGGCCACACGCGATGGGCCACCCACGGCCGCCCGAACGAGGAGAACGCGCACCCGCACACCGACTGCACGGGTGCTGTGGTGGTGGTGCACAACGGCATCATCGAGAACTACCTGGAGCTCAGAGAGGAACTTGCGGCCACCGGTCACGTGCTGCGTTCGGAGACGGATACCGAGACGGTGGCGCACCTCGTCGAGAGCTACTACGAGGGCGATCTTGCCGCGGCGGTAGCCCGCGCGGTCAAGCGTCTCGACGGGAGCTACGCGCTCGCGGTCATGCACCGTGACGAGCCCGCAGCGGTGGTCGCTGCGCGCAAGGACTCGCCGCTCATCATCGGCGTGGGCGAGGGCGAGCTGATCGTTGCGAGCGACATCCCGGCGGTCCTTGAGTACACACGCGATGTGCTCGTGCTCGAGGATGGCGACGTCGCCCGGGTGACGTCGGGTGGCGCCGAGGTGCGCGGTGCTGACGGGGTGGTTCGCGAGCCGGAGCACCTGAACGTGGAGTGGGACCTCGACGCCGCCGAGAAAGGCGGCTACGAGACCTTCATGCTCAAGGAGATCCACGAGCAGCCCACGGCTATCCGTGAAACACTGCGCGGCCGCATGGGCGCCGACGGCACGATCCAACTCTCGGAGCTCCAGATGACTGAAGCCGAGATCGCTGCGATCGAGCGCGTGTTCATCGTGGCGTGTGGCACGAGCTACCATGCGGCGATCGTCGCCAAGACGCTCATCGAGCAGTGGGCCCGGATACCGGTGGAGGTCGACGTTTCGAGCGAGTTCCGCTACCGGGACCCGATAGTCGACTGCGAGACGCTTGTGGTGGCCATTACGCAGTCGGGGGAGACGGCGGACACGCTCGCGGGCGTTCGCGAGGCACGGAGTCGCGGTGCGCGCGCGTTCGCGGTGACCAACGTCGTCGGCAGCCGCGTCACCCGGGAGAGCGATGGCGTGATCTACACCCATGCCGGGCCCGAGATCGGCGTGGCCGCCACCAAGACGTTCACGGCCCAGATCGCGGCACTCACCGTGCTGGCCCTGAAGCTCGCGCAAGCGAAGGGCACGCTCGAGCAGTCGCGGGTCGAGCGGTTGTGGGAGGAGATCACGCGCCTTCCCGAACTCGTCTCGGCGATTCTCGGCAGCAACGACGACATCGAAGCGTGCGCCCGCGAGTACACGGGCGTTGCCTCGTCGCTCTTCCTCGGCCGCGGCATGGGTGTGCCGGTGGCGATGGAGGGCGCACTCAAACTGAAGGAGATCAGCTACATCCACGCCGAGGCGTATCCGGCCGGCGAGATGAAGCACGGCCCGATCGCGCTCATCACGCCCGAGGTGCCGGTTGTGGTGGTGGCGACACAAGGCCACACGTACGAGAAGGTCGTGAGCAACATCCAGGAGGTGCGCGCCCGCGGTGCGCGTGTCATCGCGGTGGCAACGCACGGGGATGACGACATCCGCAAGCATGCCGAGCACGTGCTCTACGTGCCGGCCACGGCCGAGAGCCTGTCGGCCATCGTGGCGACCGTGCCGCTCCAGCTGCTTGCATACCATATCGCGTCGATACGCGGGTGCAACGTCGACCAGCCCCGCAACCTCGCCAAGTCAGTGACGGTGGAGTGACCGATGGCCTCCGAGCACCAGGTCGCCGGCCTCGGCGTCGACATCGTCGAGATCGACCGCATGCGCGCCGCGCTCGAACGCCGGCCCCGCCTCAGGGAGCGTCTCTTCTCCGAGGAGGAGCGTGCGTACTGTGACGCGCGCAACAAACCCGAGATACACTACGCGATGCGCTTCGCAGCCAAAGAGGCGGTCCTGAAGGCGCTCGGGACCGGATTCTCCGGCATGCGCTTCCGGGACGTCGAAGTGACACGCGACGAGCGCGGCCGCCCGATCCCGCGGCTCTCGGGACGTGCCGCCGAGGTTGCCGAGGCCGCGGGTGTGGTGGAGCTGCACCTGTCGCTTTCCTTCACGCATACCAACGCTGTCGCCTCCGCAGTCGCGGTCACGGCCGGCATGCGTCCTCAGCGCGAGCCGGAGCCCGAAACGCCCGGGGAGCAACTGGCAGCCGCCTTCAAGAGCGCGCGTGCGTTCCTTGACGAGGTGGGGAACGAAGAGGACGAGGGCGACAGCTGACGAGGCTGCGCCGATCAGCCGGTCACGGTGAGGGGAGACCGATGCGCTACGCGCTTGCTGCCGACGTGATGCGTGCTGCCGAGGACGAGGCCGTCGCAGACGGCACCATCACGATCGCCACGCTCATGGAGCGTGCGGGCGCAGCGCTGGCCGATGACGTGATGCGGCGCGTTCCGTCCGGCGAAGTCGTGATCGCGTGCGGGCCCGGGAACAACGGCGGCGACGGATGGGTGGCGGCCCGGCTCCTGCGCGAGCGGGACCGGCACGTGCGGGTGCTCGCTGCCGACCCCTCAGGCATCCACAGCACGGAGGCCTCCGCCGCGGCCCGTGCCGCGCTCGACGCAGGCGTGCCGTGGAGACCGCTGACAGACGCTGATGCGACGCACACGGCGCTGTCTGAAGCCGCGGTCGTGGTCGACGCCGTCTTCGGGTTCGGCTTCACGGGCCCGGCGCGCGATCCGTACGCGTCGCTCATCACAGCGATCGGACACTCGGGCGCGACGGTCATCGCGGCCGATGTGCCCTCGGGTGTCGACTCGGACACCGGAGGCGTCACGGGTCCTGCGGTCCACGCAGACGTGACCGTGACCTTCAGCGCCCTCAAGCCGGGGCTGCTTATCTATCCCGGAGCCGCGCACGCCGGAGAGGTCATCATCGCTGATCTCGGTATCGCGCACGACCTGCTCGCGCGCTCCGGTGCGATTGAGATCCCGGAGCCTGCGGACCTGCGTGCGCTGCTGCCACCGACGCGTCCCGACGACCACAAGGGCTCGCGCGGCAGAGTGGCGGTGGTGGCCGGCTCGCTCTCATACGCTGGTGCCGCGGTGCTGACCGCGAGCGGCGCGCTTCGAATGGGAGCGGGCTACGTCTACGTCGTCGTCCCCGACAGCATCGCCGATGTCGTCCGCGCTCAGCTTCCCAACGTGATCGTTCGCCCGGTGCCCTCGGCGGCCGACGGCTCCATCGCCGAGGCGGGGCCGGTTCTTGCCGCCGTCTCCGATGCCGACGCGGTCGTCGCCGGCCCCGGGCTCACCACCGGAGCGGGCGCCGCTGCAGCTGTGCGCGCTCTCGTGAGTGAGACGGGTACCCCACTGCTGCTCGACGCCGATGCGCTCAACGTGTTTGCGGGTGACGTCGGTCCGCTCCTGAAGCGTCACGCTCCCACGCTCGTGACGCCGCACCCCGGCGAGGCGGCCCGGCTGCTCGGCATGACGACGGAGCGGGTCCAGGCGGAACGCCTGTCTACTGCAGCCGGGCTGACCG
>JAFGUS010000042.1 GCA_016938395.1 Coriobacteriia bacterium | reverse complement strand
GCGGCGGTGCTCGTGCGCGCCGGGTGGCCCGCCATCGCGGACGCCGGCGGTACGCTACTGGATCCACTGTGTGGCTCAGGCACGCTGCTCGTCGAGGGCGCGCTGATGGCGTCCGACCAAGCACCCGGGCTGCTCCGCGAGTACTGGGGTTTCACCGGCTGGCTCGGTCACAACGAGACGGCCTGGCAGGCGTTGCTCGACGATGCCGACGATCGTGCTGAAGCAGGGCGTGAGCGCCTTCCGATGGTCGTCGGCTCGGACGCCGATCCGCGGGCCGTGTCGCTCGCGCTCGCGTGCTCCAGGCGCGCCGGGTTCGGCCGGCTCATCGAGGTGCGGGAGGCCGGACTTGCAGAGTCCGCTTCCCCGGAGGGTGCACAGCCTGGTCTCGTGGTCACGAACCCGCCGTACGGGGTTCGACTCGGTGAGACCGGAGAGCTGGAGGCGCTCTATGCGCTGCTCGGCAAGCGATTGCTCGAGGGCTTCGACGGCTGGCAGGCCGCGATCCTCACCTCGGACGAGTCGCTCGCGCGGAGCACGGGGCTGCGCAGCCACGCAGCGCACACGCTCTACAACGGCGCGATCGAGACGAAGCTCTACACCTTCGAGATATCGGCTGCCGCCGCGCGTGCCGAGGTGCGCCGCGCTCCGGAGCCGCGTTCGGCAGGCGCCGAGATGTTCGCCAACCGCCTGCGCAAGAACGCGCGCCATACGGCCAAGTGGGCGAAACGCGAGGGCGTGACCTGTTATCGCGTCTACGACGCGGACCTGCCCGAGTACGCGGTGGCCGTCGACCTCTACCAGGGCGCGGGCCCGGACGAGGGCCAACGGTTCGCGCACATCGCCGAGTACGCGCCGCCTCCGTCTATCGACCCTGCCCTCGCCGAGTCGCGTCTTGCCGAGGCGGTGGAAGTAACGGCCGATGTGCTCGAGGTGCTGCCCGAGGACGTGGCGGTGAAGGTACGACGTCGCCAGCGCGGCACCTCGCAGTACGAGCGGTTGGCAGAGCGCGGCGAGTTCGTGCAGATCGCCGAGGGCGGGCTGCGTTTCCTCGTGAACCTCCACGACTACCTCGACACGGGCATCTTCCTCGACCACCGCCCGGTGCGCGCGATGGTGCGCGAGTTGTCGGCGGGCGCGCGCGTCCTCAATCTGTTCGCGTACACCGGTGCGGCGAGCGTGTACGCGGTCGACGGGGGCGCGGCTGCGGTCAACACCGTGGACCTCTCGGGCACGTACCTAGACTGGGCTCAGCAGAACATGGCGCTCAACGGGTACGCGGAGCAGCCCGGCGTGCGCTTCATGCGCTCCAACGCGCTCACCTGGCTTGCCGAGGAGCGCCGGCGCGTGGAGGCGGGCCTGACCGACGGATACAGCCTCGTGTTCTGCGACCCGCCCACGTTCTCGGCGAGTAAGAGGATGGGCGCACAGACCTTCGATGTGCAGCGCGACCACGTCGGGCTGATCGCCGATGCGGCGGCAGTGCTGGCCGACGACGGCGTGCTGCTCTTCTCCACCAACCTGCGGACCTTCAAGCTCGATACCGACGCGCTCGGTGGCCTGCGGGTGGAGGACATCACCGCCGAGACCATCCCGCCCGACTTCGCGCGGAACCCGAAGATCCACCGGTGCTTCAGGATCAGACGCGCGTAGTCGTGCCGCCGCGGCCGACCGTGCGGAGGCGCAGTGCGGGAGCACCGGCTAGAACAGCGGCGTCTGCTGCTCGAGGAGTCCCGAGCCGATCACCTGGCGGAACGCGTCGATGGGGATCGACGTGTCCCAGTTGCCGGTGAGTTTCGCCACGGCGTAGATGCCGAGCCACAGCCCCACGACGAGCAACGGCCACACCCACGGAGCGATACGGACGCGGTCGGCAGCCTTCGCCTCCAGGCAACCCTCGACCGGACATACCTTCACGCAGTCCATGCAGCCGTCGCACTCGGGCGCGCGCACGGTGCCGGTATGCTGCACGTCCACGAACGCGTGGCAGACCCGCGAGCATTTCCCGCAGTCGATGCAGGTCTCCTCATCGCGCTTGACCGCGCACGGCGAGGCCATCCCTACAGCCGAGTACAGTGCTCCGAGCGGGCAGACGTATCGGCACCACACCGGGCCGAGCAGCATCGAGACGCTGAAGACGAGTAGCGCCACGACGAGGAACACCGGCTGCCCGAAACCCTCGATGATCTTGATGTCGGCCACCCACATGTACGGCAGTTGGCGGAAGCCGGTCGCTTCGGCCACTGAGACCATCCCCACGAACCCGAAGAACGCGATGCCCACGAGATAGCGGAAGCCCAGACCGACGCGGTCGAGCCACCGAGGCAACCGCACGTTGTGGCCGAGCAGCCGCCGACCGAGCGCGGCAGCGGCCTCCCACACCGTGCCCACCGGGCAGATCCATCCGCAGAAACCGCGCTTGAAGAGCAGCGAGGTGGCGAGTGCCGCGAGGATGATCACGAGGCCCGCGGGCAGCAGCGTGTCCCAGCCGCCGCCCTTGAGCCACGCGAAGAAGCTCGTGAAGTGCCCCACCGGCAGGATGCCCGCCACGGCTTCCGGTCTCGGCACGTAGGGCCCCTCACCTCGCGCCCATGCGGCGAAGGCGAGGAGGCGGGCGGCGAGCCACACGAAGAAGGCGAGGAAGGCGCCCTTGACGACGGCGCGGGAGGTCGCGAATCGGAGCAGGTCGCGCAGGGCTTGGGGCATCGGTCGGGCCTCTCTGTGCGAGTCATGAGAGCGCGGGTCCCCGCCGCTGCGCGGCAGGGCGCACCGCGGGATTCTATCAGAGCGCAGGGTGTGGGGTGGTGGATCGTGTGACTGGCCCCTGGGCGGCTCGGGACCCTTCTTTAAGAGACTACTAGCGCGAAGCGCCCTGGTCGCGTAGACTTCTGCACGGGCCAGAGGAGGCCCGCAGGATCTGCGGCGTGACACCCGCGGGCTCGCGGGGGACGAGTCGCGTCGCAATTGTTTTGCCCCAATAAGGGGCGAGAGGATGGGTTTGCATGGCACAGGGTACCGTCAAGTGGTTCAATCCGGACAAGGGCTACGGCTTCATCTCGCGTGAGGATGGCGACGATCTGTTCGTCCACTTCTCCGAGATCCAGGGCGAGGGCTTCAAGACCCTCGACGAGGGCGCGGCTGTCGAGTTCGACGTCACCGCCGGCCAGAACGGCAAGATGCAGGCGAGCAACGTTCGCAAGATCTAGCCTTCGGCTTGACACGAACACACGGAGAGCGGCCCTTCGGGGCCGCTCTTCTGCGTTGCGGGAGGCTCTTACCGGTGAGTGGGACCTCGATGCCGTGTGATGCACCAGTGGCCGTGCCGGGCCACCGGGCAGATGCGCCCGACGCGGTGGCAGCGGTGGTCCACAGCGGTTAGACTGAGCGGCAGGGCGATGGGGCTCGCCGTGACTGCCTTCAGGCTGATGGCTCCTACACGTGTGGCGTGTGGGAGCTTGTTCGTTTCAGGGGAGGCCGCTCGTGAGAGTGTTCGAGATCGTGGGAATCATGGTGGGCGCTGCTATCGGCGGCGGCGCGCGCTACGTTCTTGGCGGCTGGATGGTCGAGCGCTGGGGGGCATCGTTTCCCTGGCACACGCTGGTCATCAATGTGGGCGGCGCGTTCCTGCTGGGCCTGCTGATGGCGCTATCGGCCGAGCGTGGTCTCATGACGCCGCAGGTGCGACTGTTTCTCGGCGTGGGTCTGCTCGGCGGGTTCACGACCTTCTCGACACTGTCGTATGAGAGCATCGCGCTCGTGGAGCGCGGGCTGATCGTGCAGGGAGCTGCCAACATGCTCGGGAGCGCGGCACTCGGGCTGGTCGCCGTGGTTGCGGGTCTGTTGGTGGGAAGGGCGATCTAGGGGGCGGAATGAAGATCGAAGGCGACGCCAAGCGCGTGACCGTCTACATGGGTGAGTCGGATCGCTGGCACCATCAACCGCTTCACACCGCACTCGTGGAGATGCTCCGGCGCGAAGGCGCCGCGGGGGCGACGGTCTTCAAGGGTGTCGAGGGTTTCGGCAAGAACAGCCGCATACACGCCACGAGTATCCTGCGACTTTCTGCGGACCTTCCGATCGTGCTCGTATGGGTGGACACTCCCGAGCGGGTGGACGCGCTGCTCCCCGGCATCGACGAGATGCTCTGTGGCGGTCTCGTGGTCGTCGAGGACGTACACGTCCGCACGTACTGCGACAGCAACGGCAGATGACACATCGGCGGCGGGGCCGCACCTGCCCCGCTGTGGGGCAGACGGCCGACTACCGTCGCGTTGCGTTGGCCACGATCGCGTCGTGCCAGTAGCGCGCCATGCCCTCGTGGATCTTCTCGTAGGTGGCCGTGAATCGCGGGTCGGCGATGTACATCTGGGCTAGGTTCACGTGCATCTCGTGCGAGCAGGGGTAGAACCAGCGGTCGATCTGCAGGCGCGCTTGCTCGGCAAGGTCCATCGCGCGCGGGTCGTTGGCGGGCACGCCCGCATCCATGAGCGCGGCGGTGTCGGTGCCGATCTGCTCGCTCTCGGCTTTGAAGCGCGCCCAGTCCGCCTTCGTGTACCGCGCGGTGCGGCGGGCCGACTCCCTGTAGGCGTCGCTCTCGCCCCAGCGCTCCTTGACCTCGTCGGCGTACTCGGCCGGATCGAAATCGCCGAAGACGCCAAGCATCTCATCGTTCGTCATACGTACACCCGTCCTCTCTGCGTTGATGGCCCGTTCCACCGAGTGGATGAGGGCCTGGGTCCTGTCCGCCTTGCCACGCAGCATCTCGTGCTGCAGCTCGAGCGCCGCGAGCCGGTCGAAGGCGCCTCCGGCGAGCAGCGTCCCGATGTCGTCGAGCGGGATGTCGAGCTCTCGGAAGAGCAGGATCTCCTGGAGTCGCTCGAGGTCGCGCCGGCTGTACAGCCGGTAGCCGGCCGTGCTGCGCTCCGACGGCTCGAGCAGCCCGATGTCGTCGTAGTGATGGAGCGTTCTGACGCTCACCCCGGCAAGGCGCGCGACCTCGCTCACCGTGAGCGGGGCCGAGGCCGCAACGTCTCGGCTCCCGTTCTTCGTGTCATGTCTCGCAGTGCTCATC
>JAFGUS010000003.1 GCA_016938395.1 Coriobacteriia bacterium | reverse complement strand
GCTCCGCGATCAAGGCGTTCATCACGACCCGGATCGGCGACGTGCCGTTCATGTTCGGGATCTTCGTGCTGGTCTTCATCGGCGGGTTCACGACCTCGAACATCCCGAAGATCTCCGAGATCGTGTCGAGCGGCGGCGCTTCGGTTGGACTGGTGTCGGCTGCGGCCCTGTTGCTGTTCGGCGGCACGATCGGCAAGTCGGCACAGTTCCCCCTGCACGTGTGGCTCCCCGACGCCATGGCCGGCCCGACGCCGGTCTCGGCGCTGATCCACGCGGCCACGATGGTCGCCGCGGGTGTCTACCTCGTGGGACGGCTGTTCATCGTGTTCCTGGATGCGGACCCCGTCGTCCTGCAGATCGTCGCGATCGTGGCCGGCATCACGATGCTCGGCGCGGCGCTGATGGCGTTCACGCAGGACGACATCAAGCGCGTGCTCGCGTACTCGACGATCAGCCAGCTCGCCTACATGATCGCCGGCATGTCGATGGGTCCCGCCGGCCGAACGGGAGCCTTCTTCCACCTGTTCACCCACGCGTTCTTCAAGGCGCTGTTGTTCCTCGGGTCGGGCGCCGTGATCCACGCCGTGCACTCGAACAACATGAGCGAGATGGGCGGGCTGCGAAGACGCCTGCCGATCACGTTCTGGACGTTCCTGATCGGCTCCCTCGCGCTCTCGGGGATACCGCCGCTCGCCGGTTTCTGGTCGAAGGACGAGCTGCTGGTGGTTGCCGAGCACGAGGGCCATGCGGTCCTGTTCGTCGTGCTCCTTGTGACCGCGCTCCTCACCGCCTTCTACATGACCACAGCCGTGCTGATGACCTTCTACGGCGAGTACCGGGGCCACGGCGAGCCGCACGAGGCGCCGAGGAGCATGACCGGCGTGCTCGTGGCTCTCGCTTCCCTGACGGTGGTTGCGGGCCTCGTCGGGTCGCCGCAGCTCGGGGCGGTGTTCGGCAAGTGGGTGTACTTCCAGGAGCTCGAGGAGGCCCTGTTCGTGCCGTGGGTCGCCGTCCTGTCCACGCTCGCCGCGGCCGGCGGCATCATCATCGGCTACGCCCTGTACCGCGACTACAAGGAGCGCGACCCGCTCCGGTCGCTCGGCGGCGCGTACACGCTCGTCTCGAACAAGTTCTACCTCGACGACTTCTACTGGAAGGGGATCGTCCGCCCGATACGAGACGACGTCTCGAGCGGGGTCTCCTGGACCGACCGGCACATCATCGACGGATTGGTCAATGGCGCCGCCTCGTTCACCAAGACCTTCGCGTGCGGCGTCGCGTGGTTCGACCTGAAGGTGATCGACGGTGCGGTGAACGGACTGGCCAACATCGCCGGGTTCACCGGCGGGCTCCTTC
>JAFGUS010000041.1 GCA_016938395.1 Coriobacteriia bacterium | reverse complement strand
CGCATCCCCTGCTCGTCCATCGGCACGCACACGACGTTGGGCTGGTAGGCGGAGAACGCCTGCAGCGCACCGAGATACGTCGGTCCCTCGCAGATGATGGTGTCACCGGGGTCGATGAAGATCTTGGCGAGCAGGTCGAGCGCCTGCTGCGCGCCGGCGGTGACGACCACGTCATCGGGCTTGAGGCGCACGCCCACCTCGGCCATGAGCTCGGTGACGATCCGGCGCACGCCCACTCGGCCCTCGGACGAGCCGTACTGCAGCGCCTCAGGTCCCGACTCGCGAATGGCGGCGGTGGCGGCACCCACCACGTCATCGAGTGGCACCCGGCTCACCTCGGGCATGCCGCCCGAGAACGAGATCATGTCCGGGCGCGTGGCGGCGGCGAACAGATCGCGCACGGCACTCGAACGCACGTCGGCCATGCGGGCCGAGTAGCGCCCGCTCCACCTGTCGAATACGACCCTCGCGGTACCCATCGCTGCTCCTTCGGGTCTCATCCGACCCCGGACAACAGAAAACGACCCTGCCGACAGGGCGAGGGTCGTCGCGGTACCACCTGTCTTCGTCCGGCGCTCGGTGACACTCGCCGGACCTCGTGTCCCGCTGATAACGGCCCGGGGAGCCGCCCGCTTCCGCCACCTCACGGGAGGCGACCTGGCGGGGGACCTTGAGGAGGGGTGGCCGGGCCGATGATGCCCTCTTCCCTCACGTCCACCTGCGCTCTGTGCCCGGCCGGAGCCGGGTTGGAGGCAACCTTAGCATCGGGCCGAAGGGCGGTCAATCGCTCTCATGCGCGGCGGATGGACGCCTCCGGAGCAATCGCAGCCGCGCGGTCTCACCCGCCACATCAGGAAGCGGATTCCCATCGTACGCCGCCTCGATGAGTTGCTGGGCCAGGCTAATGGCTCCCAGACACACGAGGTCGTCGTCGTACTCGAAGGAGAGTCGGGCCCGGCTCGCGCCACTTCGCACACGCTGCCACCCCGTTCCTCCCCACAGATCGCGCGGCGACCCCGCGAGGGCCATGAGTTCGAGGGTCACGTGCTCGAAGAGGTGGGGCAGCTCGGTGTCGGCGAGCTCTGCGGAGAACAGCGCACCGCGACGGCTTCCGCAGACGTGCGCTGCCAGACCGGGAAGCGCCTCGAGCAGTGCCGGCGCGAGCTGCGGCGCTTCGGCGGTGCTCCAGACGGACGCATCGTCGACCGCGATCTCCACCTCGATGCTCTGAGGTAGGACCTGGATCCCGTGTACCCGCATGGGACCGTGGCCCACCGGCTCAGGCGCGCCGCGACCCGAGGTAGAACGCGAGCGAGACGGCCGCGAGCACGGCCACCGCGCCTATGGCGACGATGCGCGCACCGCGGTCGGCCACGACATGCCGCGCTTCGATCTCGGCGAGGTCGCGAATGTGGTCGGCCTTTCGGCGCAGGTCTTCGACGGTTATCGGTGCTGCTGTCTCGGTCATTTCTGCATCGACCTCACTTTGATGACGAGGAACACGAGGGACGCGAGTACGTACGTGCCGCCGATGATGAGCAGCGCCCCGGGGTAGCCGACCCACCCGGCGAGGATGAGGAAGAGCGCGACCGCGATGAAGACGAGTCCGACCACGAGCAGACACCCGGCTGCGGTTGCTGACGCCAGGGTGAGTCCCAACTTCTGCACGGGCAGAACGATCTTCTCGCGAACGACCGCCTCGGCCTCCTGGCGCACCCAGTCGGACGCAGTCTGAAGCAGGTCGGCGACTGCGTCGATGATTCCCTCGATACCGGTTCTGGGCCCCTCGGGCCCGCTGCCGGACTGTGTCATGGCCGCCTCCTCGGTTGCCGTATCGTCTCTCACGAAGATACCCCAACGGCCGTGGGATGCGACCGGGACGAGAAAGGAGGCGCCCCGGCGAACCGGTGACGCCTCCGTGCGAACGTACGCAACGAACGCAGAACGTTAGAGGATGCGGTACTTGACTGTTCCCACACCCGAGAAGCCGAGCGTCTTGGCCGTACCGGGTCCGAGGTCGAAGATACGACTCGCGATGAAGGGGCCGCGATCCTGGACCACAGCCACACACGTGCGGCCCTTGTACGAGAACTCGATCCTGGTGCCGAACGGCAGAGTGCGGTGCGCAACGACCATGCTCGACGGTGTGAGCGTGCCGCCGCCCGCCATGGTGTTGCCGTAGAAGCCGGGCCCGTACCACGAGACCTTGGCACTCTTCCAGCCGCTCGTGTCCACCGCAGTCGACGCAGGCTTCGGCGCAGGTGCCAGCTTTGGCTTGGGCTTGATGACCGTCGGCTTGCGCACGCTCGCCGACTTCGTTTCCGCTGCCTCGATGCCCGAGGGTTCGCGAAGCTCGTCGGCCTTGGGCTCCTCGGCTGCCGGAGGCAGCACGTCAGCGGGAGAGCCGACGGGGCCCGAGCCGAGCTCGGCGACCAATGCGGATGCACTCCGGACCGGGATGATGCCCGCGCCCACCGCGACGACCACTGCCATCGCGACGATGGTGACGGCACGAGACGCCGTCGAACCGCCGGAGTAACGCTTACTCGCTACCTTCACACTGTCCTCCATGTACGGGTACAGGACAGGCGGCGTTCCGGGCATACGACGACTAGGGAGAAGGGGTGAGAGGGAAGCATGTCGTCGCGCTCCCGGCCACGCGGATCGGACGTTCCCGCCGCCTTGGCCACTCAAGCACGCGCTCTGCTGTTCGTGGTGTGGACCGTTATCCTCCGGCGCCGCGATCGTGCCAGCGCCCGTTGGTTCGTGTGCTCCGGAGCCCGCGCCTCGCCGATCCCGCGCAGCGGCCCTTCGGCTCGCATGCACACGCGGTTCGGACTCCGTCTTCCAGCCAACGGGTGGAGACGATAGCACAGACCGTGCCGAATGTGAACACTTCGTTAGCGCGTGAGCTTACGGAGCCGGCGTCACCGTGATCTCGCTGCTGCCACCAACGAGTTCCTCGAGCACCGCACCAAGCTCGTCGATCAGCCTCCCGTAGGTGGCCCAGTCGCCTGCCCGCTGGGCCTCGAGTGCGCGGTCGTAGAGCGACTTCGCGACGGTCGGATCGGCCGCCGCACCACCGTCATCGGGCGCGGACACCGCACCGAACACCCGCAGGAGTGCGGTCGCCAGGTCGGCCTCCATCACCACGGTGTCGCCATACGCCACGATCACGCGGGTCAGTTGCGGCATCGCCGTCTGCTCGGCCTGCAGGTAGAGCGGCTGGATGTACACGATGGCTTCCTCAATCGGGATCACGAGGAGATTGCCGAAGATGACACCGCTGCCGCGCTGACTCCACAGGGTCAGCTGCTGCGAGATGATCGGATCCTGGTTCACGCGCGCCGAGACCTGCTCCGGCCCGAGCACGAGCCGCTGCTTGGGCAACGTGTAGACGACGCGCTGGCCGTACGTGTCGGGGTCCGACTTGGCGGCCATCCAGCCGATCATGTTCGCCTTGGTACGCGGCGTGAACGGCAGCATAAGCATGAAGTCTTCACGGTCTTCATCCGGGAGTTCCATGAGCACGTAGAACGGGTCCATCGCCAGGCCCTCGCCCTCGGCACCCTCGCCCGGCAACGCCCACTGGTCCTCCTTGTTGTAGAACACCTTCGGGTCGAGCATGTGGTACGTCTTGTAGACCTCAGCCTGCAGCATGAAGAGGTCGGCCGGATAACGCAGGTGGCGCCGGATGCCCTCGGGCATCTCGGCGGCATCGGTGAGCAGGCCGGGAAACACCGCGCTCCAGGCGGCGAGCAGCGGGTCGTCGGGGTCGAACGCGTAGAGCGTGGTGGTGCCGTCGTACGCGTCGACCGTCATCTTCACCGAGTTGCGGATGTAGCTCACCCCGCCGTAGCGCTCCGAGTACGGGTAGCGATCCGAGACCGTGTAGCCGTCGAGCACCCACACGATACGGCCATCGATGACGGTCGGGTACGGGTCGCCATCGATGGCGAGCCACGGAGCGAGCGCGCGGGCGCGCTCGGTGATCGACCTACGGAAGAGCACCTGGCTGTCCGGGCGTATGTACCGGCTGAAGACGATCTGCGGCGCTGAGAAACGTACCGCGAACGCGGCCCGCCGAAGCGGGCTGCCGACCTCGATGCCGCCGGTGCCGCTGTAGCTCGTCTCGGCGTTCTCCGAGCCCACGGGGTAGTCGAACTCGGGCAGATCGGTGGCCGCGACGATGTAGTTGTCGGCCTGCTCGCCGAAGTAGATGGCGGGCTGCGCGATCTCGAGGTCGGTCTCGGTGTCAGGCGGGATGTCCTTCACGATGAAGTTCGGGTAGCCCTGGCCGCTGGACTCGTTGACCGGGCTCACCACGAGACCGTAGCCGTGCGTGTAGACGAGGTGCTGGTTCACCCACGTCTGAGCCTGGTCGGCGAGCCGGCCGACGTTCATCTCGCGCACCGAGACGAGCACCTGCCGCTGCGTCCCGTCCACCGTGTAGCGGTCCACGTCCACGTCGTTGAAGTCGTAGTAGGGGCGGATCCCCTGCAGCTGGCGATACGTCTGCACCACGATCGACGGGTCCCAGAGCCGGACGTTATCGATCGTCCGCGCGTTGCCGGGCAGGTCATCGGCGGTGAGGTTCTCCTCGGCCGCGAACCCGCGCACCTCGATGTCCTGCAGACCGAAGGCGTCGCGCGTTGCCGCGATGTTGCGTTCGATGTACGGCGACTCGGCCTCGACCTCGTTAGGAGCCACGCGGAACTGCTGCACGAGCGCCGGGTACACGCCGCCGACGAGGATCGCGGCACCGACCCACACGCCAAGTGCGATCGACGGCAGGCGCCATCCGCGGAAGCGGATGTTCACGAGCAGGGCCAGCCCGGAGAGGACCGCGATCACGATGAGGATCGTGTAGGCGGGCACCTGCGCGTTGATGTCGGTGAACGACGCTCCCACTACCTGGCCGCGAGGCGAGAAGTTGAGCTCGAAGATGCTGAGCCAGTAGCCGAACGCCTGCACCACGACGATCAGGCCCCCGATGACCGACAGGTGCGCCTTGACGTGGGGATCGAATCCCCTCCACCGGTCCCAGGGCCGGATCGATCCGTTCACCACGTGCACGACTGCCGCTGCCAGAAGCGTGAAGATCAGGCTTCCCGTCAGCCACCCCTGCACGGCGCGCAGCGCCGGGAGTGTGAAGAAGTAGAAGCCGATATCGCGCCCGAACTGCGGATCGGCGATGCCGAACGCGCCGCCGGAGAGTGCGAGCGCGAACACGTCCCAGTTCTCGGCTATCGTCGCGCCTGACACGAACGCCGCGGCAGCGGACACGCCCACGAGCGCGACCCCGGCCAGCCGACCGATCGTCGCCCGCGCGCGCTCAAGCGCCATCTCGATCTGATACGGCGTGTCGCCGACCGCGCGCACCGTGACCGTCGGTCGCATAGACCGGGCGATACGCAGGTTCACGTACACGAGAGCGAAGAAGACGAGCCCGAATACGGCCCCCACCGCCCAGCGCCAACCGAGCGTGCGCCAGAAGACGACGCCCTGGCCGAGGTCGTCGTACCAGAGTACGTCGGTGTAGAACTCAGCGATGGCGCCGGATGCGATGAGCAAGAGCAGCAGCACGCCCGCCACGATCGTGGTGGGCCGCACCCTGCGGCGGGTCTCGGTCATGATGCCTCCCGTGTCGGTCTGTCTAGGGTATCCTACCCGGCCACCGAATACCGACACCGTTGCCGATGCCGATGCCTGAGCAGGGCCGACGCCTCAGCGGGCCCGACATCCCGACCGGAGCTCCCGCGTCACAGGAAGTCAGCGACGTCCACGTTCATGCCCGAGGGGTCGAGGCACCGCAGCACCGACCGGCCCCCGCTCTCCGAGGCATCGCTCAAGTCCACGTCGAGCGGCGTCGTGAGTGAGCCATCGGCGTCGGCGATGATGCGGACACGCGGACGCGACGGCTCGGAGGGACTCGGGCTGATGACCACGGCGGTCTCTCCCGAGCTCAGCAGCACCACCGAGCGTGGCGGGAAGTAGCCGAGTAAGTCGACGAAGAGACGGACGAGGACAGGGTCGAGCGCGCTGCCGGCGTTGCGCACGACGATGTTCATGGCCTCGTCTTGCATGCGCGGGGCGCTGTACGGCCGCTGCGAGGTCATGGCGTCGTAGGCATCGGCGACCGCGACGATCCGGCTTGCGACGTGCTGCTCCCGCTGAGGGGTGCGCTGCGGATAGCCGGTGAGGTCGTAGCGCATGTGATGCTCCAGAACGCACACGATCGACGCACGGTCGAGCCCGCCGGTGAGCGCCGTCATCTCGGCACCGTGGACGGGGTGCTGCCTGATCGTCGCCCACTCCTGGCTCGTGAGCGGGCCGGTCTTGTTGAGCACGTCGAGTTCCACCGACATCTTGCCGATGTCGTGCAGCATCGCACCGACTCCGAGCGAAGACAGGAAGCGGTAGTCCCGCGTAAGGGTCGAGCCGAGCGCCAGGGAGAGGATGGCGACGTTCACCGAGTGGTAGAACGTGTACTCGTCGAAGTTCTTCAGGCCCGAGAGCTCGAGCATCGCTCCCTTGTTGCGCAGGATGTTGTCCACGAGGCTGCGCACGGTGCTCTTCACGAGGCCGGCGCTCATCGACTTGTTGGAGCGGATGAGTCGTTCCAACTCACGCAGCAGGTCGAGTGCGCCGGTGTACGCGGCTTTGGCCACGGTCTGGCCGTCCTCGTCGACCACGCGCCCATCATCACGTACCACGCTCACGGTGCTCACGACGATATTGGGCACGTTCGCCCGCTCCACCAGCGTACCGATGCCGCCCTCGAGCTCGGCCACCTCGTCGGCACGGGCCCCCAGGACGATCGTGAACCGGACGATCTCCTCGGGCTTCAGGTCTCGCAGGAACGTGATGCTTCCGGCACCGATGGAGCCGATGTCGCGGATCAGCTGGTCGAAGAGCACGCTGTCTTCGGCAAGGACCTGCTCGCCCAGGAGCACCTCGTCTTCGAAGAACGTCAGGGGCACATCGACGCCCTCGGCGTGGTAGAGCGACAGCACGTCGTACAGGGCGCGCGCGGCTTCATCAACCGCGGGATGCTCGAGCGGGTAGAGCCGCGTCGCGCGCCTCAGGCCGTACAGGCGGGTGAGCAGCTCACGGGCGCGTTGCACCTGTTTGGTCGAGAACGTGCGCCCACGGGAAGAGTCGCGAATCTCGGACGTGATGTGCTCGATGCCGTCGGTCCAGTCACCGTGCGTCTCGAGATCGCCGAGCGGTGCACGGACACCCGTGGCCTGGGTCGCCTGTTCGTCTGAGGAACGATCATCGACCATCAGGCACCTCCCGCCGCGCGAGCGCGCTCGACCGCTGCGAGAGCCGCCGCCGCCGCCGACTTGATCTCGCGCACACGCCCCGCCCGCATGATACCGCGCTGTCGGACGATGTCGCGCAGCACATCCGCCGCTTCGGGCATGCCGAGCTTGCCGAGTGCCTCGATCGCCTCGATCCGCACTCCGGGTTCGCGGTTGCCGCGCCCATCGCCGCGGGCCACCGCAGCGAGTGCGGGGAACGCCCCACGCGCGCCGAGCGTGCCGAGCAGTCGTGCTGCGAGGCCGGCGTTCTGGGGGTCCTCGTCGGCCAGTGCGGCGATGAGCATCTCGGTCGCGAACCGGTCCTTGATAGCCACGACCGCACGGATGGTCTCGCGACGCACGCGCGCATCGGTGTGTCGAAGCGTGCGGTTCAGGTGCGGCAACGCCTCCGACCGCCTCGTGGAGCCCAGGATGGCGACCACGTTGCGGACGAAGTACCAGCGCGGGTCCGAGATGCGGTCAGCTAGTTCACCGATGTGCCGGGGCGCCATGTCCGAGATGAGGTCAACCATCGCCTTGCGCGCCGCCATGTCGGGCTCGTCGGCCAGCACCTCGAGCAATGGGCCGATGGTGAGCGCGCCGAGTGTCAGCATGAGGCGGTAGCACGCGCGGTACTCCGACGAGCCGATGTCATAGCGGCGGAGCGCGGCGTTGAGCTCGCGCATGTGGCGGACGTCGGCCATGGCGATAAGCGCGCGCTTCACCCGCGCCCGCTGCTCGGCATCGAGGGTCTCGTCGCGCTCGAGCGCTGCGAACGCCGCTGCCGCATCGGCCGCCGCCTCGTACTCGCCCCACTCGAGCAGCAAGCCCAGGCCGTCCTCCACGAGCACCATAAGCTGCGCGAACACGTCAGGACGGCGCTCGATGGCCGCCAGGGTCACCATGCTGAGCATGATGTCGCCGTCCGTGATGCCCGCTGCCACCTCCGCGCGGATATCGGCGACTCCCTCGTCGACCGCCTCGGCGGCCACCGGGGCGAGATCGACGAGACGCAGGACACTCTCGACGCTCTCGTTCCCGCTCGCCTTCTCGGGGTCCACGCGCAACCGCACCGGGGCCGCGTTCTCGAGCACCGCGGCCATCGTGGTCTCATCGGCACCCGCCTCGCGCAGCGCCGTCTCGGCTGCGCCCAGCACCTCGTCTTTGGGTCGCAGGCTGATGACGGCGAGGTTGCGTATGGCGCGCGAGATCCCGTCGCGCGACACGGGGTCCGGACTCATCCCCTCCACGAGCGCGCTGCACAACTCGCCGAGCTCGAACTGCCGCAGCACACCGGCGATCGCCTCATCCAGGCGCGCGTCGGGCAGCAGGCGTTCGACGAGGATGTCACGCCGAAGCTGCGGGTCGAGCGAGAGCAGACTCTCGGCGATCGAGCGGAAGAGCGCCGGCTGGTCCTCGGCGAGCTCGCCGAAGGCCGAGTGCGCGAGCGACACGACGCGGCCGGACATGAGATTGACGAGCGAGCGCCCGGTGCGGCCGGAGGACGCCAGCTCACCGAGGTAGCGCGACACGAGCCGCGGGTTCTGCATGACGCGTACGAGCACCCGCTGGTCGCGCGGGTGAGCGCCGTAGGCGGCCTGCACGAGCTCGTCGATGCGGTCGTGGGCAGGGGGCCAGTCGTCGGACTCTTCGAGCATCTCACTTTCGACTCCATCGGAGTCGACGATCCTGGTGGATATCGGAACGACGGTCACACCGTCCACCTGCAGGTCCCAGAGACGCTGCTCCAGACCGCCCGATGCGTGCAGAACTTCGGGTGGTTCCTGGAGCACGGCTAGGAAGTCGATGAGCTGCTTGGCGGTGACGGTGGCATGGAAGCGTACTTCCGCGACGTTACGGTTGTAGAACTCCCGTGCGAAGCTCTCGAACGGACGCTGTCCGGGAAGCACCGGAAGGGCGCTGTAGAGCAGCGCGTCCTTGGTCACCTGGAAGCGTACGTCTGGACGCTCTCGCAGGACCGTCCTGAGTGCGCCCAGGACGTCGGCGGCGCTATCGCGCGGGATGTCGCTCGTGGGTGGATAGAGCTTCACGGCCTTGTGCAGGACGAGGAGCTGCTTGACGAGGCGTTCGACCACGTCGGGCGCGCGCTCGGCCTGGTGCACGGCACCGTATCCCACGCCTTCTTGCATCTGCCTCTCCCTGGTGCGACGGCACTCACACGATTATGCCGTTTCGCGGCGTGCGGTGCTATCATCGCTGAGCATGAGCGTCTCCCCCGCCGTGCTTGCATCAGCATCTCCCCGCCGCCGGCGCCTCATCGGCTGGCTGGGTTTCGAGGTGTCCCACGCCGCGGTCGACACCCCCGAGGACCTCACGGCTCCGCTCGCCCCGCCCGATCTCGCGGCTTCACTCGCGGCAGAGAAGGCCGTAGCCGCACGTGCTGCGCTCGGCGGTGAGGCGCTCGTGCTCGCGTTCGACACTGTGGTCGTTTCCGACGGACGCGTGCTCGGCAAGCCGGCTGGCGCCGACGACGCCCGCCGCATGCTCCGCTTGCTCTCGGGGCGCACGCACGACGTCGTGACCGGGGTAGCGCTGCTGCCCGCAGGAGCGGACTCCCCCGACACCTTCGCCGTGACGACGGTTGTGCAGATGCGCGCGCTCGACGCTGCCGCGATCGAGTCGTGGATCGCGCGGGGCGAGGCGCTCGGATGCGCCGGGGCGTACAACATCGAGCACCATCTGGCGAGTGTCGCCGAAGACGAGTGCTTCCAGAACGTCGCGGGGCTGCCGCTCTGCCACCTCTACGCCGAGCTCGCGTCCGGCCGCGCGGGACGTGTGCCCGAGGGGCTCACGCCGCCTGTGGCGCCGTGCGATGCCGCGCTCGACAGGCGATGCCTCCTCGGGCCGCGCGTGTGCGGCAGCGTGCGTGCGGACGGCACCGTGCCCTGATCTCAGCCGCGCACTGCCACGACGATCATGCTCTCGTCGGTGTCGACGTCGAGTGGGCGCCCCGCGTGGTCGCCGAGCGCCTGTACGTCACCGAAGCCGGCGCGCTCGAGTTCTGCCTTGATGAGCTCGAGCGGCATCGCGAAGTGAAGTGAACGGCGCGATCGCAAGCTCCAGCCACCGGTGGGGTCGTCCTCGAGCGTCTTCGGCCAGCTCTCGATCGTGTGCGGCGTCTCGCGGACGTCCGCGTCGCGCACGAGCGTGACGAAGTCGAAGAGGACGCCATCGCCCTCCGGCGTGTAGCCGAGCAGGCGCAGGAAGAACTTGTCGCCGGCCGGCGTTTCGCGGAAGACGGGCGACATCGTGCGGATGCGCTGCGTCACCAGTCGATCGTGATTGAGGTAGTGGAGCACGAGCACCCCGCCGGGCCGGAGTGCTGCAGCAAAGTCCCCAAGCGCCTCTCTGAGCCCCTCGAGCGACCGCACATGCGGAAGCGCGTTGCCGGTGCAGGTGACCGCGTCGACGGGGCCGCCGACGATGCGCGCAACGTCCCCGAAACCCCCCTCGACGATGCGCACGTCACTTCCCAGCCGTTCGGCGTTCTCGCGCGCGAGTTCGAGCATGTCGGCGCTCGGATCGATCGCCGTCACGTCCAGGCCCCACGACCGGTACATGATGGAGTGCCGAGCGCTACCCGCACCCACGTCGGCCACCGAGCGGACATCGTGCTCGTCGAACAGGCGCCGGAAGAACGGGCCCTCGCGTGTGAGGCGCGCGTCCCAGTTGACAAGCTCGTCGTACTCGCGCTCCTCGTTGTGCTTGCCCCAGCTCACGCTCCCACCGCCCTTCGCGCCGCCTAGCCGTCGAGCCGGAAGATGCGCACCGCGTTCGCCCGAAGGACGAGATCCCGATCGTGCTCCGAGAGCCCGAGCTCCTCGAGCGTGCGGCGCTGCTGGTACGCGATCCACTTCCGGTACGGGCCCGTGGTGCCCGAGTCCGTGCCGAAGAGCACGCGCTCGGGGCCGAGTGCCGTGAGTGCGCGGTCGAACACCTGCGCCAGCGTGTACCCGTTCGGGTCGTAATCCATCCAGTTGTTGGTGCCCGACGAGTCCAGGCACACATTCTTGCATTGGTAGCCGAGCCGCAGCGCCTCGTGCAGGTACCCCGCCCCGAAGTGCGCGATCACGAACGGCATGTCGGGGTAGTCGCGCGCGACCGGCGAGAGGTCGGTCGGGTCTGCGTAGCGCAGATCCCCCTGCGGATCGACCGTCACGCCGTAGTGGACCGTGATCGCCGCGCCGAGCTCAGCCGCGGTATCGAAGAACGGCCGGCACGCTGGATCGGAGAGGTGGTAGCAGCGGTTAACCGGCAGCAGCTTCACGCCCTTGAATCCTGCGGCCATCTCACGCCTCAGGAGCGCGGGTGCCTCCGGCGAGCGTGGATCGATGTTGCAGAGCGCCGCCACGCGTCCACCCGAGGCCGCGATGACATCGCGCGTGTACTGCGAGTCGGGCAGCACTGACACCACCACCGCCTTGGCGATACCGGCGTCATCGAGACGGGCCGCGTACCACGCAGCCATCTCGTGAGCGTCGAGGTCGGGCAGTGTCTCACCGCGACGTCCCCACTTCCCGTCTTCGAGTGCCCGCTTCCAACGCGGGTTCACGTCGGGATTGCGCTCGACGAACTCCCGAAAGAGCGGTAGCGAGAAGAGGTGGACGTGCGCGTCGACGATGTCCCCCGGCGCGGTGCCGGGCACCTGCGACGGGAAGCGATCCCCCTGTCGTGCGCCGTCGACCGTCGCGCTCACTGGCCGCCCGCGTCAGGACTCTCCGACTCGGCGGGTTCAGCCGGAGGTGCGGGCGCGGCGGGAGGCGCCGGGGCCGCGGCCGGAGCAACGGGGGCCTCCGGTGCAACCGGAGCGGGAACGGCCTCTTCGGGTTGCGGTGCCGGGACCGGCGGTGCAGCCGGGGCAGGGGCGGGAGCAACCGGGGCGGGCGCCTGCGGCCACTCGGGCACTGCGGGCGCGGGTGCGACACCCTTCGGTGCCTGCGGCACCACGATCGCCATCACGATGTAGGCCGCCACGAGCCCTCCGATGTCGAACAGGATGACGAGCGCGAGAAAGGTCAGCCGGAGCATCGTCGCGTCGGCACCGAAGTACTCCGCCAGGCCGCCGAGCACACCGGCCAGCCACTTGTCGTTGCGGGAGCGATAGAGCTTCATGCCGCGCTGCGGAGCGCGGAAGCCCTTCCCCGACTGGGCCCACCAGATCAGCAGACCGCCGAGCAGGACGATCCCGATTCCCACGCGCGCCTTCACGAACAGGTTCCACACCTGCCCGATCGGCCACGGGATGATGCCGAGGTTCCGTGCCCCGAGGAAGAATCCCGCGATGATGAGGACTGCGCCGAGGATGACCCAGCCGGTGGTGTCGCGATCTTCGCCCGGATTGGTGGGGTGCTGCTGATCAGTCACGGTGACGACCTCCTAGTAGTACTCGACGGTGACACTGCCGATGCCCGACGTGATGTCGATATCCCAGTACGTGCCGGAGTCGCGGAACCCTTCACTCTCGTACACCCTCGTGTCGCCCTCGCGACTGCTCGTCCACGTCCCCCGGGTGGTCATGCCCGAGAGCCCACTGCTCAAGCTCACCCGGACGTTGTCGCCACCGGGCACCCGGATCGTGAGCGCCGAGACGCCCGCATCGACGTCAGCGGGCACGGCGCCGCCCAGGCCCGACGATGCCGAGGAGCCGAGTGTCACGGTGCCCTCGGAAACCCCGGCGTTGAGCGAGAGCGAACGCACGCGCAGCTCACGCAGATCGATGTCGTAGTGCGAGACCCCGGCGTCCACGGTGATGTCCCAGGTCACGTCACGATCGAGTGTCACATCAAGACGAACCTCGTCCGCAGTCGGAACCCAGACGCCTGTCCCCGCGCTGATCTCTACGTCGGCGGTTCCGCCGTCGACCACGACGTCGAACTCCGACTCCAGCGGAGAGCGCCCCTCAGCGGTGGCGAGATCACGACCCTCGGAGACCATCAGCCGGCCCACCCCGCCCCGGATCACGGCCGCGCCCTCGGAGACGCGCCGGCTGTGCGCTTCGCTCCACTCGAACGCCTCGGACTCACCGGTCACCGGCACCAGCGGCATCCACGACCCCGTCGGTGTCAGGACGAGCGCACCGTACGCAAGGCCGCCGATCACCACGAGGCCGCCAAGTGCGCGCACCGCTTCGGAGCGCAGCCCCTTGCCTGCCACCTCAAGGCCGATCGAGACGAGCAGGAGAGGCCACAGGCGGAGGATGTTGAGCCATACGTTCCATCCCAGGTAGCCGAGCATCTGCCCGAGGAATACGAGACCGAAGGCGATCGTCACCAGACCGTCGACACCGTGCTTGATCGACCAGGATCCCACTGTGGGTCCGAGTGCCTGACGTACGCCGATCGCGATGATGATGAGCGGCCAGTACCGCCAGAGCGCGATGCCCGGCACGAACTGACTCACGAGGAGCAGACCGCCCACGACGATGAGCGTGATCCCCCAGAGCACCGTTCCGCGGTGGCCCCCCGAGCCGCCTCCGCTCACAGGCGAGGCGGGTGGGGTCACTGGAGGTGGGGTCACCGGGGGCGGGGTCGCCGTCTGCGGCGCCTGCACCCCTGCCTCGAACGTCGGCTGCGCACTTTCTTGACCGGTCATGTCGTCCCCCATTGTCGTGCCGGGCGGAATCGCCCGGATACCATCAGACAGCGGGGCGCGCGCCACCCTCGGCAACCGCGTCCCTCGTCCTTGATACCCGAAGTCGCGCGATCCTCCTCCGCCTGACGGCGTCGACCTGTACCGAAAGGTCGTCGTGCTGCACGACTTCACCGCCGGAGGGGATGTGGCCGAGCTCGAAGAGCACCCAGCCGGCAACGGTCTCGTACTCATCCGAGAGCGG
>JAFGUS010000040.1 GCA_016938395.1 Coriobacteriia bacterium | reverse complement strand
GCCGCTGTCAACGCGTGCGCCTTCAGTCTCGACGGAACACGGATCGTGTCGGCGAGTGCCGACAACACGGTGAAGGTCTGGGACGCTGCCGGCGGCAGGGTGCTGCGCACGCTCAGCACACCGCGTACCGCGGCGCTGTCGTGCGCCATGAATGCCAACGGCACCGGGGCCATCTCGGGTCACGATGACGACAACATGCGCGTGTGGAACGCCGAGCAGGGCGTGGAGGTGCGCACCCTCACAGGACACCTGCGGCCGGTCTACGCTTGCGCGTTCATGCTCGATGGTTGTCATGCGGTGTCGGGAAGTGGCGACCGGACGCTCCGGGTATGGGACGTGACCGGCGGCTCCGAGCTGCGGAACGTCGTGGCCCATAGCGACCGGATCACCGGCTGCGCTCTGAGCCCTGACGGCGCCCGGGTCATCACCTCGAGCTGGGACCACACCGTGAAGATATGGGACACGCCGAGTCTCTCGGCCCTGCACGTGCTGCGCCACACCGCGGAGGTTGCCGCGTGCGCGTTCAGTTCCGATGGGACGCGGATCGCCTCGGCCGGGCACGACCGGACGCTCCACATTTGGGACGCGGCCAGCGGGGCCGAACTCCGCACGTTCACGGGTCACCGCGACACGCTGGGCGGAGTCGCCTTCGGAGCGGGCGGAAGCTGGGTCGCCACGGGGAGCAGGGACCGCACGGTGCGCGTGTGGGACGTGGATACCGGCGCGACCACGGTGCTCGTGTCGCTCCCGGGCGCCGTGCGGTGTGTCGCCGTCCATCCCACACGGCCGCTGCTCGCCTGCGGGGACGAGGGTGGTGCACTTCACGTGATCGAGCTCGTCGGCGTGCGGTAGAGCCACCAATGTCGCGGGGCGTCTGCGGCAGTCTCGGCCCGCCCGTGACGCTACACGCGGCAGGGGTACACTCAAGTGAACGGACCGGCGGGCCGGCCTACGGGCATCCCGCGATCGAACCGACATCGTCATGGGGGTGGACAGCGTGACTGACAGCGAGCGCGTGAAGGAACTCCGGGAGCTCATCGCCAGGTACCTGGACGAGCTCGGACTCAAGTACCTGAGGGACTCCGACAACGACTTCCTCGTGCCGTTCGGCGAGGGCGTGCGCGTGCATCTCGTCCCGCGTGAGTTCGGCGATGACATGACCGTCGTGCAGATCATCGCCCCCACCAACCTCGACCTGGATATCACGCCGGATCTTGCGATGTTCCTGGTGCAGGAAAGCTCTCAGTTCGTCTTCGGGCGCCTTGCCGTTCATCCTGATTCGCGTGCGGTCGGGTTCGAAGAGACGCTGCTCGGCAGCTTCCTCAACCGTGCCGAACTCCACATCGCTATCGGTGTTGCGGCCGCCATGGCCGACAAGTACGACGATGAGATCCAGCAGCGCTTTGGCGGGCGGAAAGCGGGCCGGGGCTTCTAGCGAGCCCGATCGGGCGAAGGACGTGACGGGAGGGCGCGATGCTCGACAACCTGGGTGACTCGGGCCGGCAGGCCCTGCGCCGGGCAGATATGGCATCGACCGGCATGGGTCATGACCGAATCGGTGTGGAGCACATCTTCCTCGGCGTGATGGACCTCGAGGATCTCGCCATCCAGGGGTGCTTCCGCGGCGCGGGCATCGACACCGGTGCGTTGGCGGCCGACATCAGGAAGAAGTCGGACCCGACCGGGAGCAAGCGCACGGGGCAGGCCGTCTTCACACCCGAGGCCGAGACGATGCTCGACGAGGCGGCCAGTTGGGCCTCATCGCTCGGTAGCGACCTCGTCGAGGCGCCACATATCCTGCTCGCTGTGCTGCTCGACGAGGGCGGGATCCCCGCGCAGGTGCTTGCTGAGCAGAAGGCGGACACCGATGCCCTGGTCGGCCGCGTCAAGGACATGCTCAAGAGCGGCTGGGATGGCTCGCGCTACGTGGAGCGCAAGGAGGCCGAGCAGTCAGAGACGAGTTCGCCGGGCGGGACACCCAAGAGCGATCTGGACAACCTCGGGCAGGATCTGACCGAGATGGCCCGGAAGGGCGAGCTCCACGCGGTCACGGGACGTGAAAGTGAGCTGCTCGAGCTTATCGGGCACCTCACGGGCCGCAAGACTCCCAACGCGATGATCCTCGGCGAGGCGGGCGTAGGCAAGACGGCGCTCGTCAAAGGTCTCGCGGTGGAGATCGTGGAAGGCGACGTGCCCGAGAGCTTGCGCAACGTGACGATCCGCACCGTCGAGGTTGGCTCGCTCGTGGCCGGCACCATGTACCGCGGCCAGTTCGAGCAGCGGCTCAAGTCGCTCATCGATGCGGCCGAGGCCGATCCCAACCTGATCGTCTTCATCGATGAGATCCATATGCTGGCCGGGGCAGGGGCGGCAGGTGGAGGCGACGCGGTCGACGCCGCCAACATGCTCAAGCAGCCGCTCGCGGATGGGCGCATGCGCGTCATCGGCGCCACCACCACCGACGAGTACAACGAGTTCCTGCAGAAGGATCCGGCCCTGTGGCGGCGGTTCGGCATCATCACGCTCACCGAGCCGTCGAGGGACGACACGGTCGAGATCATGTTCGGCCTGCGCGAGCGCTATCAGGGCTTCCACGACGTGAGCATCATGGACGACGCCCTCCTCTCGGCGGTCGATATGTCCATCCGCTACATGCCCGACCGGCGGCTGCCGGACAAGGCGATAGCGGTGCTCGACAAGTCATGCTCGCAGAAGCGCCTGCGCGCCTTCTACGGCTTCACCGACCTCGGGGAGCTGTCTCGCGAAGAGCGGCGTGCTCTCTTCGAGGGCAAACGGGACCAGGCTGCGCTGCCCGAGACGCTCATCATCGACAACGAGGACGTCGCGCTCACCGTTGCGATGATGACCAATCTGCCTGTGGGCAAGCTCCAGGAAGACGAGATGGACAAGCTGCTCGAGCTCGAGGAGCGCATGCGCAAGCGGGTCTCGGGCCAGCCGGAGGCGATCGCGCTGGTGGCCAAGGCGATACGCAAGTCGCGCGCGGGAACCGGCGAGCCGAACGCTCCCATCGGCAGGTTCCTGTTCCTGGGGCCCACCGGCACCGGCAAGACCGAGCTTGCCAAGACCGTGACCGAGGCGCTCTTCGACGACGAACACCGCATGGTCCGCGTCGACATG